>NZ_JBIVZG010000004.1:0-90953 GCF_044759445.1 Streptomyces sp. NPDC101118 | reverse complement strand
CCGGGCTGCGCCCGGACCCGCCTCGGGCTGCGCCCGGACCCGCCTCGGGCTGCGCCCGGACCCGCCTCGGGCTGCGCCCGGACCCGCCTCGGGCTGCGCCCGGACCCGCCTCGGGCTGCGCCCGGACCCGCCTCGGGCTGCGCCCGGACCCGCCTCGGGCTGCGCCCGGACCCGCCTCGGGCTGTCGCCCTGGCCTCGGGCCGCTGGGCCGTGGCCCCGGTGCCGGGCTACTAGGGCCGGACGTCGTCCGGCTGGGTTCCGGCCCCGGCGCCGGGGCGCGGGCCGTGGTGTCGGCCGGGGCATGGAGGGGGAGGCAGGGCTGCGCCCGGGGTCCGGGCGCAGCCCGGTGAACGGGAGAAGGGTGGGGCGGGGCGTTTTCGACTGCGGGCGGTGCGGTGCTGCGGGTTGGGCCTCCGGCCGGGCGGCCTCGGCGGCCCGTAGGCCCGGGCCCGCCGGGGGCAGGTCCCCCGGTGGGGGCCTCGGGGCGCGGCCCGTGGGCCTCGGGGCACGAGCCGCGGGGCAGGGGCTGCGGGCGCGGGCTTCTGGGGGCGAGCTCCGGGGCCAAGTGGCACCCGGGGGGCGCGGGGCCCGGGGTAACGGGCCCAGGGGTTGGCCCCGCGTTCTATCGGGAGGACCGGCGGACGCCCGGGAGGGGCCCGCGTCGGCCTCCGGGCGGAGGCGGATCCGCGAGTGGCCGAACGCACCGACGTGACCCGCGGCCGGCCGGCCGAACGAACGCACGGACGTGACCCCGCGGCCGCCCGATCGCACGGACGTGACCCCGCGGCCGGCGGCGTAGCTACCGTGCCGCCGCCTCCCCGTCGGCCGGCGCGGTGGACGGGTGGCCGATGAGCGCCCGCAGGGCGGCCCGGCGAGCCGCGTAGCACGCGACCACCAGCTTGCGGCGTTCGTTCGCCGCGATCCTGCTCCGGCGGGCCATCAGACCTTCCCTCCCCGCGCGCGGATCCGGGACACCGCCGCCTCCACGCCGATCACGTCCACCGTCCTGATCCCGCGCGCGCTCAGCGTGAGCCGTACGTACCGGCCCTCGCCCGGCAGCCAGTACCGCTTGCGCTGGACGTTCGGGTCGAAGCGCCGCTTCGAGCGCCGGTGGGAGTGGGAGATGCGGTGACCGAAGCCGGGCTTCGATCCCGTCAGCTGACAGATGGACGACATGGGCGCTCCGAGGTCCTCTTGAAAGTGGGAATCGTTTTCATTTACTCTACTCGGCATGGCCCGCAATGAACACCGCCCGATCATCAGACTGAAGTCCACGGCCGGGACCGGCTTCACCTACGTGACCCGCAAGAACCGCCGCAACGACCCCGACCGCCTCGTCCTGCGCAAGTTCGACCCGGTGGCCGGCCGGCACGTCGACTTCCGTGAGGAGCGCTGAGCCGTGAAGCCCGGAATCCACCCCGCCTACGGCCCGGTCGTGTTCCGCGACCGGGCGGGCGGCTTCGCCTTCCTCACCCGCTCGACCCTCGCCGCCACCACCACGGCCACCGTGACCTGGGAGGACGGCGGGACGTACCCCGTGGTCGACGTCGAGATCTCCTCGGCGAGCCACCCCTTCTACACCGGCACCGCCCGCGTCCTCGACACCGCCGGCCGCGTCGAGCGCTTCCAGCGCCGGTACGGCAGCGGCCCGGGGCCCGCGTGAGGAGGCTGCCCGTCGTCATCGTCGGCGGGCTCCACTCGGCGGCCAGGACCCAGGTCGTGGAGGGACTGCTGCGCGCCGTGCCCGGCAGCGTCGCGCTCCACCACGACCTGGCCGCGGCCGCCGGCGGCACCGTGCGGCGCACGCTCCGCGACGCGTCCGGCGAGCAGGCCTCGGCCGAGGCCCCGCTCGTCAACGACTGCGCCTGCTGCGCCCTGCGCGAGGACCTGGTCCCGGAGCTCGTACGGCTGGCGGACGCCGGACTCACCCGGCTCGCCGTCGTCGAGCTCTGGGACTCGGTCGAGCCCAGGGCCATGGCCGAGGTGGTCGCCGCCCACGCCGGCGACCGCCTCGCCCTCGGCAACGTCGTCACCGCCGTGGACACCGCCCTGCTGCTGCCCTGCCTCGGCAACGGCGACGACCTCGCCGACGCCGGGCTCGCCGCCGCGGCGACCGACCGGCGCACGGTGGCGGACACCTTCGCCCGCCAGCTGGAGTACGCGCCCGTGCTGGCCGTGGTGGAGGGCGAGGGAGCCGACGACGTGGACCGGGCGCTGCTGGCGCAGCTGCACCCGACGGCCCTGCGCGTCCCGGCCGGCACCCCCGAGCTGGCCGCCCTCGCCGTCGCCGGCTTCGACGTCGAGGCGGCCGCCGCCCGCCAGCACCCCGCCTGCGCGCTGCTGCCGCAGGAGGCGGACGGGTCGGGGGTGGGCACGCTCGTCTGGCGCCGCCGGCGGCCGTTCCACCCGGAGCGGCTGTACGCGGCCCTGGAGGACCTGACCTGTGCCGCGGCCCGCAGCCGCGGGCGGTTCTGGCTGGCGGACCGGCCCGACACCCTGCTGGCCTGGGACGCCGCGGGCGGTGCGCTGTGCGTGGAGGGTGCGGGCCCGTGGCTCGCCTCGCTGCCGGGGGCCGCCTGGGACCTCGTACCGCCGGTGCGGCGGGCGGCCGCGTCCCTCGACTGGGACCCCGTACACGGTGACCGCTGCCAGCACCTGGTCTTCACCTCGCCCGCACTCGACCGGGACGGGCTGGCCCGGCTGCTGGACTCCTGCCTGCTGACGGACGACGAGTACGCGGCCGGGCCCGAGGGCTGGAAGGCCCTGTCCCGCGCCTTCGACGGGCTGCTCGATCCCGTCGCCTGAATCCGGTCCGGCCCCCTGGTTCCGATTCCGCAGAGAACTCCCGACACCCGGAGGAATGAATTCATGTCCCGGCGCGACGCGTCACGCAAACCACTGAAGGCCCGCCCCAACCCGCTCGATGCGGCGGGGATCACCTGCATCGACTACAAGGACACGGATCTCCTCAGGAAATTCATCTCGGACCGCGGCAAGATCCGTAGTCGCCGCGTCACGCGGATCACGGTCCAGCAGCAGCGCCAACTCGCCAAGGCCATCAAGAACGCCCGGGAAATGGCACTTTTGCCCTACGGTTCGAGTAGTCGCTGACCTCCGCGTGACCAGGGGAACACCCCGCGTGCACGTGCATCTGCCCATGCAGCGGCATGTGAACACAGCTATGATCCGGTGCAGTTGACATCTGCACTATCGGGGGCTTCCTGTGGACCACGCGTACAACGGCATGGCCGCCACAGCACTCGACGGGGTGGTCTGGCAGAAGAGCAGGCACAGCAACTCGCAGGGTTCCTGCGTCGAGTTCGCGAAACTGCCCGGGGGGAACGTCGCCGTCCGCAATTCACGGCACCCGGACGGTCCGGCGCTGGTCTATACGCCGGCCGAGATAGAAGCGCTGCTGCTCGGGGTGAAGGACGGCGAGTTCGACCATCTGATCGCGCCCTGACCCCTCACACGAAGAACGCCCGGCCTCCACACCAGGCCGGGCGTTTCTCGTGCTGACCGCTGCTCTGCGTTCCGTGCGTACTGTGCTCTGCCGTGTCGTGGCCTGCCGTGCCCGGCCTACTCGTGGAGCCGGAACAGCGCCCAGACCACCTTGCCGGTCAGGCGTCCCGCGAGCGGGTGCCAGCCCCAGCTGTCGCTGTACGAGTCCACCAGGAACAGTCCGCGCCCCGACTCCAGGTCGCAGTTCTCCTCGGTCCGCTCGGGCGAGAAGCCGGAGAAGCCCTCGTCCCCCGCCCCCGTCGGCGAGTCCTCGCTGGGGTCGCGCACCGCGCAGACCAGCCGGGTGCTCCACCGCATCAGGTGCAGCCGTACGTGGGACTCGTTCTCCGCGGTCCCGCCGGGGCTCCCGGGCAGCGCGTGCCGCAGGGCGTTGGTGACGAGTTCGGAGACCACGAGCGCGACGTCGTCGAAGCGGTCGTCGAGGCCCCACTGGCCCAGGGTCGAGCGGGTGAACGAGCGGGCGCCCCGCACCGCTTCGAACCTGGCGGGCAGGGCGCAGGACGCGGACCCGGAGACGGCCGTGGGGTCGACCGGGGGCAGCCCCTGCCGTAAAGGCTCGAGCATGGTCGATCCATTCGTCCCCATGCGAGGCACTCCCGGGAGTCGCGGACGGAGCGGTACTGCGGGGTGGCGCCTTGCGCCCGCGCGGATTGCACGCAGGTGCGCGGCACCATGGTTCCGAATGCGTAGGGCAGATGCAAGGGCAGATGCACGTGCACGCGCCCGGGCTGTCCGTTCCCGTGATGGTTCAAGCTCATTTCTTCCTACGTCTACTTACGGACTTCTTTTCCGGGAGCGCGGATTCCGTTACAGAACGAGTACGGGCCGATGCGTTTTGGTGGCAGACTGCGGGGCTCGGGGTACGGGGGTCCCGCCGACTGGCACGAGCGATGGGGAGGGTAGGAGAAGTGACCACAGGAGAGGCATGGGGGTCCCCGACAGGGGGCGGTTCCGTGGTGCGTCGCATCCTCCTGGGATCACAGCTGCGGCGACTGCGTGAATCCCGTGGGATCACCCGTGAGGCGGCCGGTTACTCGATCCGTGCGTCCGAATCGAAGATCAGCCGCTTGGAGTTGGGAAGGGTGAGCTTCAAGGCAAGAGACGTAGAGGACCTGCTGACGCTCTACGGGGTCACCGACGGCGCGGAGCGCGAGTCGCTCCTCGGTCTCGTGCGCGAGGCCAACGCGGCGGGCTGGTGGCACAGTTACGGCGACGTGCTGCCCGGATGGTTCCAGACGTACATCGGTCTGGAGGGCGCGGCCTCGCTCATCCGCATCTACGAGGTCCAGTTCGTGCACGGCCTCCTCCAGACCGAGGCCTACGCGCACGCGGTCGTCAGCCGCGGCATGCCCGGGGCCTCCGCCGCCGAGATCGACCGGCGGGTGGCGCTGCGCCTGGAACGCCAGAAGGTGCTGGTCTCCGAGAACGCCCCCTTCTTCCACGCCGTGCTCGACGAGGCGGCCCTGCGCCGTCCGTACGGCGACCGGGCGGTCATGCGGGGGCAGTTGGAGCACCTCATCGAGATCTCCCAGCGGCCCAACGTACGGCTGCAGGTCATGCCGTTCAGCTTCGGCGGCCACGCCGGCGAGAGCGGGGCCTTCACGCTCCTGCGCTTCCCGGAGTCAGACCTCCAGGACATCGTCTACCTCGAACAGCTGACCAGCGCGCTCTACCTCGACAAAGATGACGAGGTCACCCAGTACGGCCGGGCGATGGAGCGCCTCCAGCAGGACTGCCCGGACCCGGACGCCACCCGGGACCTTCTCCGCGGCCTGCTCCAACTGTCTTGACACACAAGTAGGATGACGGCCATTCAGGCTCCAGTGCAGCGCAACGGTGCGCGCTCGCAGTAAGGGATGACATGTCCATATTCACCGAGCTGGCTCACCAGTACATCGACGGCGAATGGCTGGCCGGAACCGGCTCGTGGGACATCATCGACGTCAACCCCTACAACGGCGAGAAGCTCGCCGCCATCACCGTCGCCACGGTCGAGCAGGTCGACCAGGCCTACCGCGCCGCCGAGCGCGCCCAGCGGATCTGGGCCGAGACCAGCCCGTACGCCAGACGGGCCGTGCTGGAGAAGGCGCTGAAGCTCACCGAGGAGCGCCAGGCCGAGATCGTCGAGGCGATGATCGACGAGCTCGGCGGCACCCGCCCCAAGGCGGAGTACGAGGTCCACCTCGCCAAGGAGTTCCTCCGCGAGGCCGTCCAGCTCGCCGTCCGGCCCGAGGGGCGGATCCTCCCCTCGCCGGTGGACGGCAAGGAGAACCGCGTCGAGCGGCTGCCCGTCGGCGTGATCGCGGTCATCAGCCCCTTCAACTTCCCCTTCCTCGTCACCCTGAAGTCCGTCGCCCCGGCCCTCGCGCTCGGCAACGCCGTCGTGATCAAGCCGAACCAGAACGCGCCGGTGGTCGGCGGCGGCGTGATCGCCAAGCTGTTCGAGGACGCCGGCCTGCCGGCCGGCCTGCTGAACGTCCTGGTCACCGACATCGCCGAGATAGGCGACGCCCTCCTCACCCACCCCGTGCCCAAGGTGATCTCCTTCGCCGGCTCGGACCGGGTCGGCCGCCACGTCGGCGCCGTCGCCGCCCGCCACTTCAAGCGCACCGTCCTCGAACTCAGCGGCAACAGCGCCCTGGTCGTCCTCGACGACGCCGACCTCGACTACGCGGTGGACGCGGCCGTCTTCAGCCGCTTCGTCTACCAGGGCCAGGTCTGCATGGCCGCCAACCGCATCCTGGTCGACCGCTCCGTCGAGGCCGACTTCACCGAGCGCTTCGTCAAGCGGGTGCGCTCGCTCAACACCGGCGACCCGCACGAGCCAGACGTACAGATCGGCCCGCTGATCAACCCCTTCCAGGCCGAGGCCCTCACCGCGCTCGTGGACCGGGCCGTGGAGGCCGGCGCCACCGCGCTCGTACGCGGCGCTACGCGCGGCAACCTGGTCGAACCCACCGTCCTGACCGGCATCCCGGAGGACTCGCCGCTGCTGGGCCAGGAGATCTTCGGCCCGGTGGCCCTGCTGGTCCCCTTCGACGGCGAGGACGAGGCCGTGCGACTGGCCAACGCCACCCCGTACGGGCTCAGCGGCGCCGTGCACACCCGGGACGTGGAGCGGGGCGTCCGCTTCGCCAAGCGCATCGAGACCGGCATGATCCACGTGAACGACTCGACCATCGGCGACGAGCCGCTGGCCGCCTTCGGGGGCGAGAAGGCCTCCGGCATGGGGCGGCTCAACGGCGACGCCACCATCGAGGCGTTCACCACCCAGAAGTGGATCTCGATCCAGCACGGCCGCTCGCGCTTCCCGTTCTGAAACACGGCGTGGAACGCGCGCCATTGAGGACAGATCCTGACCGCAAGCCCCCGTAGCGTCTTTCCTGTCGGCCGGAGCGGCCGGCAGCGACACCAGGCCCTACGGAAGGACCGGTCATGGTCACCCACGTTCCCGCGGAAGCCCAGGGCGACGAGCGCGGCGCGCTGCTCTCCTTCGCCGAGGCCCAGCGCGGCGCCCTGCGCCGCTCGGTGCTCGGCCTGACCGCCGAGCAGGCCGCGAGCCGCCCGAGCGCCAGCGAGCTGTCCCTCTCGGGCCTGCTCAAGCACGTGGCCGAGACTGAGCTGAACTGGCTCCGGCTCGCCCAGCAGCGGCCCAACGAGCGACAGCGGACCGAGGAGACCTGGGGCGACAGCTTCCGGCTGGTCGGCGACGAGACGGTGGCGGAGGTACTGGCCTTCTGGGACGGCGTGGTCGCCGAGCTGGAGGAGTTCGTCCGCTCCGTACCCAGCCTCGACGACACCTTCCCGCTGCCGCCGGCCCCCTGGTTCCCCAAGGAGGGCAAGGTCTCGATGCGCTGGCTGCTGCTCCACCTGGTCGAGGAGCACGCCCGGCACGCCGGCCACGCCGACATCATCCGCGAGTCGCTGGACGGGAAGACCGCGTTCGAACTGGTCGCCATGGCGGCGGAGACCGCCTAGCCGGCGTCCGCCGGGCCGCGCCCGGCGGCGTACGGGTACGGGTTCCCTCCCCCGGCGCCGCCGCCGGGAGGTGCCCCCGCCCCCTCCGGGAGCACCCCCACGAACGGCTCGCCCTCGCCGGCGAACACGTACGCCCCGCCCTCGATCCGCCCGGCCAGCCCGAGGGTCCACGCGGCCTCCGCGTCGGCCGTGTGCAGCCACATGTCCGTGATCTCGCCGATGTGACCGGGCCGCTCCGGGCCCTCCTCGGGCAGGTGACGGCCGGTCACGGCCGCGCGCCAGGCGGCGAGCCGCTCCAGCCGCTCCCGCAGCAGTACGAGGACCTCCGCGCGCGGCAGGTCCACCATGAAGCCGATCGCCGCCGAGAGGGAGTCGCGGTGCTGCCCGTGGCCGGCGAGGGCCTCCCGCAGCAGCCGTACGTACTCCTCGCGGCCGGCGTCCGTCAGCTCGTACTCGGTGCGGGGCGGGCCGCCGGCCGCGCTCGGCGCGACCTCGTGCGCCAGCAGCACGCCCTGCTTCGCCATCTGCTTGAGCGCGTGGTAGATCGAGCCGGGTTTGGCGTTCGACCACTCGTGCGCGCCCCAGTACTCCAGGTCGTTGCGCACCTGGTAGCCGTGCGCCCGCCCGTGCTGGCGGACCGCTCCGAGTACGAGAAGACGGATCGCGGACATGCGCACAGGCTAGGCCGTGTCTTCCGGACCGGGCCGGGCCCGGGCGGTCCGGATCAGGCCGGGTGCTTGTCCTCCGGGCCGGGCCGGACCTCGGCCGGGCGGGCCCCGTACGCGCTCCCGTCGGGCTTCAGCCGCATCTGCTGCCGGCCCGTCACCAGGAGCCAGGCCGGCAGCGAGGCCAGGCACAGCAGGGGCAGCAGATCCACGGTCGGGACCAGGACGGCGGCCGTGAACAGGCTGAGCCAGGCCTCGCGGGTGGTGGCCAGCAGGACGCCGAGGACCGCGCAGCTCACCCCCACGGCCGGCTGCACCTCGGGGACCAGCTGACTGATCCCCAGTCCCAGCGAGACGCCCGCGAACACCGCGGGGAAGATCCGTCCGCCCCGGAACCCGGCGGCGGAGGCGGTCACCAGCGCGGCCACCTTCACCACGGCCATCCCCACCAGCGCTCCCGTGGAGTGGTGGGACTCGGTCAGCTCGCCGATCTGGTCCAGCCCCTTGAAGAGCGTGAGGTGCCCGCCCAGCGCCCCCAGCAGGCCCAGCACGACGCCGCCGGCGGTCAGCATGAGCACCGGGTGCCGCAGGGTGTGGAAGGCGCGGTGGGCGTACGGGAAGGCGTACACCCCCAGCAGCCCGAGCACGGCGCCCACCGGGGCCACGACGAGCGCAGCCACCACGTCGCCCCAGTGCGGTCCCGTGAAGGGCGGCAGGTCGATCCGGAACACGGGCTGGGTGATCAGCGTGGTCGTGAGGCCGCCGGCACTCGCCGCGACCAGCGGTGCGAAGAGCCGGTCCCACACCGCCCAGCCCCGGGTCGCCGCATCGGCGTCCCCTTCTCCGGGAGGGGCGGACGGGCGGCCCGCGCTCGCGGCCAGCGACTCCGACAGCACCAGCGCCGCCGCCACCGGCGTGCCGAACAGCGCCCCGATCGTCCCCGCGGCGGCCAGCGAGGCCCACAGCTTCGCCGAGCCGCCCGGCAGCAGCCGCATCCCCGCCCAGTAGGCCAGGGCGATGTTCGCGGCCGTGATCGGGTTCTCGGGGCCCAGGCTCACGCCACCGGCCAGCGACAGCATGCTCGCCAGCAGCAGCCCGGGCACCACGCCCGGCGCCAGCGGCGGGTCGACCAGTCCGGTGGTGGCCGGGTCCGGGCCCGCGTGCCCGTGCACGCGCCACACGACCAGGCCCACCGCGATGCCCGTGGCCGTCAGCACGACGAGCATCCAGAAGACGGAGTAGCGGCCGATCCCGAGGGCGTCGGGCACGGTTTCCCAGAGCACCGACTGGAGGGCGTCGGCGGCCTCGCTCACGCCGATCAGCAGCAGGCTGCAGCCGACGCCCACCACGAGCGCGGGCAGGGCCAGCTTGGCCAGCATCGGTGCGGGTCGCGTCGAGGTGTGGGCCACCGGATCACCGTATAGGTGGAAACCGGATCAAGCAGGTCGAAAAACAGGCAAATCGGATCCTACTTGCCTCACCGGCTTGCACCTCACGCGACGTGAGGACCCAGGCTGGAGCGCGTACCGAACGACAGGAGCGGAAAGATGAGCTACTCCGTGGGCCAGGTCGCCGGTTTCGCCGGGGTGACGGTGCGCACGCTGCACCACTACGACGAGATCGGCCTGCTCTCCCCGGGCGGCCGCAGCCACGCCGGGCACCGGCGCTACGAGGACGCCGACCTCGACAGGCTCCAGCGGATCCTGTTCTACCGGGAGCTCGGCTTCCCGCTCGACGAGGTCGCGGTCCTCCTGGACGACCCGGACACCGACCCGCAGGAGCACCTGCGCAGGCAGCACGCGCTGCTGACGGACCGGATCGACCGGCTGAAGGAGATGGCCGCGGCCGTGGAACTCGCGATGGAGGCGGACAAGATGGGCATCAACCTCACCCCCGAGGAGAAGTTCGAGGCCTTCGGGGACTTCGACCCCGACCAGTACGCGGCCGAGGCCGAGGAGCGCTGGGGGAACACCGAGGCGTACCGGCAGTCGCAGCAGCGGGCTGCGAAGTACACCAAGGAGGACTGGCAGCGCTTCATGGCGGAGCACGAGGGCATCGCCCGGCGGATCGCCGCGCTGATGGAGGAGGGCGTTCCGGCCGGCTCGGAGGCGGCGACGGACCTCGCCGAGGAGCACCGCGGCTGGATCGGGCACAGCTACGACTGCTCGTACGAGATGCACCGCTGTCTGGGTGAGATGTACGTGGCGGACCCGCGCTTCACGGCCACGTACGACCGCATCCGCCCCGGCCTCGCGGTCTACCTCCGTGACGCGATCGACGCGAACGCCGCCCGGCGCGAAAAGTAATCGAATGGCAAAGACCCCTGCCCGGAACCTGGAACCGGGCGGGGGTCGGGTGCGTTGATAATTGAGGCACCCCCACCGCAAGGCAGCGCCGCCGCCCCCGAACCCAGGAGTCCGGAACACGTGTACACGACGACGCTCGCGCTCGGCCCGGAGTGGCTGTCGCCGGACTATCTGATCTCCCATTTCGGGCTGATCGGCATCCTGGTGATCGTCTTCGCCGAGTCGGGTCTCTTCGCCTTCCTCCCCGGCGACTCCCTGCTGTTCACGGCCGGCCTGCTGGTCGCCAACGGCGAGTACATCAAGCAGCCGCTGTGGCTGGTGTGCACGCTGATCGTGGCCGCGGCCGTCATCGGCGACCAGGTCGGCTACCTGATCGGCAAGTACTTCGGCCCCAAGCTCTTCAGCCGCCCGAACTCCAAGGTCTTCAAGAAGGAGAACCTGGACAAGGCGCACGAATTCGTCGAGAAGTACGGGCCCAAGGCCATCGTCCTCGCCCGCTTCGTGCCGATCGTCCGCACCTTCGCGCCGATCGTCGCGGGCGCCGGCCGCATGAAGTACCGCGTGTTCTTCACGTACAACCTCGTCGGCGCCATCGGCTGGGGCGCGGGCGTCACGATCGCCGGCTACTGGCTCGGCCAGTTCGGCTTCATCAAGAACAACATCGAGCCGATCCTCGTCCTGATCGTGCTCATTTCCGTCATCCCGGTCGTCTTCGAGGTCCTGAAGGCCCGCAAGGAGGCCAGGAACAACCCGGCTCAGGAGGCCGCGGACGGCAGCGCCGCCCAGCCCTCCCAGCGCGGCCGCCACGCCCGCCGCTAGCCGCTCCGCGGCACCGCCGCACACGCCGGGGCCCCGGGAAGCGCGACAGCGCCCCCGGGGCCCCGGCGTATCCGGTTCAGACCATCCGCGGGTAGACCTGCCACCCGGTCGCGATCAGGACGCGTGCGCCGAAGGTGCCCCTGCCGGTGCCGGAGTAGCGCCAGATCCGGCCGGAGGTGTCACGGGCGACCACGTCGGCCCTGCCGTCGCCGGTCATGTCGCCCGCCGCGACCAGCGCGTCGTACGAGGCGCCCCACGCGTCGGCCAGCTTGACCGGCGCGGTGAACCTCCCGGCGCCGGTGCCGTTCATGCGCCACAGCCGGTTCGCGGTGTCCTGGAGCAGCAGGTCGCCGTTGCCGTCCCCGTTGAGGTCACCGGCGCCGACGACCTTCCTGTAGCCCTTGTACGTGCCGGGGATCTGCACGCGGGGCGCGAAGGAGCCCTCCTGCAGGCGCTCGTAGAGGTACAGGGCACCGGTGGTCCTGTTGCGGGCCACGAGGTCGGCACGGGTGTCGCCGGTGACGTCACCCGGCGAGGTGAGCACGTCGTACTGGTTCCAGCCGCTCCCGATGAACCTGTGGAGCGTCGTGGGGTCTGCGGGCTTGCCGCAGGCGGGGGTGTAGCGGCGCAGCTCGCCCTTGGAGTTGCGGACCAGCACGTCGTTGCAGCGGTCGGCGTTCATGTCCTTGATCGGGACGGGGAGGCTGCCCTTGGGCCAGCCGTAGCCGGTGGCGCTTCCCTTGTACTTGCCCGTGGCGCGGTCGCCGTAGATGGAGCGCAGGCCGCCCGTGGCGGTCATCACCAGGGCGTCACCCGTGCCGTCGGGGGCACCCGAGGCGCCGCCGTGATCGCGGAAGACGGCGCCGCCTTCCGTGATCATGAAGGAGCCGGAGGCTCGGAAGGGCGCCGCGGACGGCTCCCCGTCCGGGACGGCGGTGAGGCTCCACCTGACCGGCCCGTTGGGGGCGTAGGTGCGGTCGGGCCTGCGCCGGTTCCAGAGGGCGGATACGGTCAGGGCTTCGCCGCCCTTGTACGTGCGCAGGACGGCACCCGTCGCGTCGGTCAGCGTCAGCGTCCAGGAGGCGAGCCCGCGGTTGAAGGTCCACTTGAGGTAGCTGCTGCGGTAGACCTCGTTCGCGGTGGGGACCTCGGTCTTCACGACCTTCAGCGGCTCGGCGGTCGGTTGCGAGCTCATCAGACGGTCGCGCACGCCCTCGGTCGAGGTGCTCCAGACCGCGGTGGCACGGCCACCGGCGCCGGCGGCGATCCGGCCTTCCGAGAACATGGCCGCCGAGTTCCACAGGGGGGCCGCCGGCGTCCAGACGCCGTTCATTCGGGTCGCCTGACGCAGCGCGCCCTCCTGGGTCCACAGCACGCGGAGCGTGCCGTCCGGGCCCAGGTCGTGGTCGTAGGCATTGGCGGTCCAGCCGGTGGACAGGGTCCGGCCGGCGGACCAGGTGCCGTCCGCCCGGTCCAGCGTCGACGTCCGGAGTTCGTATTCCTTGCGGGTGACCCAGATCAGGGTCACGTTCCGGCCGGCCTCCACGATCGGATCCGGCGTCTGCGTGAGCTGCTGTCCGGCGACCAGCGGCCGGGTCTCGTGCCAGTCCTCCGCCGCAGCGGCGGCCGTGGCCGTGTGCACGGTCTGGTCGCCGGCGTCCGGGTCCCCTTCGGACCACGTCAGGGCAAGGTCACCGGCCTCTCCTGAGGCCAGCCGCGGCTGGCCCAGCCGGGCCGGGGAGGTGGCCACCGCAAGGGGCGGCGACCAGTCGGCGGCCCCCGCCGCGCGGGTGGCCGTCCGGATGCTGGTGCCGCCGTCCTGTTCGTTCCGGCGGAAGGCCACCACCGCGGTGCCCCTCGCATCGACGGCCGCCTCGGGAGTGACGTTGAAGCCGTCCGTGGCGGCGTCCTGGCCGACCGGGGCCGGTGCCGTCCAATGGCCGACGGGGGAGCGGACGGCTGCCGCCACGCCCCACTCGGCGGAGTCCACCGAGCGCTCCAGCCAGGTCGCGACCACGGTGCCGTCGGTGCCGGCGGCGAGGTCGAGCGTGCCGACCTGCCGGTTCGCCTCCGCGCCGAGCACGGTCTGGGCGGTGGACCAGGTCCCGCCGGTCAGGGTGGCGCTGAGGAGCCGGGTGGGGAGGTCCTTCCCGTCCCAGGTCGCGTCGTCGTACGGGTTCTCCCACCAGAAGACGACGACCTGGCCGCGCGCCACGGCCAGCTTGGCGTCGACGAGCCGCCCGTCGAGACGCGGGCCCCCGACGCTGACCCCCAGCCGGTGCGGAGTCCCCCAGGCCCCGCCGGCCGCCGGGCGCACGGCTGTGTAGTACACCCGCTCGGTGGTGTGCCCGACGGCGTTCCCGTACTCGGACCAGAGGGCGACGGACGAGCCGTCCTCGGCGATCACGAGATCGCGGACGCGGTAGCCGTCGTTGTCCGTCGGGATCTCGGTGCCCGCAGACCAGGGCAGCGGGGCCTCGGCGGCGTGGGCGGGTGTCCCGAGCACGGGTACGGCGCCGGCCACGGCGGCCAGCACGGCCAGAGAGGCCAGGGTTCTCCTGCCTCGCCGGGAGCGGACAGGGACCGGGTTGCGCATGATTCCCCCATGCCGAAAAGATGATCGATTCGCAGGGGAGACAACCAGGGGGCCGCCGAGGTTGTACGGCACCGGTCGCACGGGTGCGGCTCGTCAGAAGCCGCGGGTGCGCTTCGCCGACTGGCGCTTCTCCGCGGACGCGCGGCCCGGGAGGCGGAGGAAGAGGCGGGAGACCTCGGATCCCAGGTTCACGCCGATCGCGATGGCGAGGGCCAGGGCGGCCGCGTTGGTGAGGGAGGCGAAGCCCTTGTCGAGCCGGCCCTCCGCGATCGACAGGAGGCCGTAGTACGTCGCAGAACCCGGCAGCAGCGGGCCGATCGCGGCCGTCACGTACGGCAGGGCCGTGGCGTGCCGGTAGCGCGAGAAGAGCTGGCCGAAGAGGCCCACCAGGCCGGCGGCCACGGCGGTGGACGGCACCGGCGGGATCCCGCCCGCGTAGTGCAGCGCGCCGAAGGTCACCCAGGCGACGCCGCCGTTGAGGGTCACCACCCAGACGGTCGACCAGGGCTGCTGGAGCAGGATCGCGAAGGTGAAGACCAGCACCATCGAGGCCGCGATCTGGACCGGCGGGCGCTCGGTGATCCGCAGGACCTCCTCGGGGTTGGGCGAGGTGTGCAGCTGCAGGCCCAGGTAGAGGACGACCAGCACACCGATGATGATCCCGATGAAGAGGTACATCACTTCCAGCAGCCGGGCCGACGCGGTGATGTAGTAGCCGGTCAGACCGTCCTGGACGGCAGCGACGAGGGCCCGCCCCGGCAGCAGCGCGAAGAGCCCGCCGGTGATCACGGCGGAGGCCTTCACGTCCCATTCGAGGAGGCTGATGGCCACCCCGATCGCCGCCGGGGGCATCGCCGCGACCACGAACTGGTAGAACTCCGGCAGCCCGCGCCCGGCGCAGACCCAGGCCAGCCGGTCGCCCAGCACGGCGCCGAGTGCGGCCGCGAAGAAGACCAGCACGCCACCGCCGACGAGCGTGGAGGCCGCACCCGCCAGCAGGCCGGCGGCGGCCGTGAGCACCCACCCGGAGTACGGGTGGCGGTTGCGCCGGATCTCCGCCAGCCGGCGGTAGGCCTCCTCCAGGGAGACGTCGATCTCGGGCGTGCTGATGTCGTGCACCAGCCGGAAGACGGCGGCCAGCCGGGTGTAGTCCGTACCGCGGCGCCGGACCGTGCGGTTGGCCGACACCGGGTCGTCCACCAGCGAGGGCTGGTGGGTGATCGACAGCATCGTGAAGGTGACCGTGGGCTCGCAGCGGTCCAGGCCGTAGCTGCGGGCCACCGCGAACATGGCGGCCTCGACGTCCTCGGCGCCCTCGCCGCCGGCCAGCATCAGCTCGCCGATGCGCAGGGCCAGGTCGAGCACGCGGGGCACGGCGGGACCGGCCTCGCCGTGGCGCTGGGCCGGCTCCGTCACCGGCCGGTCGCCCACCGGCATCCGGAGCATCGTGCGCATCCGGTCCTGCCAGGGGGACTCCGTCATCCGGGCGAGCGGGAAGTCCTGGCCGCCGGTGTACGCGGGTGGGGACTGCTGGGCGCTGTACGTCCGGGGCGGGGCGAACGCGGAGCCCTCGGGCTCGGCCGCGAGGGTCTCCAGCCCGTCCGGAACGGTGAACTCCGAGGTCGGCTGCTCGTCCTCCGGCACCGGGGCGGACTCGACGCCCTCCGGTGCTGTGAAGGCGCTCCGCGCCTCGTCCGACCGCGGTTTGCGGTCCTCTGCCCCCTCGGCCTCCGCCACGCGCACTCCTGTCCCTGGCCGCCCCGGACATCAGTATGCGGAACCGTTTCGTCCACGGCGAAAGGGGATCCCCCCAGGTGGGACGGGTGCGTGCGGGCACGCGAAACGGGTGGCACTCCGTTCGTCCGGAGTGCCACCCGTCAGATGCCGGTTACGCGTCCTGCCGGCCGTCCGCCCGCCGAAGACCGCGCGGGCGAAAGAGCCGAAGGGCGCGCCGGGGCCGGTGCGCGGTGCGTGGAGACCGCGAGCGCTTCCCCGCTGGAACCGGGTGGGTCACCGGCCCCAGCATTGAGGCGCCCGGAGGCGAAATCGCCTCAAAAAGGTCAGTGCCCGCCCTGCTCCTGCAGGCGCTTGAAGGAGCGCTCGATCTCCGCCTCGGCCTCGGTGCGGCCGACCCAGTTGGCGCCCTCGACGGACTTGCCGGGCTCCAGGTCCTTGTAGACCTCGAAGAAGTGCTGGATCTCCAGGCGGTCGAACTCGGAGATGTGGTGGATGTCGCGCAGGTGCTCGACACGCGGGTCCGACGCCGGCACGCACAGCAGCTTGTCGTCGCCGCCCGCCTCGTCCGTCATGCGGAACATGCCGATGGCGCGGCACTTGATCAGGCAGCCCGGGAAGGTCGGCTCGTCCAGGATGACCAGGGCGTCCAGCGGGTCGCCGTCCTCGCCGAGGGTGTTCTCGACGAAGCCGTAGTCGGTCGGGTAGCTGGTCGAGGTGAAGAGGCGACGGTCCAGACGGATCCGGCCGGTCTCGTGGTCCACCTCGTACTTGTTCCGCGAACCCTTCGGGATCTCGATGGTGACGTCGAACTCCACGTCCTGCTCCTCCATGATCACGTTGCTTCGAGTGACAGCGCGTCCACCCGGGGGCCGGGGTGCCATGCTCGCGGCAAGACGCAGTGGTTAAGTGTCCCTCACGCAGTCGTGTGATCGCGAAAGGGGCTGGTCCGAGGTGCCGCTGACAAGGACGTGGCAGCTCGCTGCGGGGTCCGCCGTGGCGGGCCTCGCCCTGGCGGTCGGCGCCGTTGCCGCGGCCGGGCCCTGGGACTCGGGCCAGCGTAAGGCCGAGCGGGACTGGGCTGCGGCCCAGGGCCGCACGGGTGGCGCAGATCACGGCCTCCAGGAAGGTCCCGGCAAGGTCCCGGCGGGCCTCCCGCAGCCCGTGGCGGCGCCCAGCGCGCCCGGAGTGCTGCAGGGGCTCGGCACCGCCGCGGTCACCCCGGCCGGGGCGACCGCGCTGGCCAGGGCACTGGCCCCGCTGCTCGGCGACGCCGGGCTGGGGACCACCCGTACCGCCTGCGTCGTGGACGTGGCCACCGGACGGTTGCTGTACGGGTCCGACGAGGCCCGCCCCATGACCCCGGCCTCCACCACCAAGATCGCGACCGCCCTCGCGGTACTCGCCGCCCGCGGCGCCGAGTACCGCATCGAGACCCGGGTCCTCGCCGACCCCGACGCCCGTCGCGTCGTCCTGATCGGCGGCGGCGACCCGACCCTGACCGCGCGCACGCCGCGGGGCGCGGGCGGCCCGGCCGCCGGCACCCCCGGCCCCCCGCCGTCCCCCACCGGCCCGCCGCCCACCTCCGCCAAGGCCCCCGCCACGGCCACCCCCGCCTCCCCACGCCCCCTGGTCCCCGCACCCGGCCCCGCCGCACCCCCGGCCGCCCTGCGCGCCTCCGGCGGCCCCGGTGCCACCGGCGGCAGCCTCGTCGAGCTCGCCGACCAGACCGCCCGGCAGCTCAGGGCCCGCGCCGTGACCTCCGTACGGGTGGACTACGACACCGGCCTCTACTCGGGACCCGCCACCCACCCCATCGGCGCCGGCAACGAGAACATCGCCCCCGTGAGCGCCCTGATGGCCGACGAGGGCCGGCTGGACGGCTCCGCGGCCGGCCCCGCCCCCCGCGCCCAGGACCCGGCCGCAGCGGCCGCACGCACCTTCGCCGGGCTGCTCGCCGACCGCGGCGTACGCGTGACCGGCACCCCGGCACCCGGCCGCCCCGCCCCCAAAGCCACCCCGGTGGCCGCCACCGCGTCCGCGCCCCTCTCCGTACTCGTCGAACGCATGCTGACCGAGAGCGACAACGACCTGGCCGAGGCGCTCGCCCGCCAGACCGCCCTCGCCGCCGGGCAGCCCGCCAGCTTCGAAGGCGCCGAGCGCGCCGTCACCACCCAGCTCCGCGGCCTCGGCGTCGACCTGCGCGGCGCCCGCTTCGCCGACGGCAGCGGCCTCAGCCGGCAGGACCGGGTCAGCGCGGCCCAGCTCACCGCCCTGCTCGCCCGCGCGGCCGACCCGGCCCGCGCCGAACTGCGGCCCGTCCTCACCGGACTGCCGGTGGCCGGCTTCACCGGCACCCTGCGCGCCCGCAACGCCGACGACTCCCCGGCCGCCGGCCTGCTGCGCGCCAAGACCGGCACCCTCAAGGGCGTCAACTCCCTGGCCGGCACCGTGGTCGACCCGACCGGACGGCTGCTGGCCTTCGCGTTCCTCGCCGACGGCACGCCCGGCCCCGGCGCCGCCCAGCCCGCCCTGGACCGCCTCGCCGCGGCCGTCGCCACCACCACGCAGTGAGGCCGCACCCCTCTACGGATGGCCGTTCGTCCACGTACGGTTGACGTATGACGAGCATCGGTGGTGCGGAGATGGTCGACTGGAACCTCGCGGTCTCGACCGCGACCCGGCTGGTCCGGCCCGGCCCTGAGGTCACCCGGGACGAGGCACGGGCCGTCGTGGCCGAGCTGCGGCGGCACGCCAAGGCGGCCGAGACGCACGTCCGCGGCTTCGTGCGGATGATGCCCGAGGACGCACCGGTGGAGGACACCCCCGTGCTCGTCGTCGACCGCGCGGGCTGGGCCAAGGCCAACGTGGCCGGCTTCCGGGAACTGCTGAAACCACTGCTCGACAAGATGCAGGAGCGCCGCGGCAGCACCGGCGGCGTGCTCGGCGCCGTCGGCGGCAAGGTCACCGGCGTCGAGCTGGGAATGCTGCTCAGCTTCCTGGCCTCCCGCGTCCTCGGCCAGTACGAGACCTTCGCGCCGGTCAGCCGCGACCTGCCCGGCTCCGCCACCGGCGGCGGGCGGCTGCTGCTCGTCGCGCCCAACATCGTCCACGTCGAGCGGGAGCTGGACGTCGCCCCCCACGACTTCCGCCTCTGGGTGTGCCTGCACGAGGAGACCCACCGCACCCAGTTCACCGCCGTGCCCTGGCTGCGCGACCACCTCGAAGGCGAGATCCAGGCCTTCCTCGGCGCCACCGAGATGGACCCCTCGACCGTCCTGGAGCGGCTGCGGGAGGCCGCCCAGGCCTTCGCCGGCGCCCGCCCGGACGACGAGGCGGCGGACGGCGGCCGCTCGCTCGTCGAGGTCGTGCAGACCCCCGAGCAGCGCGAGATCCTCGGCCGCCTCACCGCCGTGATGTCCCTGCTCGAAGGCCACGCCGACTTCGTCATGGACGGGGTCGGGCCCGAGGTGGTGCCCTCGGTCGCGGAGATCCGCGAGAAGTTCCAGAAGCGCCGCGCCAGCGGCGCCGGCCGGCTCGACGCGGCGCTGCGCAGGTTCCTCGGGCTCGACGCCAAGCTCCGCCAGTACCGCGACGGCGAGCGCTTCGTACGCGCCGTCGTGAACCAGGTCGGCATGGACGGCTTCAACCGCGTCTGGACCTCCCCCAACACCCTCCCCACCAAGACGGAGATCGCCAGCCCGTCCGACTGGGTCCAGCGGGTGCACCGCAAGGCGAGTGAACCGGAGTGACGCAAAGCGACCAATGATGTCTCCCAGAGCGGCTCAGCATCACCCATCCGAGGGACCGTGAGCCGTGGATAGGCGTGCGATGCTCAGGGAACGGCTCGGCTCTGTCACCATCGACGCACTCTGAGTGACGTCCCGGTCTCCGGGTCCAGGCTCCGGACCCCTGCTCCGGGCCCACTCCCGAGCGCACCACCCGAGCACCACCCCGAGGCACCCCAACTCCACCGAAGGGCACCGGACATGGGTCCCCATCCTGCGGTCGCGGCGATACGCCTGGCGGTCCGCCGCGTACTCCACGACGTACTCACCGACCACGAGCAGCGCCACACCGGCGCCACGGGCGCCACCCGCCCCCTGGTGCTCGTCGCCTGCTCCGGCGGCGCCGACTCGATGGCGCTCGCCTCCGCACTCGCCTTCGAGGCCCCCAAGCTCTCCGTCCGCGCCGGCGGCATCACCGTCGACCACGGGCTCCAGCCCGGCTCGGACCTGCGCGCGGCCGAGGTCGTCACCCGACTGACCGCGCTCCGCCTCGACCCGGTCGAATCCGTCGCCGTGCGCGTGGGCCGGGACGGCGGACCCGAAGCCGCCGCCCGCGACGCCCGGTACGCCGCCCTGGACGAAGCCGCCGAGCGGCTCGGCGCCGCCGCGGTCCTGCTCGGCCACACCCGCGACGACCAGGCGGAGACCGTGCTGCTCGGCCTCGCCCGCGGCTCCGGCATCCGCTCCCTCTCCGGCATGGCCGAGAAGTCCGCCGGCACCGGATCGGGCGTCACCGGCCGCTACCGCCGCCCCTTCCTGAACATCGACCGGCAGACCGCCCGCAAGGCCTGCATGGTCCAGTCCCTGCCCGTCTGGGACGACCCCCACAACGCGGACCCCGCCTACACCCGCTCCCGGCTGCGCCACGAGGGACTGCCCGCCCTCGAAAAGGCCCTCGGCAAGGGAGTCGTCGAGGCACTCGCCCGCACCGCCCAGCTCTCCCGGGACGACGCCGACGCGCTCGACGCCTGGGCCGCCCAGGCCGACACGTCCGTACGCGACGACGCGGGCCAGCTGGAGTGCGCGAAGCTGTACGCCCTGCCCCCCGCCGTACGCCGCCGGGTGCTGCGCAGGGCGGTCGTCGCGGCCGGTTCCCCCGCCGGATCGCTCTTCGCCCGTCACATCGAGGAAGTCGACCGGCTGATCACCGGATGGCGCGGTCAGGGAGCCATCAACCTGCCCGGCCGCGTCGAGGCCCAGCGGCAGGGTGGCAGACTTGTCATCCGGCAGGGCTGAAGCACGGCTGAGTCCTCCGGGGCCTCCCCGGAACCCCGGCCGACAACGAAAGTGATACGGGTGGACGAGAAGGACATGGGCAGCGACCTGGCGTCGGTGCTCATCACCAAGGAAGAGATCGACGCGAAGCTGGCCGAGCTGGCCGCGAAGATCGACGCGGAGTACGCGGGCAAGGACCTGCTCATCGTCGGTGTCCTCAAGGGCGCCGTGATGGTGATGGCGGACCTGGCACGCGCCTTGTCCACCCCGCTCACCATGGACTGGATGGCCGTCTCCTCGTACGGCGCCGGCACGCAGTCCTCGGGCGTGGTCCGGATCCTCAAGGACCTGGACACCGACATCAAGGGCAAGCACGTCCTGATCGTCGAGGACATCATCGACTCGGGCCTGACGCTGTCCTGGCTGCTGTCGAACCTCGGCTCGCGCGAGCCGGCCTCCCTCGAGGTCGTCACACTGCTCCGCAAGCCCGACGCGGCCAAGGTCGCGATCGACGTGAAGTGGGTCGGCTTCGACATCCCGAACGAGTTCGTCGTGGGCTACGGCCTCGACTACGCGGAGAAGTACCGCAACCTCCCGTTCGTGGGCACGCTCGCCCCGCACGTCTACGGCGGCTGACGGCCACGCTGCACGACACCCCGGCGGCTCCGCGCCGCCGGGGAACCCCTCCCGCGTTCCCGCCGTTGGAGCATGCGAAGGCGGATTTGTCAGCCGTCCCATCAGGCCACGGGTGACAATGCTGGGGTACCTTCCGAAGAACAGTCTTTACTCACAGCAGCATTTACCTACGGGCAGGAGGGACGGGGCGATCACCGCCCCGTATGGATGGACGTGAAGCGAATCTTCCGTGGGCCGGTCATGTGGATCGTGCTGGCCGTCCTCGCCGTGGTCGTGTTGATGAACGTCGTCGGCTCGGGTGGCGGCTACAAGTCGGTGGACACCAGCAAGGTTCTGAGCGCGATCAGCCAGAACCAGGTCAAGCAGGCGAGCCTGACCACCGGCGACTCTCAGATGATCAAGATCGAGCTGAAGGACGGCCAGAAGCTCGACGACGAGAGCGGCAGCAAGTTCCAGGCCAACTACATCGGGGACCAGGGCGTCCAGATCGCCCAGGACCTCCAGACCAAGTCCGACGGCGGCCAGATCCCCGACGGCTACTCCGTCACGCCGGACAAGACCAACCCGTTCCTGGGCGTGCTGCTCTCCCTGCTGCCGTTCGTCCTCATCGTCGTGGTCTTCCTGTTCCTGATGAACCAGATGCAGGGCGGCGGATCCCGGGTGATGAACTTCGGGAAGTCCAAGGCCAAGCTCATCACCAAGGACACCCCGAAGACGACCTTCGCCGACGTGGCGGGGTCCGACGAGGCGGTCGAGGAACTCCACGAGATCAAGGAGTTCCTGCAGGAGCCGGCCAAGTTCCAGGCCGTCGGCGCCAAGATCCCCAAGGGCGTGCTGCTCTACGGCCCGCCCGGCACCGGCAAGACCCTGCTGGCGCGCGCCGTCGCAGGTGAGGCGGGCGTCCCGTTCTACTCGATCTCGGGCTCCGACTTCGTCGAGATGTTCGTCGGCGTCGGTGCCTCCCGGGTCCGCGACCTCTTCGAACAGGCCAAGGCGAACGCCCCGGCGATCGTCTTCGTCGACGAGATCGACGCCGTCGGCCGTCACCGCGGTGCCGGCCTCGGCGGTGGCCACGACGAGCGCGAGCAGACCCTCAACCAGCTCCTCGTCGAGATGGACGGCTTCGACGTGAAGGGCGGCGTCATCCTGATCGCCGCCACGAACCGGCCCGACATCCTCGACCCGGCACTGCTCCGCCCGGGCCGCTTCGACCGGCAGATCGCGGTCGACCGCCCGGACATGCAGGGCCGTCTGGAGATCCTCAAGGTCCACCAGAAGGGCAAGCCGGTCGCCCCGGACGTCGACCTCTCGGCCGTCGCCCGGCGCACCCCCGGCTTCACCGGTGCCGACCTGTCCAACGTCCTGAACGAGGCCGCGCTCCTCACGGCCCGCTCGGACAAGAAGCTGATCGACAACCACATGCTGGACGAGGCGATCGACCGCGTCGTGGCGGGCCCGCAGAAGCGGACCCGGATCATGTCGGACAAGGAGAAGAAGATCACCGCGTACCACGAGGGCGGACACGCCCTGGTCGCGGCGGCTTCCCCCAACTCCGACCCGGTCCACAAGATCACGATCCTGTCCCGCGGCCGGGCACTGGGCTACACCATGGTCCTGCCCGACGAGGACAAGTACTCCACGACGCGCAACGAGATGCTCGACCAGCTGGCCTACATGCTGGGCGGCCGCGCGGCCGAGGAGCTGGTCTTCCACGACCCGACCACCGGCGCCGCGAACGACATCGAGAAGGCCACTGCCACGGCCCGCGCGATGGTCACGCAGTACGGCATGACGGAGCGCCTCGGCGCGATCAAGTTCGGCGGTGACAACACCGAGCCGTTCCTGGGCCGCGAGATGGCGCACCAGCGCGACTACTCGGAAGAGGTCGCGGCGCTGGTCGACGAAGAGGTCAAGAAGCTCATCGAGACCGCGCACAACGAGGCCTGGGAGATCCTCGTCGAGAACCGCGACGTCCTCGACAACCTGGTCCTCGCGCTGCTGGAGAAGGAGACGCTGGGCAAGGAGGAGATCGCCGAGATCTTCTCGACCATCGTCAAGCGCCCGGCCCGCCCCGCGTGGACCGGCTCCTCCCGCCGCACCCCGTCGACCCGCCCGCCGGTGCTCTCTCCCAAGGAGCTCCAGCTGACGAACTCGGCGAACGGCACCTCGACCGGCACCGTCTCCACGGAGAAGGGCATCGAGGTGGCTCCGGAGGACCGCCCCGAGGTGTGACCTCCGCCCCGGAATGGATGCCGCGCCCCACCAGGTTCTAGCCTGGTGGGGCGCGGCATTTTCGTATGCCCGTGTGACGAAGACAGGAACGAGGCACAGATGACCGACCCAGTGACCCTGGACGGCGAGGGCACGATCGGCGAGTTCGACGAGAAGCGCGCCGAGGCCGCCGTCCGCGAGCTGCTCATCGCGGTCGGCGAGGACCCGGACCGCGAAGGCCTCCTGGAGACCCCGGCCCGCGTGGCACGCGCGTACCGGGAGATCCTGGCCGGCCTGTGGCAGCGACCGGAGGACGTCCTGACGACGACGTTCGACCTCGGACACGACGAGATGGTCCTGGTGAAGGACATCGAGATCGTTTCGCTCTGTGAACATCATCTCCTCCCGTTCCACGGTGTAGCCCATGTGGGTTACATCCCGGCCGAGAGCGGCAAGATCACGGGGCTGTCGAAGCTGGCGCGCCTCGTCGAGGTCTACGCCCGCCGCCCGCAGGTGCAGGAGCGCCTGACCACGCAGGTCGCGGACTCCCTGATGGAGATCCTCGAGGCGCGCGGCGCGATCGTCGTCATCGAGGCCGAGCACATGTGCATGTCGGTCCGCGGCATCCGCAAGCCGGGCGCCAAGACCACCACGTCGGCCGTCCGCGGCCAGCTCCGCGACCCCGCCACCCGCAATGAGGCGATGAGCCTGATAATGGCGCGCTAGCCGGATTGTCAGTCCTGCCCGATACCGTCCCTGACCAGATCGTTCTGGTCAGGGGGCGGGCATGGGGGGATTTCCGAGCAAGCAGATGGTGAACGCCGTCGGGGGGTGTGCCCGGGCACGGGCCGTCACGCCCGGCGACCGGTTGTGGACGCTGGACGAGGACCGGACGGTGGAGACGGCCGTCACCGAGGTCACGGCCGTGAAGACCCGTGATCTGGTGGAAGTCGTCACCGCCGGCGGCACGCTCCTGGCGGCCCCCGACCAGTTGCTCGTTGCCGAATCCGGGCCGGTTCCGGCCCGGGCGGCACTCGGCAGCGAAATCGCGTGGACGCAGGCGCGCAAGTTGTGCCGGGAGCGCCTGGACATCCGGCCCGGATACGAGTTCGGCTACTTCGTCGGGGCCACCTGCGCCGACGGCACCGTCGGCCGGGGGTACGTCTCGCTGGTGGTGAACGACCGCGCCTTCGCCACCAAGTACGCGGACTGCCTGTCCACGGCGACGGGGCTGGCGGCCAGGCTGGAAGCCGTCACGCGGCCTTCCGGCTTCCTGATGAGCGATGTCCCGGGCTTCCGGGTCCGGGTCGTCTCGTCGTTCCTGGTGGACGCCGTGCGCCAGTACGTGGGCGGGGACGCCCATCACATGCGGCAGCGCTTCCCACGCGTCGTATTACGGGATCAGATCACCTTCGCCGGGTTTCTCGACGGCTACGCAGATGGTGACGGCCATCGGCTCGGGAACTGGGACGCGCGGGCGATCGTGAGCGCCAACGTCCCGTTCCTCACGGAACTGGCGCAGATCGTCGGGGCACGCTTCACACCGAGCGAAGTGCCTGGGCGGGCTTCGCGCCTCTACGTGTCCGATCGCTGGCCGAGCCGGGGAACGTTCAAGGCCGAGCACCACCCCCTGCTTCCGGGGGAGCGTGGCTGGGCCCGGGTCGAGGCCGTACGCCCCCGGAAGGCCGTCGGCACGAAGCCCTTCACCCTCTACAGCTACCGCCTCGCGCCCCACCCCGGGTTCCTCGTGAACGGGCACCTCGTCCGCATGGACTGGTGAGGGGGTCAGGCGCGGGCGGGGGCCTTGTCGTCGTCGTTGTCGTCCGGGAGGCGGCAGACGCGCTCCAGGAAGAGGGCGGCGGCGATGACGGCGGCGCCGGCGAGGACCGCGAAGCCCGCGTAGATGGCCTGGTCGCGGCGGGCGGGGACCTCCAGGGCCTCGGTGGCGAGGAAGATGCCCACGCCGCCGTAGAGGCCGCTGACGACCGCCGAGACCAGCGCGCTGGCCTGGCCGAAGACCACCGCGCGGGCCGCCATCAGGGGCTCGACGCCCTTGGCGCCGGGCCGCCGCTCGCGCTGGGCCTTCAGCCGGGCGCGCAGCGAGAGGGCGGTCGCCAGCAGGACCACGGCGATCACGGCGAGCACGATGGGTGCCGCGAGGGGCACGCCGGGCAGGCTGCCGTACGCGTTCCAGAGCTTCGCCGCGGACCAGGCCAGGACCGCGGCGATCACGAAGATCCCGGCCAGGACCTTCAGCCTCAGTTGCTTCACGTTGCCCGTTCCCCGCTTTCCGCTCCTCCGGCAGTCCACAGGCTAACGACTATTCGGGCAGGCGCAGTTCCAGGTCGGCGCGCGGCGCGACGCCGGCGGTGCCGAGGGCGGTGAGCAGGGCCCCCACCGGGCCGTGGCCGGGGAGCTGGGCGGCCGGGTCCGTGTCGTGCCAGGGGGCCAGGACGAAGGCGCGCTGGTGGGCCCGCGGGTGCGGGAGGGTGAGGACCGGGTCGTCGGAGAGCACGTCGGCGTAGCTGATGATGTCGACGTCGATGGTGCGGGGGCCCCAGCGCTCCTCGCGGACGCGGTCGAAGGCCTCCTCGATGGCCTGGCCGCGCTCCAGGAGGGAGCTGGGCGGCAGCGTGGTCTTGAGGATCACGACGGCGTTGAGGTAGGAGGGCTGGGAGCCGGGGTCGACGCCCCAGGGCTCGGTCTCGTAGACGGGGGAGACGGCCTTGACCCGGACGCCGGGGGTGTCGCCGAGGGCGTCGATCGCGCCTTGGAGGGTGTCCAGGCGGTTGCCGAGGTTCGAGCCGAGGGCGACGACGGCGAGTTTGGGGTTGGACAGCGTCACGTCCGCCGCGTCGACGGTCTCCACCACGGAGGCGGGCACGGGCTGGACGGTGGGATCGCTCTGGGCGTGGTTCATCCGCGGCTCCGGGTGATGGTGATGGTCACGTCGTCGAAGGGGACCGTGATCGGTGCGTCCGGCTTGTGGACGACGACCTCGACCTCGGCGACCGCCTCGTGCTTCAGGCACTGCTGGGCGATCCGCTCGGCGAGGGTCTCGATCAGGTCGACGGGCTCGCCCTGGACCACGTCGACGACCTCTTCGGCCACCACGCCGTAGTGGACGGTCTTCGCCAGGTCGTCGTCGGCCGCCGCGGGGCGGGTGTCGATGTGCAGCACCAGGTCGACGATGAAGGTCTGGCCCTCCTCGCGCTCCCGGGGGAAGACGCCATGGTGCCCGCGGGCCTTCAGGCCGCGCAGCGCGACACGATCCACGCGAATCACTCCTGCTTTTCGTAGGTTCTTCCGGTCCCGGGACTGCCCGGGACCTTGGGCCTACGCCGAGTGCGGTCGGCGTCGTCCTCCTTCGAATCTACCTGCGAAGGACGGCACCGCTTGCCCATGGGGGTCAGGAGGGGCCGTTTTCCTCGTCTTCTTCGGACTCGGTGAGGACGGGAGAGGCGTGGTGGGACCACACGCGCCACCCGTCCGATGTGCGTCGGAACACATTCGTCGCGACGACCAGCTGGCCGACGAGCGGGCCGAGCTCGCCGCCGTCCTCGGCGGGGCCGCCGCTGAGGATGTTCTCCGTGCAGGTGACGACGGCGGTGTCGCCGATCACGGTGACCTTGGTGTCGGTCAGGAAGAACTGGATGTACTCCGTGTTCGCCATGATCAGCGCGTATGAGCGGAGCACCTCGCCGCGGCCGCTGAGGGCGGGCCAGCCGGGGTGGACGCAGGAGATCTCGTCGTCCAGCCAGAGGGCGGACAGCTCGTCGAAGTCGCCGCGTTCCATGGCCTCGTAGAAGGCCGTGTTGGCCTGCTCGACGGCGTCGATGTCGGACTGGGGACGGGTCACCGGGCGGCGCCCTCGACGGCGCGGGCGACGCGGACGGCGTCGGCGGTGGCCCGTACCTCGTGGACGCGGACGGCCCAGGCGCCTTCGTGGGCGGCGATGGCGGAGACGGCGGCGGTGGCGGCGTCCCGCTCGCGGGCGGGCGGCGGGGCGGCGCCGTCGGCGCCGGCCAGCACCCGGCCGAGGAAGCGCTTGCGGGAGGCGGCGACCAGGACGGGCCGGCCGAGGGCGCGCAGTTCGCGGAGGTGGGCGACGAGCGCGAGGTCGTGTTCGGCGTGTTTGGCGAAGCCGAGGCCGGGGTCGACGACGAGGCGCTCGGGGGCGATGCCGCCGTCGATCACGGCGTCCATGCGGGCCCGCAGTTCGGCGGTGACCTCGGCGACCACGTCGTGGTAGACGGCGCGGCTGTTCATGTCCTCGCTGAAGCCGCGCCAGTGCATCACCACGAAGGGGACGCCGGTGTCGGCGACGGCGGGGATCATGCGCGGGTCGGCGAGGCCGCCGCTGACGTCGTTGACCAGGACGGCGCCCGCGGCGACGGCCTGTTCGGCGACGGCTGCGCGCATGGTGTCGACGGACACGGTGACGCCCTCGGAGGCCAGTCCGCGTACGACGGGCACGACCCGGCGGAGCTCCTCGTCGGCGTCGACGCGGGTGGCGCCGGGCCGGGTGGACTCGCCGCCGACGTCGACGAGGTCGGCGCCCTGGGCGACGAGGTCGAGGCCGCGCTTGACGGCGGCGGTGGTGTCGAACCAGTGGCCGCCGTCGGAGAAGGAGTCGGGGGTGACGTTGACGACCCCCATGACCGCACAGCGGTCCCACTCGGGCAGGCCGGTGACCCGGCCCCTGGCGTCCGCTCCCGGCAACGTGTTCATGGCATCAAGGGTAGGGCCGTCGGGGTGGCCGCACGCAGCCCGGACCTGGCGTCCGGGGGGCCCGCCTGCCCGCCGGCACCGCCCGCGCTCACGCTCCCGCAGCCCGCCCCTCTCGCTCATGCAGCCTGGACCTCGCATTCTTCGGCGGTCCGGGTACGGGCGGTCCTGGCCGGCGCCGGGGTTCCGGCGGCCGGTGCCGGGGCGGCGGTCAGGTGCTGGCAGGGCCTCGGCTGCCGTGCGGGGCGGCGGCGGGGGAAGAGCCGGGGCAGGGCGAGGGTGACGAAGCCCTCGGCCTGCATGGCGGCGAAGCCGATGCGGGGCAGGTCGCGGGTGGTGCGGAAGACGACGAAGCGGGGCTCCCAGCGGGGGCGGAACTTCGCGTTGAACTTGTACAGCGACTCGATCTGGAACCAGCGGGAGAGGAAGACGAGCAGTCCGCGCCACACGCGCAGCACGGGGCCGGCGCCGATCTTCTCGCCGCGGGCCAGCGCGGAGCGGAACATCGCGAAGTTCAGCGAGACCCGTTCGATGCCGAGCTGGGGGGCGGCGGCGAGGGCGGCGACGATCAGGAGCTCGTTCATGCCGGGGTCGGCGGAGCGGTCGCGGCGCATGAGCTCCAGCGACATGCCGTCCTTGCCCCAGGGGACGAAGTGCTGGATGGCTTTGAGGTCGCCGTACGGGCTGGTGTCGCCCTCCTCGGTGCGGTGGGCGGTGACGATGACGCAGTCGCCGTCGCCGGGGTCGCCGACCCGGCCGAGTGCCATGGAGAAGCCGCGCTCGGTGTCGGTGCCGCGCCAGGCCTCGGCGGCGCCGCGGACGGCGGTCAGCTCGTCCTCGGTCAGTTCGGCGACCCGGCGCACTTTGGTCGTGTAGCCGTTGCGCTCGATGCGCTTGACCATCTGGCGGACGTTGCGCATGGCGCGGCCGCCGAGGGAGAAGTCCTTGACGTCGACGATGGCCTCGTCGCCGAGTTCGAGGGCGTCCAGGCCGGTCTCGCGGGTCCAGACCTCGCCGCCGGTTTCGCTGCAGCCCATGACGGCGGGGGTCCAGGAGTGGGCGCGGGCCTCCTCCATGAAGCGTTCGATGGCGCCGGGCCAGGCCTCGACGTCGCCGATGGGGTCGCCGGAGGCGAGCATCACGCCGGAGACGACGCGGTAGGTGACGGCGGCCTTGCCGCTGGGGGAGAAGACGACGGCCTTGTCTCGGCGGAGGGCGAAGTGGCCGAGGGAGTCGCGGCCGCCGTGCCGGGTGAGCAGTTCGCGCAGCCGGGCCTCGTCGTCCTCGGTGAGGCGGGCGGCCGGGTGCTCGGGGCGGAAGGCGAGGTAGATGGTGGTGATGGCGGTCAGCATGCCGAGGGCGCCGAGGGAGTAGCCGACGGTCCAGCTCACCCGTCCGGCGTAGTCGACGGGGCCTTCGATGCCGAAGAGGCCGTATACGACGTGGGCGAGCTGCTCGGCGATGCCGGGGTCGCCGATCACGCGGCGCGGGTGCGAGTTGACGATGACCAGGCCGAGGCCGATGGACCCGGCGCTCATCAGCACGAAGTTGGCCAGGGCCTTCCAGCGGCTGCGCGGGTCGGGCAGGGCGTCGAACTCACTGCGGTGCCGCAGCAGCAGGGCGAGGAGCACGGCGGCGATCAGGACGCCGATGACGGAGTGCCGGTAGGTGAACTGCGCCACGGCGCCGGCGGGCAGCAGCACGACGGCGGCCCGCCAGGCGCGG
The DNA here is from genome assembly GCF_044759445.1 of Streptomyces sp. NPDC101118. NCBI lineage: Bacteria > Bacillati > Actinomycetota > Actinomycetes > Kitasatosporales > Streptomycetaceae > Streptomyces > Streptomyces sp. NPDC101118. Next base: position 61,030 of record NZ_JBIVZG010000004.1, on the reverse strand, counting down.
CGCTTGCGCCGCTTGAGCCCGTGGGCGAGGAGGAGCAGCAGTACGCCGGCGCTGATCGCGAGGGCCGCGGCGAAGGGGCCGAGGGCGCCGGGGAGCACCTCGGCGACGGCGTGGACGCGGCTGTGACGGAACCGCGGGAAGACGCCCGCGGCGATGTCGAGGAGGCCCACGAGGGTGCAGGCCGCGCCGACGAGACGGGGTACGGACTCGGGACGTGGGCCGCGGAGGAAGCGGCGCACCTGGCTCGGAACCTGTCCCGACTTATCGCCATCTATCCTGCTAGACATCGCTTCCTGCAGCTCCGCGAGAGATCCTGTGACCGAAGGCCACAGCGGCTTCCGGACATGTGCGACCACTAGGACGGCACAGAGCGGGAGCGGGTTCACTGACGCAAGAAGAAAAAACTCGTCCCGCCTTCAGAAAGTCGCTGACTGCATCATGGGTCTCACCAGCAATACGGTTCTGGCGCTGGCCGTCGCCGCGGGAGTGCTGCTCTTCGCGGCGACCGTCTGGTTCTGGCCGCGGTTGTCGGGCCGCACGTGGCGTGCGGTGGCCGGCCGGGTGGCGCTGCTGCTCGCGACGCAGCTGGCGCTCTTCTCGGCGGTGGGGCTCGCCGCGAACAAGTCCTTCCTCTTCTACGGCTCGTGGGCCGATCTGCTCGGCCGGGAGACGGCGCCGGGGGTGGTCGTCGACCATTCGGCCGGCAGCAAGGACATCAGGGTGGTCGGCACGCAGAAGCTGGACGTGCCGGGCGGTGCCCGGCCGGCGGTCGGCGGCCAGATACAGAAGGTGGTCGTCGCCGGGGAGAAGTCGAAGATCACCAGCCCGGCGTACGTCTACCTGCCCCCCGAGTACTTCCAGCCGCAGTTCGCCGGGAAGAACTTCCCCGCGTCGATCGTGCTGACCGGCTACCCGGGCACCGCGGAGAACCTGATCAAGGGGCTGAACTACCCGATGACGGCCTACAAGCAGGCCAAGGCGGGGAAGATGCAGCCGATGATCCTGGTGATGCTGCGGCCGACCGTGGCGCCCCCGCGGGACACCGAGTGCGTGGACATACCCGGTGGCCCGCAGACCGAGACCTTCTTCGCGAAGGACCTGCCCAAGGCCGTCACCGAGACGTACCGGGTGGGCAGGGAGGCCCGGAACATGGGCTTCATCGGCAACTCGACCGGCGGCTACTGCGCCCTGAAGATGGGCATCCACCACGCGGAGACCTTCGGTGCCGCCGCGGGCCTGTCCGCGTACTACAAGGCCGCCGAGGACCCGACCACCGGTGACCTCTTCCACGGCGACAAGGCCCTGCGGGCCCGCGCGAACCTGCTGACCAGCCTGAAGGCGAAGCAGCCCGCGAAGACCTCGTTCCTGGTGACCAGTTCGGAGACGGGCGAGGGGAACCTGGGCGACACGAAGAAGTTCATCGCGGACGTGAAGTCCCCGGACCGCGTCTCGTCGATCATCCTCGACAGCGGCGGCCACAACTTCAACACCTGGCGCCGCGAGATACCGCCGATGCTGGTGTGGATGAGCGGCCGCATCGAGGCCTGAGGCCCGTCCCGGCCCGCGGCCTGATCCGAAGGAAGGGCCTAGGGGTCCGCCGAGGCCCGGCGCAGTGCGCGGTGCACCGACAGCGGGGTGAGTACGCCGACCAGCGCGCCCGAGCCGGGATCCGTGACCCCCACCCGCCCGGAGTCCTCCTGGAGCAGCAGCGCGAGCGCCTCCCGCAGCGAGGCGCCCAGGGGGAGCCGTACGCCGGGCGTGCCGTCCCCGGGCTCCGCGGGCTCCAGGTCGGCGCGGCCGACGGGGGTGACCGCCAGCCGCTTGAGGCCGCGGTCGGCGCCGACGAAGGAGGCCACGTACGGGGTGGCGGGGGAGCCCAGCACCTCGGCGGGGGCGGCGAACTGCTCGATGGTGCCCTGTCCGTAGACGGCGATCCGGTCGCCGAGCCGGACGGCTTCCTCCAGGTCGTGGGTGACGAGCAGGATCGTCTTGCGGACCGTGCGCTGGAGGGCGAGGAACTCGTTCTGGAGGCGTTCGCGGACCACCGGGTCCACGGCCCCGAAGGGCTCGTCCATGAGCAGCACCGGCGGGTCGGCGGCCAGGGCGCGGGCCACGCCGACGCGCTGGCGCTGGCCGCCGGAGAGCTGCTCGGGGTAGCGGGGGCCGTACACGGCGGGGTCGAGGCCGACGAGTTCGAGGAGTTCGGCGGCGCGGGCGCGGGCCCGGTCCTTCTTCACTCCCAGCAGGTGTGGGACGGTGGCGGTGTTCTCCAGCACGGTCTTGTGCGGGAAGAGGCCGACCTGCTGGATGACGTAGCCGATGCGGCGGCGGAGTTCGACCGGGTCGGCGCCGGCGATGTCGTGGCCGTCGAGGAGGATCCGGCCGGAGCTGGGCTCGATGAGCCGGTTGACCATCTTCATCGTGGTGGTCTTGCCGCAGCCGGACGCGCCGACGAGGGTGACGAGTTCGCCCTCCGCCACCTCGAAGGAGAGGTCGTCGACGGCGGTGGTGCCGTCCTCGTACTGCTTGCTCACCTGCTCGAATCGGATCACGCCTGCCATCCTCGCGCATCCCGGACGGCCCCGTGTGAAGGGAGTGTTGCCCGCGTGCGAAGGATCCCGGGTGTTGTCGGTGACCGGGGTTATGGTCGGGAGCGAGACGGGGGTGAAGGGATGGCAGCGCCGAACTGCCTGGTTGCGAACGACTGGATCTGCTGGGAGTACGTCCGTTCGCGCAGCCAGGAGCTGACCGACGCCACGCTGCAGCACGTGTGGATCACGCTCGCCTCGGTGCTGATCGGGGTGGCCGTGTCCGTGCCGCTCGCGCTCCTCGCGCGGCGCGGGCGGCGGTGGGCGGCGCCGGTGCTGACCGTGACCACCCTGCTCTACACGGTGCCCTCGCTGGCGATGTTCTCGCTGCTGCTGCCGCTCTTCGGACTGTCGGCTGCGCTCGTGGTGACCGGGCTGGTGCTGTATTCCCTGACGATCCTGGTGCGGAACGTGCTGGCCGGTCTTGAGGCCGTGCCGGAGGAGGTCCGGGAGGCCGCCCGCGGGATGGGGTACGGGCCGGGGCGGCTGCTGTGGCAGGTGGAACTGCCGCTGGCGCTGCCCGCGTTGCTGGCCGGGGTGCGCATCGCGACCGTTTCGACGGTGGCGCTGACCACGGTGGGCTCCATCGTCGGCGCGGGCGGCCTGGGCAACCTCATCGCGCCGGCCGTGCAGAGCTCGTTCAAGGCGCAGGTGCTGACCGCCTCCGTGCTGTGCGTGCTGCTGGCGCTGGCCGCCGACCTGCTGCTGCTCGGCGTGCAGCGGCTGGTGACGCCCTGGACCCGTGCGGCGAAGGGGGCCTGAGCGATGTCCGTACCCGCCGGGACGTGGCGGTGGCTGAGCGACTCGGGCCACTGGTCGGGGGAGTCGGGCGTGTGGCACCGGCTCGCCGAGCACGCGTACGTCAGCGGGGTGGCCCTCGCGGTGGCCTGTGCGGTGGCGCTGCCCGTGGGGCTGTGGCTGGGCCACGTGGGCCGGGGCGGGGCGCTGGCCGCGCAGGTGTCCAACGTGGGGCGCGCGGTGCCGGTGTTCGCGGTGCTGGCGCTGTTCATGGTCTCCCCGCTGCGGAACGCCGGTTACCTTCCGACGATCACGGCGCTGGTGCTGTTCGCGGTGCCGCCGCTGCTGACCAACGCGTACGTGGGCGTGCGGGAGGTGGACCGGAGCGTGGTGGAGGCCGCCCGGGGCATGGGCATGTCCGGCGGACAGGTGTTCCGGCGGGTCGAACTGCCGCTGGCCAGGCCGCTGGTGATGACGGGGCTGCGGTCCGCCGCGGTGCAGGTCGTGGCCACGGCGACCATCGCGGCCATGGTCGGCCAGGGCGGTCTCGGCCGGATCATCACCGCGGGCTTCACCACGTACGACACCCCGCAGGTCGTGGCGGGGGCGCTGCTGGTGGCCCTGCTGGCCCTGGTCGTCGAGGGGGTGCTGGTGCTGGGCGACCGGCTGCTGTGGCCGGTCCGCCGCCGCTGACCCGTGCCCGTGGCCCGTGTCCCGCGTTTCCGAGCCCCCGACCGTCCGCCGTCCGCCGTTCGTCCTTCTGCTGTGATCGGAGTTCTCATGTCCAAGACCACGCGCCTGCTCGGCGCCGCACTCGGGGTGCTGGCCCTGACCGGTTCGCTCGCCGCGTGCGGCGGCGAGAGCCTGGAGAAGAGCAAGGAGGGCGGCTCCTCGGCCCCCGCCGGCTCGGGCGGAAAGGGCTCGCTGGTCATCGGTGCGGCCGGGTTCACCGAGTCCAACGTGCTGGCGGAGCTCTACGCCCAGGTGCTCAAGGACGCGGGCTACGGCACCTCGATCAAGACGGTGAGCAACCGCGAGCTGTACGAGCCGGCCCTGGAGAAGGGCGAGATCGACGTCGTGCCGGAATACGCGGCCACGCTCGCCGAGTTCCTGAATGCCAAGGTGAACGGCCCGAAGGCACCCGAGGAGAAGCCGGTCGCGTCGAGTGACGTGGCGGGCACGGTGGCCGCTCTGGAGAAGCTCGCGGGCCCGCTGGGGCTGAAGGCCCTTCCGGCCGGCGGGGCGGTCGACCAGAACGCCTTCGCCGTGAGCGGGGAATTCGCCCGGAAGAACAACCTGAAGACCCTTTCGGACCTCGGCAGGTCGAAGCTGAAGGTGAAGATCGCGGCTGGTGACGAATGCGCGGTCCGGCCGTTCTGCGCGGTGGGTCTGAAGGCCACATACGGAATCGATGTTTCCGGTATCGACCCCAAGGGAGTCGGTACCCCGCAGGCCAAGCAGGCCGTCAAGGACGGCGTTGACCAGCTGGTTCTCACCACGACCACCGACGCGACGCTGGAGGCTTTCGGGCTGGTGCTGCTGGAGGACGACAAGAAGCTGCAGAACGCCGACAACGTCCTTCCGGTGGTGAATGCGAAGGATGCCGGAAGTCCCGAGATCGCCGCCGCGCTCGCGAAGTTGACCAAGGCCCTGACCACGGCGGATCTCGTCGAACTCAACCGCAAGGTCGACGCGGAGCGGGCCAAACCGGCCGATGTCGCCGAGGCGTACTTGACGGAGAAGGGGCTGATTGCGAAGTAGCCCTTCCGCGTATGGGTAACCGCCTGGGAACAGATTGCCGGGCGGTTACCCCACGGCATGCCCACGCACTGTAAATTTCAGGCCATGCCACGTGGACGCCACCGCCATTCGCCGCCCCTGCACAGGCTGCTGACCCCCACGACAGTCGCCGGTGTGTCGCTCACGAGCGCCGCCGTCGCCTGGCTGCTGGCGGAACCGGTGGCCCTCCGCCTCCTGGTCGCCCTCACCGCGGCCGCCGGCGTGACCGGCGCCGTCGTGATGCGCAACTGGGACCGGGCCGCGGGCCGTCGCGTCGCCGAGCTGACCCGCGAACGGGTGCGAGAGGAGTGGCGCAGCGAGGACCGCATCGCGGAGCTGGAGTCCGAGCTGGAGGAGTCCCGCGCGGTACGGGCCCGGCTGGACGCCAAGCTGCGGGCCAAGCGCGTCGAACTGGCGGGCCTGCGCGGGGAGCACGCGGCCCTGCTGCGCCGCTACGCCACCGCGGAGACCGAGCGCGCCAGCGCCCTGGAGGGGCGCCGCCTGCTCGCCATCGAGGTCTCGGCGCCCGCCGGCGCCAAGGAGCTGCCGGCCCCCTCCGAGGAGCGCACGACGGCCGGCGCCCCGACCCCGGTGGGCTACGCCCGCGCGCACGCGGCGATGGCCGCGCTGGCCCGCAAGGCCGAGACGAGGAAGCAGACCCGGGCGGTGGGCCCGGGCAGGACCCCGGCGGCCCTGCCCGCGCCGCGCCCCGGCGGCGGCAACGGCGGCGGCGACGGCAAGAGCAACCGTTCCGGCGGGGAGGCCACCGCGGCGGACGGGGCCGCTTCCGGCTCCGACGCCCCGGCCGCACCCGAAGGCGAGCACGCCCGGCCCGGCGCCCCCGCGCTGCCCGAGCGCCGCCGGCAGGCCGTGGTCGCCCCGTACGCGGGTTCCCGTACGGCCTCCCGCGTGGAGGGCGGCTTCGACTTCTTCGGCACCAAGACCGCGGCCCAGGCCAAGGCCGCCATCGAGGCCGTGCAGAACGAGGACCTGGCCGACGTGGTCGGTGCCGAGGCCCTCGCGGTCCACAAGGCGGAGTCGGCCGACCCGGAGTTCAAGCCGCGCGAGGCCGGGCACCGCGCCGTCGGCCAGGTCATCGACCTGACCGCGCACGACGAGACCGAGGCCATCGACGTCGGCGCCCTGCGCACGGCGATCTCGTAGGCCCCGAGGGGCCATGAGCGAGGAGCACGACGCCGGGGCCGGCCGCGACGAGCTGGTCCGGCTGCTGTGGGGCCCGCCCGCGGGTCCCCGCCGCGGCCCCAAGCCGGCGCTGACCCTGCACGGGATCGCCCGGGCCGGGATCGGGATCGCCGACGCCGAGGGGCTGCCGGCCCTGTCCATGCAGCGGGTGGCGGAGCAGCTGGGCAAGACCAAGATGTCGCTCTACCGCTACGTGCCGGGGCGGGCCGAACTGGTCGCGGTGATGGTGGAGAACGCGATCGGCGGGCCGCCGCCGGCCGGTGGGGGCGGCTGGCGCGAGCGCCTCGCCGCCTGGGCCCGGGACCTGTACGCGGCCTTCCTGCGCCACCCCTGGCTGCTGGACGCCACCGTCGGCCCCCGGCTGCTGGGTCCGGTGGAGCTGTCCTGGATGGAGAGCGCCCTGACCGCCCTCGACGGCACCGGCCTCACCGGTGCGGAGCGGCTGGACGCCGTGGCGGTGCTGGCGAGCCACGTACGCGGCATCGCCGACCAGGCCCGCGCCGCGGCGCCCGGCGCCGACACCGAGGCCGGCCTGCTGTCCGCGCTGGACGGCGTCCTGCACGACCACGCCGACCGCTACCCCGCCTTCCTCGACGCCCTCGCCACCACCCCGCCGGGAGCGCAGGGCCAGGCGCTGGAGTTCGGCCTCCGCGCCTTCCTGGACGGCCTGGGCGTCCTGATCGCCCGCCGCTCCGGAGCGCAGGACCCGCCGGCTCAGCCCGCGTAGGTCCCGATCAGCCGGGCCAGGTGCTCGCCCGCCGTGTGCAGCGGCGCCTCGTCCCGGGTGACCTGGGCGGTCACCTCGGCTCCTTCGAGGGTGTTGATGACGGTCACGGCCAGCTGCCGGGCGTCGGCCTCGGCGATCCCGCCCGCGACCAGCCGCTCCGCCACGATGGCCTGCCAGTCGCGGAAGGCGCGGGCGCAGGCCTCCTGGATGTCGGGGAGCCGGTCGAGGGTCTCCAGCGCGGTGGCCGTCACGGGGCAGCCGTCCGCCCACTGGGAGGAGTGCAGGGCCTTCGCGAGCAGCGCGGCGACGGCCCGTACCGCCTCGGCCGGGTCGGTCTCCGACTCCAGGCCGTCGCGGAGCAGTGCCGCGAACTCCTCGTTGCCGAACTGGACGGCGGCCACCGCCAGTTCCTGCTTGCCGCCGGGGAAGAAGTGGTAGAGCGAGCCGAGGGTGGCCTCCGCCTCGCGCACGATCTGCTTGATCGGCGCGTTCTCGTACCCCTGGTGCTGCATCAGCCGTGACGCGGTCCTGACCAGGCGGTCCCTTGTCCCCAGTGTCATGGGCGCAGCGTACCCCACTCACTAAATAGAGCGTTCGCTCTAGAGCCTGTGCTACGGTCGGTCCCACGTTCTGGATAGAGCGTTCGTTCTAGTGGTGCTTCACGAGTGTCTCAAGGGGAGAGTCATGGGCAAGCGAGCTGTGAGCGTGATCGGTCTGGGCCCGATGGGGCAGGCCATGGCCGAGGCCTACCTGGCCGCCGGCTACGAGGTGACCGTCTGGAACCGCACCCGTGCCAAGGCGGAGCCCCTGGCCGCGCGGGGCGCGACGGTGGCCGGCTCGGTGGGGGAGGCGCTGGCCGCCGGGGGACCGGTGCTGCTGAGCCTGATCGACACCGACGCGATGTACCCGACGCTCGGCGACGCCGACCTCTCGGGGCGGGTGCTGGTCAACCTGTCGTCCGACAGCCCGGAGAAGGTGCGGGCGGCCGCGCGGTGGGCGGCCGGGCGGGGCGCCTCGTACCTGGTCGGAGCCATGAACATCCCGCCCTCGGGCATGGGCAAGCCCGAGTCCTCCGCCTTCTACAGCGGTCCGCGCGAGCTGTACGAGGCCCTGCGCGCCGATCTGGAGGTGCTGACCACCCCCGACTTCCGGGGCGAGGAGCCGGGGCTGGCGGCGCTCTACTACCAGCTCAACATGGTGGTGTTCTGGAGCTCGATGACCGGCTGGATCCAGGCGGTGGCGCTGGCGGAGGCCAACGGCCTGACGGCCGCCGACTTCCTGCCGTACGCCACGTACACCGCCGACAGCATGCGCGGGTTCATGGACTTCTACGCGCCCCGCGTCGACGCGGGCGACCACGGCGGTGAGGTCGACCGGCTCACGATGTGCCTGGCCAGCGTGGAGCACATCCTGCACACGCTGGAGGAGTCGGGGAACGACACCTCGCTCCTCGCGGCGCACGCCGAACTCTTCCGGCGCGGGGTCGCCGCCGGGCACGGCGCCGACAGCAACACCAGCCTGGTGCGGCTGCTGCGGTCGCCCGCGGCAGCCTGACGGCCCGCGGGGCCGGGCGCGGCCGGCGGTCGGGGCCCGGCGCCGCCGGCCGGGCGCCGGGGTGAGGCGCCGCCGAGCTGTCCGCCGGGGTCCGGTGCCGCCTACTTGTCGATGTCGCCCACGACGAAGAAGAGCGAGCCGAGGATCGCGACCATGTCCGCGACCAGGGTGCCGGGCAGCAGCTCCACCAGGGCCTGGATGTTGTTGTAGGACGCGGAGCGCAGCTTCAGGCGGTACGGCGTCTTCTCGCCCTTCGAGACGAGGTAGTAGCCGTTGATGCCGAGCGGGTTCTCGGTCCACGCGTACGTGTGGCCCTCGGGGGCCTTGAGGACCTTGGGCAGCCGCTGGTTGACCGGGCCCGGCGGCAGCTGCTCCATCCGGTCGAGGCAGGCCACGGCGAGGTCGAGCGCGTTGTGCGTCTGGTCGAGCAGCACCTCGAAGCGGGCCAGGCAGTCGCCCTCGGTCCTGGTGACCACCTTCAGGGTGTCCTGGAGCTCGCCGTAGGCCAGGTACGGCTCGTCGCGGCGCAGGTCGAAGTCGACGCCCGAGGCGCGGGCGATCGGCCCGCTCACGCCGTACGCGTGGACCGTCTCGGCCCGCAGGACGCCGACCCCGCGGGTCCGGCCGCGGAAGATCTCGTTGCCGCGGACCAGGTCGTCGTACACGTCCATCCGGCTCTGGACGTCGGCGATGGCGGCGCGGGCGCGGCCCAGCCAGCCGAGCGGCAGGTCCTCCTTGAGGCCGCCGACCCGGTTGAACATGTAGTGCATGCGGCCGCCGGAGATCTCCTCCATGACCGCCTGGAGCTCCTCGCGCTCGCGGAACGCGTGGAAGATCGGGGTGATGCCGCCCAGCTCCAGCGGGTACGAGCCGAGGAACATCAGGTGGTTGAGCACCCGGTTCAGCTCGGCGAGCAGCGTGCGCATCCAGACGGCCCGCTCGGGGACCTCCATGCCGAGCATCCGCTCGACGGCCATGACCACGCCCAGCTCGTTGGAGAAGGCGGACAGCCAGTCGTGGCGGTTGGCCAGCATGACGATCTGGCGGTAGTCGCGCGCCTCGAAGAGCTTCTCGGCGCCGCGGTGCATGTAGCCGACCACGGGTTCCGCGCTGCTGATCCGCTCGCCGTCGAGGACGAGCCGGAGGCGCAGCACGCCGTGCGTGGAAGGGTGCTGAGGCCCGATGTTGAGCACCATGTCGGTGCTCTCCGCCGCGCCGCCGATGCCGACCGTGGTCTCCGTCATGGGGACAGTGTCTCAGTACCCGCGGTACGGGTTGCCGCAGCCCTACGCTGGGTGGATGGACACGGGGACGACGGGGTCGGGGCCTGCGGGCCGTCCGGGGGACGCGGGGCCGGAATGGGTGGGGCTGCCCGGGGGGCTGCTCGCGCTGCGGAGGCTGCTGCTCGTGGTGTGGCTGGGTGTGCTGACGGTGGCCGTGGGGGTGCTGCTGGGGGTGCTGGCCGGGGCCGGCTGGGCGCTGTTCGCGCTGCTGCCGCTGGGGCTGCTGGTGTGGGGCTGGGTGGTGCTGGGGCGGAACTGGAAGTCCTGGCGGTACGCGGAGCGGGCCGACGACCTGCTGATCAGCCGGGGCGTGCTGTGGCGGGAGGAGACGGTGGTCCCGTACGGGCGGATGCAGCTGGTGGAGGTCACCTCGGGCCCGCTGGAGCGGCGCTTCGGGCTGGCCTCGGTGCAGCTGCACACGGCCGCCGCGGCGTCCGACGCGCGGATCCCGGGGCTGGACCCGGCGGAGGCCGAGCGGCTGCGGGACCGGCTCACGGAGCTGGGCGAGGCGAGGTCGGCGGGGCTGTGACGGGGCCCGAGGAGGAGACGCGGACGGGCACGGGGCCCGGGGAAGAGCCCCGGACGGCCACGGGTCCCGGGGAAGGGCCCCGGACGGGTACGGCGGACGAGCGGCCGGCCGGGGCAGAGGAGCGACGGCTCCACCCCGTCACCCCCTTCCGGCGGGCCTGGGCGCCGGTGGCGCTGGTGGCGGGCGTCGCCATGCAGAACCCGGAGCGGGTCCAGGAGTGGGGCGCCGGGCTCTCGTCCGGCAAGGGCGCGCTGATCGTGGCCGCCGCGGTGCCGGCCGCGGCCCTGTACGGGTTCCTGAGCTGGTGGTTCACGCACTTCGCGGTGACCGACACGGAGCTGCGGATCAGGACCGGGCTGCTGTTCCGCCGCACCGCGCACATCCGGCTCGACCGGCTCCAGGCGGTGGACGTCACCCAGCCGCTGCTCGGCCGGATCGCGGGCGTGGCGAAACTGAAGCTCGACGTGGTCGGCGCGGAGGACAAGGACGAGCTGGCCTTCCTGGGCGAGCGCGAGGCCCGGAAGCTGCGTGCCGAACTGCTGGCCCGGGCCGCCGGGTTCGCGCCGGCGGAGGCGGCGCAGGTCGGCGAGGCGCCCGTGCGCGAGCTGCTGCGCGTCCAGCCGGGGCAGCTGGCGCTCTCGCTGGTGCTGAGCCTGTCGGTCGTGGGGTCGGTGGTGGCCGGCCTGGTCGCGCCCTTCGTGGTGTGGCGGTTCACCAGCAGCGTCTGGACCGCGCTGGTGGTGCTGCTGCCGATCCTGGGCGGTGCGTGGGCGGCCAGTGCCGGCCGCTTCCTCGCCGAGTACGACTGGACGGTGGCCGAGTCGCCGGACGGGCTGCGCCTCGACCACGGGCTGCTGGACCGGGCGCACGAGACGACGCCCCCGGGGCGGGTGCAGATGGTGCGGCTGGTCGAGCCGCTGCTGTGGCGCCGGCGCGGGTGGGTGCGGGTCGAGCTCGCGGTGGCGGGGTCGAAGAACGGCCTGCTGGTGCCGGTCGCCCCGCGGGAGGCCGCCGAGGCCGTGGTGGCGCGGGTGCTGCCCGGCGTGGACCTGGGTGCGCTGGCCTTCACCGCCCCGCCCGGACGCCGGGCGCGCTGGGTGGTGCCGGTGTGGTGGAAGGGGTACGGGCTGGCGGTCTCGCCCGAGGTGTTCGCGGTGCGGCACGGGCGGCTGTGCCGTCGTACCGAGCTGGTGCCGCACGCGAAGGTGCAGAGCGTACGGCTGACCCGGGGCCCCTGGGAGCGGGCCCGGGACGTGGCGGACGTCCACGTCGACCACGGTGCGAACGGCACGGTCACCGCCCGGCTCCGGGGGTCGGCCGAGGCCGCCGAGGTGCTGGCCGCGCAGGCCGCCCGCTCCCGTACGGGACGCCTGACGGCGGGTCCCGAGCGCTGGATGACCTGAGGGGGCCGGGCGGGCTCGGCTGGTCCGGTCGGCGGCGGGCCGGACGAGGGGTCCTGTGCGGCACTCGTGGTAACCGTGTGTTGATCAGATGGGTGGAAAGGTCACTCCGGGTAACGCCAGTTCCGGCGGGTCCTCGATCCGATCCGCACCGGCAACCAAAGGGACCGTACCCATGAACCTGCGCTCTTCCCGCCTGACCACCGCCCTCCGCGTGGCCGCCCCGGCCGCCGCCGCCCTCACCCTCATCCTCGCCGTGGCGGGCCCGGCCAGCGCGAGCCCCTCGCTGGTCACCCGCAGCGGGAGCGAGATCCTGTACTCGGCCCTGCCGGGCGAGGCCAACGACGTGTCCTTCAGCATCGTGTCCGGCCAACTGGTCGTCACGGACGCCGCGAGCCCCCTCACGCCGGGGCCCGGGTGCGTACGGATCAACGCCAACAGCGCCCGCTGCGGCTCCTCCGCCACCGTGACCCGGATCCGCGCCACCCTCGGCGACGAGGACGACCGCGCCGACAACCAGACCGCCATCGCCAGTGATCTCGACGGCGGGTCGGGCCAGGACATCCTGCTCGGCGGCAACGGCGCCGACCGGCTCACCGACACCGACGGCTGGGACGCCGGCCCCACCCCGACCACCTTCAACGGCCGGGCCGGCAACGACACCCTGGTGTCCCGCAACCTCGGTTACGACCGCGTCGAGTGCGGCTCGGGCTTCGACATCGCCATCGCCGACAACGCGAGCCTCGACACCGTCGTCCCGGGCTGCGAGTTCGTCCAGCGCTTCTGAACCCCGGCGCACGGGTGCCCCCGGACCGGCGCGGTCCGGGGGCACCCAAGACACGACCTAGTGCCCCGCCCCGCCGCTCCCGGCCTTGACCAGCCCCGTCTCGTACGCGAGGACGACGACCTGCACCCGGTCGCGCAGGCCCAGCTTCGTCAGGATGCGCCCCACGTGCGTCTTGACCGTGGCCTCCGACAGCACCAGCCGCGCCGCGATCTCGCCGTTCGACAGCCCCTGCGCCACCAGCAGCATGACCTCGCGCTCGCGCTCGGTCAGCCGCTCCAGCTCCTTGTGCTGCGGCTCGGCGGTGGTCGTCGGCAGCATCGGCGCGAACCGGTCCAGCAGGCGGCGGGTCGTCGAGGGCGCCACGACCGCGTCGCCGCTGTGCACGGAGCGGATCGCCGCCAGCAGCTCACCCGGCGGGACGTCCTTCAGCATGAAGCCGCTGGCCCCCGCCTTCAGCCCGGAGAACGCGTACTCGTCCAGGTCGAAGGTGGTCAGGATGATGACCTTCGGGTGGATCTCCGGCTCGCAGATCCGCCGGGTGGCCTCGACGCCGTCGAGCCGCGGCATGCGGACGTCCATCAGCACCACGTCGACCTTGGTCGACCGCAGCACCTCCAGCGCCTCCAGGCCGTCGCCCGCCTCGGCCACGACCTCCATGTCCGGCTGGGCTGCGAGCACCATCCGGAAGCCCGTACGCAGCAGGACCTGGTCGTCGACCAGCATCACGCGGATGGACATCTCCTAGTTTCCTTTCCCCTTCAGCGGCAGCAGCGCGCTGATCCGGAAGCCTCCGCCCGGCCGCGGACCCGCGTCGAGCGTCCCGCCCACCATGCCGACACGCTCCCGCATGCCGATCAGGCCGTGCCCGGCGCCGTCGGCGCCGCCGTCCTCGTACAGCTCGTGCGCCGCGCCCCGCCCGTCGTCCTCCACCAGCAGGCCGAGGCCGTCGTCGAAGTAGACCAGCCGGACGCTCGCCTCCGCCTCCGGCCCGCCGTGCTTGCGCGTGTTGGTGAGCGCCTCCTGCACGATCCGGTACGCCGTCAGCTCCACGCCGCTCGGCAGCGGACGCGGGGTGCCCTCCACCTGGAAGTCCACGGTCAGCCCGGCCTGCCGGACCTGCTCGATCAGCACCTCGATCTGCTCGACGTCCGGCTGCGGCACGTAGTCCTCGGACTCCTGCGGCTCGCCGGTGCGCAGCACGCCCAGCAGCCGGCGCATCTCGGCGAGAGCCTGGCGGCCGGTGCCCGAGATGGTCTGGAGGGCCTCCTTGGCCTGCTCGGGCGCCACGTCCATGACGTACGCCGCCCCGTCGGCCTGCACCACCATCACCGAGACGTTGTGCGCCACGACGTCGTGCAGCTCCCGCGCGATCCGGGCCCGCTCGGCGGCCACCGCCACCTTCGCCTGGGCCTCGCGCTCCTTCTCCAGCCGCCGGTTCCGCTCCTCCAGCTGCGCGAAGTACGCGCGCCGGGTCCGCACCGAGTCGCCGAGCACCCAGGCCAGCGCGAACGGCACCATCATCATGACCGTCAGGAAGATGTCGTTCGCCGGATCGGACTTGTTGAAGCCCCAGCGGACGGCGGCCAGCGGCGAGGCGAGCGCCCCGAAGCCGAGGGCCGTGCGCGACAGCCAGCGCGGCAGGTCGGCGGCCGCGGCGACGGTGTAGAGGACGACCAGCATGGCGAGGTTCGCCAGCAGCGGCTCGACGCCCAGGACCAGTTGGAAGGCGCCGGCGCCGATGGTCAGCCACAGCATCGCCGCGGTGTGCTTGCGGCGCAGCGCCACGACGGTGCTCAGGGCGGCCACGGGGATCATCGCCAGCAGGCGGTGGGCCGTGCTCCCGCTCAGCGAGGCGACCTCCAGCGTGGAGATCCCGAAGAGCACCACAGCCCAGAAGCTGTCGACGCCCGTCGGGTGTCTGCGGAGGAAGTCGTAGAAGCGCTGCACGTAACCCAGAGTAGGGAAGGGGGATGGGTGCCGGAGTCAACCGGAGGAGCGATCCACCCCGCGGACGCGTACTCCCGAAGGTGGAGAGCACACCTAGCCTTGGTGGGGTGATCACCGAGCGACGAGGAGGACCCGTGCGGAGCTGGCGGCGGGCGATGGACGAGGCGCTGTACGGCCCCGGCGGCTTCTACGTGCGTCCCGGCGGCCCGGGCCCCGCGGGCCACTTCCGCACCTCGGTGCACGCCTCCCCGCTGTACGCGCGGGCCGTCGCCGCCCTGCTGCGCCGGGTGGACGCGGCCCTCGGGCACCCGGAGGCGCTGGACCTCGTCGACATGGCCGCCGGGCGGGGCGAGCTGCTGGCCGGCGTGCTGGCCGTGCTGGAGCCGGAGCTGGCGGCCCGCGTACGCCCGTACGCCGTGGAGCGCGCCCCGCGGCCGGCGGGGCTGGACCCGCGCGTGACCTGGCTGGCCGAGCCGCCGGCCGGCACCACCGGACTCCTCTTCGCCAACGAGTGGCTCGACAACGTCCCGCTCGACGTGGTGGAGGGCGGCCGGTACGTGCTGGTCGCCCCGGACGGCACCGAGGCCCCCGGCGACCCGGTGACCGGCGCGGACCTGGAGTGGCTGGAGCGGTGGTGGCCGGAGGGGGAGCGCGCCGAGGTCGGCCGGTCCCGGGACGAGGCCTGGGCGGCGGCGGCCGGCACGCTGGAGCGGGGCCTGGCGGTGGCCGTGGACTACGCCCACGCACGGGAGGCCCGCCCGCCGTACGGCACGCTCACCGGCTTCCGGGAGGGCCGCGAGGTGCGCCCGGTGCCGGACGGCGGCTGCGACATCACCGCCCACGTCGCGCTGGACGCCTGCGCCGGGCCCGGGGCGCTGCTGCTGACCCAGCGTGAGGCGCTGGCGGAGCTGGGCGTGTCGGGCGCGCGGCCGCCGCTGTCGCTGGCCGGCACCGATCCGGCGGGGTACGTACGGGCGCTCGCGGCGGCCGGCGAGGCGGCGGAGCTGACGGCGCGCGGGGGCCTGGGGGACTTCGGGTGGCTGCTGGAGGCCCGGGGCATCGGACACGTGCTGGGCGGGGGCGGGGACGTACCGGGCGCATGACGGAGGGGCCGGCGCCACTGCGTGGCACCGGCCCCTCGCAGGGGTCCTACTCGGTCACGCCGTGGTCGTGCCCGTCGTGCAGGCCGCCGCCGCTGCCCGCGTCGCCGTCCGTCGGGACGGAGACGACCGGCTTGCTGAGCGGGGCCAGGTCGTAGGCGTAGTGGCCGACCGCGTCGGCGATGACGTCGATGTTGATGTCGAACGCCTTGAGGTCGATGTTGTTGATGTCGTCGCCGGGGGCGTGGTAGTTCACGTCGTAGGCGACGCCCGCCTGGCCGCCGAACTTCGCGGCCTGGGCCTCGGTCTTGATGCCCTCGGCGCCGGTGAAGGTGCCGCCGGAGGGGATGCCGACCTCGATGAACGGCCCGTAGTCGGAGCGGCCGGTGAAGTCGGTGCCCTCGTGCGGGATGCTCTTGGAGTCGAGGAAGTCGGTGATCCCCTTCTCCAGCTGCGCCGAGCCCTCGGGGCCGGGGCCCGCGCCGGTGGCGTCCGAGTCGTCACCGTCGTACACGAAGTACGCGGCGTTCGGCGACGCGATCATGTCGAAGTTCAGGTAGAGCTTGATCTGCTTCTTCTGCTCCTCGGAGAGCGAGGCCACGTACGCCTCGGAGCCCAGGAGGCCGAACTCCTCCGCGGACCACCAGGCGAACTTGACCTTGTTCTTCACCTTCTCCTTGGACTTGGCGAGGTGCAGGGCCACCTGGAGGATGCCCGCCGAGCCCGAGCCGTTGTCGTTGATGCCGGGTCCGGCCGCGACGGAGTCGAGGTGGGCGCCGAGGAAGACGGTGTTGTCGGCGTCGCCGCCCGGGGTCTCCGCGACGACGTTGAACGTCTTGCGGTTCTCGCGCAGCTCGCGGACGTCGAGGGTGACGGTCACCGGGCCCGCGGCGGCCTCGGCGGCCAGCGCCTCGCCGTCCGCCTGGGTGATGCCGCCGGTGGGGATCTTGCCGAGGGTCGGGTCGCCGATGGTGCCGTTGAGGCCGCCCGCGGTGTTGTTGTAGATGATCGCGCCGACCGCGCCCGCGGCGGCGGCGTTGGCCTGCTTGGCGGCGAAGGTGCAGCCGCCGCGCTTGATGAGGGCGATCTTGCCGGTGAAGGAGCCGGCGGCGAAGTCCCCGGGCTCACAGCCGTTGGTGTTGTCGGCGTCCACGGGGGCCACGGCGAGGCCGGCGGTGACGCCGCCCTCGGGGCCGCTCGCGGTGTACGTCATCAGCTTGATGGCCACGTCGCGCTCGGCGGGGGAGACCACCTTCAGGGTCTCGGCCAGCGTCTCCGTGTAGACGAAGTCGAACTCGTGCCGGGAGAGTTTGTAACCGGCGGCCTTCAGCACGGCCTCGATGTATTTGGCGGACTGCTCGTGGCCCTTCGAACCGGCCACGCGGGTGCCGTTGTTGTAGTCGGCGAGCGACTGGAAGACCTTCAGGTGCTTGAAGGCGTCCTTCGCCGTGGCGTCCTTGACCAGCTTCCTGGCCAGCGCGTCCCCCTTGTTGGCCCAGCTCGGGCTGTCCGCACCCGGCGTGGCGCCGGCGGGACCCGCGAGGAGCAGCGGGGAGACGAGTGCCGCGGCTGCCAGGGCGGCGGTTGCTGCGGCTATACGGCGTGAGGGCATGGAGGTCCTTTCACGACAGGCAGGAGGAAGCGCGCACTGTGTGGGGGGAGTGGTGGACGCACGTTAGACATCAACCCGCCACTCTGGCCAGAGTTTTCACTGATTCCGGTTTATGAATTCCAGATAGCGGTACGTCGACACTGTTACGGGAGTGACAAGAGCGCACCCGGTACTGGACAGTTCGGGCGCAAACGTCAGCCGATCCGGCGTACGAACTCCCCCACGGCGGCCCGCACCTCGGCCGGTGACCACGCCAGAGCCTCCTCCGCGACGGTCACCTCCGTGAGCGAAACCCCCGGCACCGGACCACCCGGGAAGAACCGGGCGAACAGGGTCGTCCGCGTCTCCTCCGCCTGCCGCACCGCGGCCTCCGACAGCCGCTCCGCTTCGTACGGCAGCCAGACGTGGAACTGGTGCGTGGCCGGCACCTCCGGCACCAGCCGGAACCACGGCACTCCCGCCTCGGCGAAGCCCTCCCGCAGCGCCTCGGCCACCACCTTGGCGTGCGCCACGTACGACGGCAGCTTCGGCAGCTCCCGCTCCAGGCCCACCAGCGCCGCCAGGGCCTGCGGGAACTGCCGGAAGAGCTGGCCGCCGTACCGGTGCCGCCACACCCGGGCCTCCTCCACCAGCTCGGCCGGGCCCGCCAGCGCGGCACCCGAGTGACCGCCCACCGACTTGTAGAAGGAGACGTACACGCTGTCCGCCAGGTCGGCGATCTCCGCGAGGGGCCGCGCGAAGTGCGTGGTGCACTCCCACAGCCGCGCGCCGTCGAAGTGCACCACCGCCTCCCGCTCGCGGGCCGCCCCGACCAGCTCCGTCAGCTCCTCCCACGACGGGAGCAGGAAGCCCGGGTCGCGCAGCGGCAGCTCCACCATCAGCGTCCCGAACGGCTCCGCCATGCCGCGCACCTCCTCCGCGGTCGGCTGGCGCGCCTCGGTCGTCGGGTGCGCCACCCGCAGCCCGGACACCACCGACAGCGCCTCGCCCTCCCACACCTCGGGGTGCGCCATCGGGTGCAGGGCCACCACCGGGTTGCCCGTACGGCCCGCCCAGCAGCGCAGCGCCACCTGCTGCGCCATCGTCCCCGAGGGGAAGAAGGCCGCCGCCTCCTTGCCCAGCAGCCCCGCCACCCGGCGCTCCAGCTCGGCGACCACCCCGTCGCCGTAGGTGTCGACGGTCAGGTCCAGGTCGTAGACCTCGCCCGCGTGCGCGGCCAGCGCCGCCAGCTCCTCGCCGACGCTGGGGCGCACGGCACCCCGCGTCAGCACCCGTTCGGAGGCCCGCCAGGCGGCGATCCGCCGCCGCCACCACTCCTCGTCCCCGGGGACCCCAAGGGAGTCCTCGGCCGCCACGGGTCCGGAAGCGTCGTCCACACGATCGGTCATAGGGGCGATGATCCCCCCGCCGTTGGGCCCGGGCCACGGAAAATCCGGCGTCCGGCCCAGCGGATAGCATGGCGACGTATCGTCCGGTACCCCCCGCGGACTGGAACGGAAGGCCCGCCCCGCGTGAACGCAACACAGCAGCCCCGCCCCGCCCGGCTCACCGTCGGAGTCGTCGGCGCGGGCCGCGTCGGCCCCGCACTCGCCGCCGCGCTCCAGCTCGCCGGCCACCGTCCGGTCGCCGTCTCCGGCGTCTCCGACGCGTCCCGGCGCCGCGCCGCCGCCCTGCTGCCCGACGTGCCCCTCGTACCGCCGGCCCAGGTGCTGGCCCTCGCCGACCTGGTGCTGCTCACCGTCCCCGACGACGCCCTGCCGGGGCTGGTCGAGGGGCTGGCGGCGACCGGCGCCGTACGCCCGGGACAGCTGCTCGTGCACACCTCCGGCCGGTACGGGACGGCCGTGCTCGACCCCGCGCGGCGCGCCGGCGCCCTGCCGCTCGCCCTGCACCCCGCCATGACGTTCACCGGCACGGCCGTGGACGTCCAGCGGCTGGCCGGCTGCTCCTTCGGCGTCACCGCCCCCGAGGAGCTCCGGCTCGCGGCCGAGGCGCTGGTCATCGAGATGGGCGGCGAGCCCGAGTGGATCGCCGAGGAGGCCCGTCCGCTCTACCACGCGGCCCTCGCGCTCGGCGCGAACCACCTCGTCACCCTGGTGGCCCAGGCCATGGAACTGCTCCGCAAGGCCGGCGTCGAGCACCCCGACCGGATGCTCGGCCCGCTCCTCGGCGCCGCCCTCGACAACGCCCTCCGCTCCGGCGACGCCGCTCTGACCGGCCCGGTGGCCCGTGGCGACGCCGGTACGGTCGCCGCGCACGTCGCCGAGCTGCGCAAGCACGCGCCGGGCACGGTCGCCGGGTACCTCGCGATGGCCCGTACGACCGCCGACCGTGCCCTCGCCCACGGGCTGCTCAAGCCCGAGCTGGCCGAGGACCTGCTCGGCGTGCTCGCGGAGACCGGCGACGGCGCGGCCGCACCCGGCGGACCGGACCCCGACGGCCAGGGCCCGGAAGACCCCCACGGATCCCAGGGAGGGGACCGATGAACCGCCAGCTCCCGCCGGTGCTCCGCACGGCCGACGAGCTCCACGGCCTCCCCCTCAAGGGCCGCCGCACGGTCGTCATGACCATGGGCGCCCTGCACGAGGGGCACGCCACGCTCGTCCGCACCGCGCGCGAACTCACCGGCATCGAGGGCCAGGTCGTGGTGACCGTCTTCGTCAACCCGCTCCAGTTCGGCGCCAACGAGGACCTCGACCGCTACCCCCGCACCCTCGACGCCGACGTCGAGGTCGCCGCTGCGGCCGGCGCCGACGCGGTCTTCGCCCCCGGCGTCGACGAGGTCTACCCCGGCGGCGAGCCCCAGGTCCGCATCACCGCGGGACCCATGGGCGAGCGCCTCGAAGGCGCCACCCGCCCCGGCCACTTCGACGGCATGCTCACGGTCGTCGCCAAGCTCCTCCACCTCACCCGGCCGGACACCGCGCTCTTCGGGCAGAAGGACGCCCAGCAGCTCGCGCTGATCCGCCGGATGGTCCGGGACCTGAACTTCCCCGTGGAGGTCGTCGGCGTGCCGACGGTCCGCGAGACCGACGGCCTGGCCCTGTCCAGCCGCAACCGCTACCTCTCCGGCACCGAGCGCGAGACCGCGCTCGCGCTCTCCCGCGCCCTGTTCGCCGGCCGCGACCGGCTCGCCGCCCAGGCCGCGCTGGCCGCCCGCGCCTCCTCCGCGCCCGCGACGGACGAGCGCGCCGCCGCCCTCGCCAAGATGGGCGAGGCCCGCGCCTCGGCCGACGCGCACGCCGTGTCCGTGGCCGCGGCCGGGCTGCCCTCGGCGGTGCGGTCCGCCGCGCTCGCCGTGCTGAACGAGGCGGCCACGGCCGAGCCGCCGCTCGTCCTCGACTACCTCGCCCTGGTCGACCCCGCGGACTTCACCGAGGTCGGCGACGACCACCGCGGACCGGCCGTGCTGGCCGTCGCCGCCAAGGTCGGCACGACCCGGCTGATCGACAACATCCCCGTGGAGTTCGGAGCACACACGTGACCACCACCGGCATACGACTGCACGCCCCCGCCCCCGGCTGGGCGATCGAGGCCGACGTCGTGGTCGTCGGCTCCGGCGTGGCGGGCCTGACGGCCGCGCTGCGCTGCGCGGCCGCCGGCCGCCGTACCGTCGTGGTCACCAAGGCCCGGCTGGACGACGGCTCGACGCGCTGGGCGCAGGGCGGGATCGCCGCCGCGCTCGGCGAGGGCGACACCCCCGAGCAGCACCTGGACGACACGCTGGTCGCCGGCGCCGGGCTGTGCGACGAGGAGGCCGTACGCGTCCTGGTCACCGAAGGCCCCGACGCCGTACGGAGGCTGATCGCCACCGGTGCCGTCTTCGACACCTCGGAGGAGACCGGGGAGATCGAGCTGACCCGCGAGGGCGGCCACCACCGCCGGCGCATCGCGCACGCGGGCGGCGACGCGACCGGCGCCGAGATCTCCCGGGCGCTCGTGGAGGCCGTGCACGCCTCCGGCATCGAGACCGTCGAGAACGCCCTCGTCCTCGACCTGCTCCAGGACGCGGCCGGCCGCACCGCCGGCGTCACCCTGCACGTGATGGGCGAGGGCCAGCACGACGGCGTCGGCGCCGTCCACGCCCCCGCCGTGATCCTCGCGACCGGCGGCATGGGCCAGGTCTTCTCGGCCACCACCAACCCCTCGGTGTCCACCGGGGACGGCGTCGCACTCGCGCTGCGCGCCGGCGCCGAGGTCTCCGACCTCGAATTCGTCCAGTTCCACCCGACCGTGCTGTTCCTGGGCCCGGACGCCGAGGGCCAGCAGCCGCTGGTCTCCGAGGCGGTCCGCGGCGAGGGCGCCCACCTGGTCGACGCCGACGGCGTCCGCTTCATGGTGGGGCAGCACGAGCTGGCCGAGCTGGCCCCCCGCGACATCGTCGCCAAGGGCATCATGCGGCGCATGCAGGAGCAGGGCGCCCAGCACATGTACCTGGACGCCCGGCACTTCGGCGCCGAGATGTGGGAGCAGCGCTTCCCCACCATCCTGGCCGCCTGCCGCTCCCACGGCATCGACCCGGTCACCCGGCCGATCCCGGTGGCCCCCGCGGCGCACTACGCCTCCGGCGGCGTACGGACGGACCTGCGCGGCCGCACCACGGTCCCGGGCCTCTACGCGTGCGGCGAGGTGGCCTG
Organism: Streptomyces sp. NPDC101118; assembly: GCF_044759445.1. Lineage (NCBI taxonomy): Bacteria > Bacillati > Actinomycetota > Actinomycetes > Kitasatosporales > Streptomycetaceae > Streptomyces > Streptomyces sp. NPDC101118. Next base: position 39,146 of record NZ_JBIVZG010000004.1, on the reverse strand, counting down.
CACGGGCGTGCACGGCGCGAACCGGCTGGCCTCCAACTCCCTGCTGGAGGGCCTGGTGTTCGCCGAGCGGATCGCCGAGGACATCGCCTCCTCCGCCCCCACCTCGGCCGGCCCCGGCATACCGGTGCCCTCGACCGGCCCCCTGCTGCCCGGCGACGCCCGCTTCGAGGTCCAGCGGATCATGACGGACGGCGCGGGCGTGCTGCGCTCCGCCGAGAGCCTGCGGGACGCCGCGGACGCGCTGGAGTCCCTGTACTGCCGGGCGCTCAACGAGCTGGAGACGCACGGCAAGACGGCCGAGCCCGGCACCGACACCTGGGAGGCGACCAACCTGATGTGCGTCGCCCGGGTGCTGGTCGCGGCCGCGCAGCGGCGCGAGGAGACCCGCGGCTGCCACTGGCGCGAGGACCACCCCGACCGCGACGACGCCGCCTGGCGGCGGCACCTCGTGGTACGCCTTTCCGCGACGACGCGCCGCGCGCTCGTCGTGACGACCACCGAGACGGCGGACCTCCCGCCGGTCGAGCCTTCCGAAGCCCTCTGAAGCCCTCTGAGCCTGGAGCAGTGACCGTGAGCACCCCCGAACTCCCCCTCGTGCAGAACGAAGACGGCTGTGGCGACGACTGCGCCTGCGGTCCCGCCGAGAGCGGCCTCGACCCGGCGCTGGCGGAGCTGCTGGCCCAGGCCGGCCTGGACCCCGTCGAGGTCGAGGACATCGCCCACATGGCCCTCGCCGAGGACCTCGACGGCGGCGAGGACGTGACCACCGTCGCGACCGTCCCCGCGGACGCCGTCGCCACCGCCGACTTCACCGCCCGCGAGGCCGGCACGGTCGCGGGCCTGCGGATCGCCGAGGCCGTGTTCTCGATGGTCTGTGAGGAGACCTTCGAGGTCGAGCGGCACGCCGAGGACGGCGACCGGGTCGAGGCCGGCCAGGTCCTGCTGTCGGTGACCGCCCGTACCCGCGACCTGCTCACGGGCGAGCGCAGCGCGCTGAACCTCCTCTGCCGCCTCTCGGGCATCGCCACGGCCACCCGCGCCTGGGCCGACACCCTGGAGGGCACCAAGGCCCGGGTCCGCGACACCCGCAAGACCACCCCGGGCCTGCGCGCGCTGGAGAAGTACGCGGTGCGCTGCGGCGGCGGCGTGAACCACCGCATGTCCCTCTCGGACGCGGCCCTGGTCAAGGACAACCACGTGGTGGCCGCCGGCGGCGTCGCGCAGGCCTTCAAGGCCGTCCGCGAGGCCTACCCCGAGCTGCCGATCGAGGTCGAGGTCGACACGCTGCACCAGGCCCGTGAGGTCATGGACGCCGGCGCGGACCTGATCCTGCTCGACAACTTCACCCCGATGGAGACCGAGGAGGCCGTGATCCTCAACCGCGAGCACAACCACGGCCGCGCGGTCCTGGAGTCCTCCGGCCGCCTCACGCTGGCCAACGCCCGCGCGTACGCCGAGACCGGCGTGGACTACCTGGCGGTGGGCGGCCTGACCCACTCCTCCCCGATCCTCGACATCGGCCTCGACCTGCGAGAGGCCCGCTGATGCTGCTCACGATCGACGTCGGCAACAGCCAGACGGTCATGGGCCTCTTCGACGGCGAGGAGATCGTCGAGCACTGGCGGGTCTCGACCGACCCGCGGCGCACCGCCGACGAACTGGCGGTGCTCATGCAGGGCCTGATGGGCATGCACCCGATGCTCGGCAGCGAGCTGGGCGACGGCATCCACGGCATCGCGATCTGCTCGACGGTGCCGTCCGTGCTGCACGAGCTCCGCGAGGTCACCCGCCGGTACTACGGCGACGTGCCGGCGGTCCTGGTCGAGCCGGGCGTCAAGACCGGCGTCCCGATCCTGACCGACCAGCCGAAGGAGGTCGGCGCCGACCGCATCGTCAACGCGCTGGCCGCCGTCGAGCTGTACGGCGGCCCGGCGATCGTCGTGGACTTCGGCACCGCCACCTCCTTCGACGCGGTCTCCGCGAAGGGCGAGTTCATCGGCGGGGTGATCGCCCCGGGCATCGAGATCTCGGTCGAGGCCCTCGGCGTGCGCGGCGCGCAGCTCCGCAAGATCGAGATGGCCCGGCCGCGCAAGGTGATCGGCAAGAACACCGTCGAGTGCATGCAGTCCGGCATCGTCTACGGCTTCGCGGGCCAGGTCGACGGCGTGGTCACCCGCATGACCCGCGAGCTGGTGGGCCCCGACGGCGACCCCTCCGACGTCCGCGTCATCGCCACCGGCGGCCTGGCCCCGATGGTCCTGGGCGAGGCCACCGTGATCGACGACCACGAGCCCTGGCTCACCCTGATCGGCCTCCGCCTGGTCTACGAGCGCAACGTCGCGAACTTCTCGTAGCGCGGCCGTCCCGAAGCGGGCTCCCAGTCGTACCGGCGCGCTGGGAGGCCGTACGGGCTCTTCGGCCCTGGACCGCGAGGGTGCCGCGCCGCGCCCGGGCAGGCTGGGGTGAGGGGATTTTGTCCGATTAGCGCGTATCGTCGGCCCATGCCCACGCCCTACGGTTCCCGCGGCGGCATGGCCTTCAGCGCTGCTGAGCTGGCTGTGCTTCGGCGCTCCCTCGCCCACGCTCTCGACTCCGGTGCCGACCGGGCCCTGACCGGCTCCGAGGTGCAGGACTGCCTGCGGCTCGCGCGCTCGGTCGACGAGGCCCTTGCGGAGGCCGAACGGCTCAGAGCCTTCCTCCTCGCGGACCTGGGGCGGTACAGAGGCGCCCTGCCCGGCAGCCTCTCCGGGTACCTCGAACTCCTCCAGGACGCGCTCGCCGCCGGGTACCGGCCCGTGCCGGACGACCTCGCGGCGCTGCGGGCGCTGCGCGGCAACCGGGTGGCCGCCGCGCTGCTGGAGCGCTGCCAGGTGCTGGCCGAGCGCTCCGTACGGGCCAGGCTCGGCCTCGCGCCGGCCGCCGCGCCCCCGGCCCCCCGGGTGCGCCTGATGGCCCTGCCGGGCGGCGGCGAGGAGAAGCCCCGCCCCGCGCCCGCGCCGAAGCCGCCGCGCCCGGACCGGCCCATCCCGACCCCGGGCGAGGTGTTCCCGCCGCGCCGCAAGCCCGCGCCCCCGGCCGAGGGCCGGGCCGCGGGGTAGCTAGGCTGAGGGCATGGACTACGTTTCCGCGCTCGTGCCCCCGTTCGTGATGGCCGCGTTCTTCATCGGCCTCATCGTGACGATCGTGAAGAGCCAGGGTGGCGCCAACAAGGCCAAGGAGGACGCGGCGGTCGACGCCGTGATCGCCCGCGCCGAGGCCACCCGGCAGACCGGCAAGTAGAACGGCGGCCGGGCCCGCCGGCCGTCGGCGGACCCCGGTCCACCAGGGCGTACGACTCCTTTCGAGGCGTACGCCCATTTCGTTGCACGAATAGCCGGGCGATTTCCGACATCTCACACTATTGTGCTGGTGTGCCTCGCCCCTTGGGAGAACTCGAAGACGCTGTCATGACCCGGGTGTGGCAGTGGAACCGCCCGGTCACCGTCCGGGAAGTGCTGGAGGATCTCCAGAAGGAACGGTCCATCGCCTACACCACGGTGATGACCGTTATGGACAATCTCCATCAGAAGGGCTGGGTGCGCCGGGAGGCCGAAGGGCGCGCCTATCGATATACCGCGGTCTCCACCCGTGCCGCCTACTCGGCCGCACTCATGAACGAGGCGTGGCAGACGAGCGACAACCCGGCGGCCGCCCTCGTCGCCTTCTTCGGCATGATGTCGCCCGAGCAGCGCGAGGCCCTGCGCGACGCCATGCGCATCGTCGAGCCCGGAGCGGACCCCGACACGCAGGAGACCGGGGGTCCCCCGGAAGGGGAAGCCGGCGCACACCCCCCGCAGCCGGGGCGATAGCGTCCCTCCATGGACGCTCAGCAAGGCGATTCGCTTCCGCAGGACTTTCCCGGTGCGAATGCAAAAGCCGTAACGATCCGCCGGGCCCGTACCAGTGATGTCGCCGACGTGCGGCGACTCCTCGACCAGTACGTGCACCAGCGCATCCTCCTCGACAAAGCGCCCGTGACGCTTTACGAGGACATCCAGGAGTTCTGGGTCGCGGAACGCGAGCAGGACGGCCTCGTGGTGGGTTGCGGCGCTCTCCACGTGATGTGGGAAGACCTCGCGGAAGTCCGCACACTCGCCGTCGACCGCGAACTGAAGGGCGGCGGAGTGGGCCATCAGCTGCTCGACAAGTTGCTCCAGACCGCGCGGTGGCTCGGCGTCCGCCGGGTATTCTGCCTCACCTTCGAAGTCGACTTCTTCGCGAAGCACGGCTTCGTCGAGATCGGCGAGACGCCGGTCACCCACGATGTCTACAGTGAGCTCCTCCGTTCCTATGACGAGGGTGTAGCAGAGTTCCTCGGTCTCGAACGAGTGAAGCCGAACACCTTGGGCAACAGCCGGATGCTTCTGCACCTCTGAACGATCAAGGGCTCGATCAGGCCGCCTATTACCGCCGAGGGCCCGCCTGTGGCCTATGTCCGAATCGCGCACGTTTCCCGTCGTGTTGACCTCCTGAACCTCTGCCTGGGGTTTGTGTTTTCCAGGCAAAAGCGGTTTCCTTTCCGCGTACTGCATTTTCGATGAAAGGAAATCCGGTGGCACAGAAGGTTCAGGTCCTTCTTGTCGACGACCTCGACGGTGGCGAGGCGGACGAGACCGTGACGTTCGCGCTGGACGGCAAGTCCTACGAGATCGACCTCACCACCGCCAACGCGGACAAGCTCCGGAGCCTGCTCGAGCCCTACACCAAGAGCGGACGCCGCACCGGCGGCCGTGCCGCGACCGGCCGCACCAAGGGCCGCGCCGTCGCCGCCTCCGGCAGCTCCGACACCGCCGAGATCCGCGCGTGGGCCAAGGCCAACGGCTACAACGTGAACGACCGCGGCCGCGTCCCGGCCGAGATCCGCGAGGCCTACGAGAACAAGGCCAAGGCCTGACCCGAACGGGTCCGGTTCCCCGTACGCGCCAGCCGCGCCCGGTGGCATTCCGTCGCCGCCGCGCCGACCAGCCGTACGAGGTCGGGAGCCCCCTGAGGAGCTCCCCGGCCGGCCCTCCGCCCCACGGCGGACAGGACCGGCAGCGCCGCCTCACACCCCGGCTCCGGGGGCCGCAGCCACACGGCGGCCCCCGCAGAGTCACCCCCCGCCAGGCCGGGGGGCCGGGGGGCGGTGATCCGGCCGCCCTCACCCAGGGCGGTCAGGTCCAGGGCGACCCCGCCCCACTCCAGCCAGTCGAGCAGGCCGTCCAGCTCGTCGGCGCTCCCCGCGGCCACCAGCAGCCGCATCCGGCGCCCCAAGAGGGCCACGGGCCCCGTCGGGACCCCGCGCCCCAGCAGCGCGTGCCCCGCGTCCGCGGGCAGCTCCAGTACGTCGAACCGCACCCCGGTGAGCAGCTGGGCGGGATTCCCGCCCGCCACCGGCCACCCGAGCACCCGCTCGTACCAGTGGACGACCGGATCGGCCGCGGACTCCGGCGCGAGCGGCGCCCTGGGCGAGGGGACGGTGAGGGCCATGTACCGAGCAACTGCCGAAACGGCTCCGGGTTACGCACCGCGCACGAACCGGTGCACACCGTAAACGCCACCGGGCGGCAAACCATCGGGAGGGTGCGCAAGTGTGTTCGCCCGTAGCGGAGGGAACCGGTGTGGAGGGCATGGAGTGTCAGCCCCTGCGGGTAAGACATTCCTAGTGGATCGGGGCGACACGCTGATTTACCCGGCTCCCGTTCGCCATCGGCGTACTCAAGAGACGGGTATCTGCCTGGCCTGCGGGAACATCGTCTCCCACCATCGAGTTGGAGCAGTTGTCGGCTGAGTGAGGCTGGTTTTCCCCACCGAGTGGGGTGAGCCGTGGACGGATGTCGGCAGTTGGAATGAGCTGTCCCGCCCCGCGGGACTAGCATGCGGAAGGACAGGGCGGGGACCGACCCCGAACTGCCCGACCGCTCTGAGGAGCGAATAACGATGTTCGAGAGGTTCACCGACCGCGCGCGGCGGGTTGTCGTCCTGGCTCAGGAAGAAGCCCGGATGCTCAACCACAACTACATCGGCACCGAGCACATCCTCCTGGGTCTGATCCACGAGGGTGAGGGTGTCGCCGCTAAGGCCCTGGAGAGCCTCGGGATTTCGCTCGAGGCTGTTCGCCAGCAGGTCGAGGAGATCATCGGGCAGGGCCAGCAGGCGCCGTCCGGTCACATCCCCTTCACCCCGCGGGCGAAGAAGGTCCTGGAGCTGTCGCTCCGCGAGGCCCTCCAGCTCGGCCACAACTACATCGGCACCGAGCACATCCTGCTGGGCCTGATCCGCGAGGGCGAGGGCGTCGCCGCCCAGGTCCTCGTGAAGCTGGGCGCCGATCTGAACCGGGTCCGGCAGCAGGTCATCCAGCTGCTCTCCGGCTACCAGGGCAAGGAGACCGCCACCGCCGGCGGCCCGGCCGAGGGCACTCCCTCGACCTCGCTCGTCCTGGACCAGTTCGGCCGCAACCTCACCCAGGCGGCCCGCGAGTCCAAGCTCGACCCGGTCATCGGGCGCGAGAAGGAGATCGAGCGGGTCATGCAGGTGCTGTCCCGCCGGACCAAGAACAACCCGGTGCTCATCGGCGAGCCCGGCGTCGGCAAGACGGCCGTCGTCGAGGGCCTGGCGCAGGCCATCGTCAAGGGCGAGGTGCCCGAGACCCTCAAGGACAAGCACCTCTACACCCTCGACCTGGGCGCGCTGGTCGCCGGCTCCCGCTACCGCGGTGACTTCGAGGAGCGCCTGAAGAAGGTCCTCAAGGAGATCCGCACCCGCGGCGACATCATCCTGTTCATCGACGAGCTCCACACCCTCGTGGGTGCGGGTGCCGCCGAGGGCGCGATCGACGCCGCCAGCATCCTCAAGCCGATGCTGGCCCGCGGTGAGCTGCAGACCATCGGTGCGACCACGCTCGACGAGTACCGCAAGCACCTGGAGAAGGACGCCGCGCTGGAGCGCCGCTTCCAGCCCATCCAGGTCGCGGAGCCGTCGCTGCCGCACACCATCGAGATCCTCAAGGGCCTTCGGGACCGCTACGAGGCCCACCACCGCGTCTCCATCACGGACGAGGCCCTCGTCCAGGCGGCGACGCTGGCCGACCGGTACATCTCGGACCGCTTCCTCCCGGACAAGGCGATCGACCTGATCGACGAGGCCGGATCCCGGATGCGCATCCGCCGGATGACCGCGCCGCCGGACCTCCGCGAGTTCGACGAGAAGATCGCCGGCGTCCGCCGGGACAAGGAGTCCGCGATCGACTCGCAGGACTTCGAGAAGGCCGCTTCGCTCCGCGACAAGGAGAAGCAGCTCCTCGCGGCGAAGGCCAAGCGGGAGAAGGAGTGGAAGGCCGGCGACATGGACGTCGTCGCCGAGGTCGACGGCGAGCTGATCGCCGAGGTCCTCGCGACCGCCACCGGCATTCCGGTCTTCAAGCTGACCGAGGAGGAGTCCTCGCGTCTGCTCCGCATGGAGGACGAGCTCCACAAGCGCGTCATCGGCCAGAAGGACGCCATCAAGGCGCTCTCCCAGGCGATCCGCCGCACCCGCGCCGGTCTGAAGGACCCCAAGCGCCCGGGTGGCTCGTTCATCTTCGCCGGCCCGTCCGGTGTGGGTAAGACCGAGCTCTCCAAGACGCTCGCCGAATTCCTCTTCGGCGACGAGGACGCCCTGATCTCCCTCGACATGTCGGAGTTCAGCGAGAAGCACACGGTTTCCCGTCTCTTCGGTTCGCCCCCCGGTTACGTGGGCTACGAAGAGGGCGGCCAGCTCACCGAGAAGGTGCGCCGGAAGCCGTTCTCCGTCGTCCTCTTCGACGAGGTCGAGAAGGCGCACCCGGATATCTTCAATTCCCTGCTCCAGATCCTGGAAGACGGCCGTCTGACCGACTCCCAGGGCCGGGTGGTGGACTTCAAGAACACCGTCATCATCATGACGACGAACCTGGGTACGCGGGACATCTCGAAGGGCTTCAACCTGGGCTTCGCGGCCCAGGGCGACGTCAAGACGGGATACGAGCGGATGAAGGCCAAGGTCAACGAGGAGCTGAAGCAGCACTTCCGCCCCGAGTTCCTGAACCGTGTCGACGACACGGTGGTCTTCCACCAGCTCAGCCAGGAAGACATCATCCAGATCGTCGACCTGATGATCGCGAAGGTGGACGAGCGCCTCAAGGACCGCGACATGGGCATCGAGCTCAGCGGCGAGGCCAAGATCCTCCTGGCCAAGCGCGGCTACGACCCGATCCTGGGTGCCCGCCCGCTGCGCCGGACGATCCAGCGCGAGATCGAGGACATCCTGTCGGAGAAGATCCTCTTCGGCGAGCTGCGTCCCGGCCACATCGTGGTCGTCGGCACCGAGGGTGAGGGCGAGGAAGCCAAGTTCACCTTCCGCGGCGAGGAGAAGTCCTCCCTGCCGGACGTGCCCCCGATCGAGGCCACGGGCTCGGGCGGCGGCCCGGACCTGAGCAAGGGCGCGTAACGCACGCGTGTGAGACAACGGGGCGGCCCCGGAACCGACTGGTTCCGGGGCCGCCCCGTTTCATGTCAGGCGCCGTTGTGGGTGAGCCTGACCCACTTGGGCAGCAGCTTGGCGTGGGGGAAGGCGGCTACGGGGGTGGACAGGTTCAGGGTGGTGAGGCTGGGGAAGAGGGCAGGGATCCTCTTGACCGCAGACCTGGTGATCGAAGCGCTGTCGTTGAACGAGAGGTTGTGGACAGCGGGGAGGACCATCACGGGGGCTGCTTGCAGAGCGGCAACGGAGATCCTGAGGATGGAGACGGCGGGCAGGGCGCCGATCTCCCGCCAGTCGTCCGCAGAGGCGGGCGCCGCCGATTCGTAGAGACTCAGGCTGTGGAGCTTCTGGTAGCGGGACAGGCCCCGCAGTCCTCGCGTCAGCCTCGTGCCGAGGTAGAGCCACAGCTCGTGGAGGGGCGCCGTCGGGTGCGTCAGGTCGTCCAGGCTCCAGTCCACGAGGGACCCGGCGAACTGCAGGCGTTTCAGCTGAGCCAATCCGCCCAGCACCCGCCTCCAGGACTCGTGGGGTGCATTGACGTAGATGCTCTCGACGGCAGAAGCCTTCAGGGCGTCGAGTTCGCTCAGGCGGGGGCAGCTGAGACAGGTCAGATGACGCAGCTCCGGCTGGCCCGCCAAGAAGTCGAGGCTGGTCAGTGTGCTGCTCGACAGGGTGAGCATCTCCAGCCGCACCCGCTCCCCGTATCGCGTCAGCGCCTCGGACGACACCTGGCCCGTCACGCTGAGCCGGGTCTGCGGGGAGTAACGGCCGAGCGCGTCGAGCTGCCCGTCCGAGGAGACCTTGAGGGTCATCCCGCCCTGCCGTACCCGCGCGATCACCCGGCGGGCGTACTCCTCGGGATCGAACCAGGGCCAGGCTTCGAGGAGGTGGGTGGCGACCCGGGCCGACTGGTGACCGGTGAACCGTTCCAGGTAGTCGACGGCCTCGGCCCGGCCGGTGGCGACCGCCGCGTCCACGAGGAAGTGTGCGGTCTCGGGATCCGCCTCCTCTGGGTCGGGCAGCAGCTCCAGCAGGATGGGCCCCACCGCGCCCAGCTCCTTGGCCATCGCCGCGGTCCGAGGGGGCAGGAGGGTGGCTGCCCGCTCCTGCACCGTGTCCCTGATGCGGGGATCGAGTTCCGCCGCCTGAGGGAGGCTCGCCAGGGCGAGCAGGATGGCCGTGGGGGTGCCGTGCTTCAGCAGCGCCTGGAAGATCTCGGTGCGCTCGCGCGGGCGGCCCTGCGCCACGGCCATGCGGATCACGTCGTTCCACTGGTCGTCGTCGGCGTGCCGCGCCAGTTCGCCGAAGCTGCCTTCGTCCAGGGCGGCCCGGGCGCCCAGGAAGTCCTGGAAGGTGCGGTGGATGAAGTCCACCCGGCCCGGGGCCGGGGTCCGCAGCAGGCCGCTGCGGAGCAGGAAGTGCTGGAAGACCTTCCGGCCGTCACCGAGAGCCGCCACCTCCGGCAGGGAGGGCAGGGCGTCCTCGATCAGCTTTTCGGCCTGGGCCCGGTCCATCTCCGCGGCGCCATTGCGGATCAGCCAGTACGCGAGCCGCTGGAGCAGCTGGAGCTGGGCCTCCTCCCGGATCTCGGGCACCTTCAGCTGCCGCTCCCGGTCCCGGCGGCTGAGCAGCATGGACAGGGCGGCCGCGTAGAGGTCCTTGCGCCCGAAGGGCAGGAAGCCCCGCCGGTCGCGGTGCAGGGCGCAGATCAGCCCGCACATGAGCGGGTTGGTGGCCAGCCGGCCGAGGTCGGCGTTGGCCCGTACGGAGGCCAGCAGCTGCGCCTCGTACCCGGCGAGCTCGGCGTCCTCCTCCGGGTCGTCGCTCTTGGCGGCCGCGTGCCAGCGCTGGACGAAGGCGGCCACGTCGGCCGGGCTCATGGGGGCCAGCGTCAGCTCGCTGAAGGACTGGTCGCCGAGCCACTCCTCCCGGACGGCCGACGGCCGTGAGGTGACCAGCCAGCGGTTGCCCGGGTACTGGCCGACGAGGTCGGCGAGCCACTCGTGGGCCCGGATGCGGTCGGCTTCCGGAATCTCGTCGATGCCGTCGACCAGGACCAGCCCGCGCCGCTGCGTCAGCACCCGGTCCTCCCACCCCACCGGCTGCTCCCCGGCCAGCGGTACGCCGACCGACGCCAGGAACGTGCGCGGCGAGGGCAGGCTGCTGTGGCGGGCCAGGGTGCGCAGGGGGAGTACGAAGGGGATGCGGTCCCGCACGTACGCCATCCGCTCGTCCGGCACGGCCCGGGCGGCGGAGACGGCCAGCCACTGGATGAGGGTGGTCTTTCCGGAGCCGGCCTCGCCGCGCAGCAGTACCCGCTCGCGGGCGGCGAGGGCCTGGTCGGCGGGGAGGGGGCCGGAGAGTGCGACGCGCAGCTCGTACTCGCCGGTGTGGGGGTTCAACCGCCACTGGTCCGCGGGATCCACCTCCGCCGGACGGGACGCCGTCGCCTCCAGGCTCATGTACGCCGCGTCCAGCGGCCACTTCCCCGGGGTGCGGGTGAGGTCGATGCCGAAGATCGTCAGGGTGCTGTGCTTGCGGACGACGTACTCCAGGTACCGCCGCTCGAAGGCCCCGTCGCCCGCGTCCTGGCGGGGGATGCGGGTCACCAGCTCGTCCACCTTCGCGATCAGCTCGCTCTGGCGGCGGCTCTGCTGCACCAGGGTGGCGGCGACGAAGTGGGAGCGCTGGGTGAAGAAGTGCAGGACGTGCAGGCAGGTGAGGTCCAGCAGCCGGGTGTAGAAGTACTCGGCCTGTTCGGAGAGGCCGAGGTGCGGGGCCTGGGCGCGCAGCCGGCGGGCGAGTTCGCGGTGGCCGAGCTCGACGGCCTGGGCGTCCGTGAGGTCCAGGCCGGGGAGGCCGTAGAGGGTGCCGGCGAGGGCCGCGGCCACGCCGGCCTCGTCGCCGGGCGGGAGGGGGCGTTCGCCGGGAGCCCGTAAGCCCGCCTCGACCAGCTTGTCGGCGATCTTGTCGAAGTCCTGGCGGGTGAGGGTGCGTTTCTCCTTGAAGGAGAAGTACGCCGAGACGCGGACCGGATGGTCCGCGAGTGCGGCTCCCGGTCCCTCGGAGAAGCGGAAGAACCTGCCGACGATCGGGCCGATGACACCGGATGCGATGCGCATGCCTGCCTGGGCTAGAGGGTCCACGACGCGAGAGCGTAGTGGCGCGTTGCAGGTCTTTGGTCCCGAAACGGACATCCGATGGTCCCTGAACGGTGACAAGCCGCACAGGGGATCAAAGGCGTACTAGATGCTCTAGTAGATCAAATCGCCCATGTCGGAAAGGTTTAAGCCCAGGACAGGGGCCGTCAACGGGTCCGAATTCCCGCGGGCCGACTACGAGGTTCGGTAGTAAATGGGGGGTTTGAGTGAACTGTCGGGGTCTTGTTACCAAGGATGAGCCAGCCCGGCCGATGCGCCGGGTTGCTTCTTGCCCGAGCAGTCCAGACCCCGGAGGTCCGCCCGTATGTCGAAGCGCGTCGCCACCAACCGTGTCCGTCAGTCCGCCTTCCGTCGCAGCACGGTCGTCGCTGCCTCGGGTCTGGGAGCGCTGATGGTGTTCGGGGCCGGGCAGACCGCCTTCGCCGCCGGTACCGCGGACGTCTCCACCGCCCTCTCCGCCCCGGCCACGCTGGTCTCCGAGCAGGCCGCCGCGCAGGCGAAGGCCGCCCAGCAGGCAGCGAAGACCGCCGCCCAGGCCAAGGCCGCCGCCAAGGCCGCCGCCGCGAAGAAGGCCGCCGGCTGGACCAACCCCGTCGAGAACTACGTCGTGTCCGCCACCTACGGCAAGGGCGGCTCGATGTGGGCTCGCAAGCACTCCGGCCAGGACTTCGCCGTCCCGACCGGCACCCCGGTCAAGGCCGTGCACAAGGGCGTCGTCGTCAAGGCCGGCCCCAACGGCGCCGGTGACGGCCCCGCCTACGGCAACGCGATCGTGATCAAGCACGCGAACAACACGTACTCCCAGTACGCGCACCTCTCGAAGGTCCAGGTCCGCGTCGGCCAGACCGTCTCCACCGACCAGCGGATCGGCCTCTCCGGCAACACGGGCAACTCCAGCGGCCCGCACCTGCACTTCGAGATCCGCACCACCCCGAACTACGGTTCCGCGATCAACCCGGTCACCTTCCTCGCCAAGGCGGGCGTGAAGATCTGACCGAGCTGCTCCCTCAGGCCTGGTGGTGGGCCTGGGTGATCAGATCGACGGCGACTTCGAGGGCGGCCCTGCGGGTCTCCTCGGGGTCGCCCTTTTCGATGTGCTGCATGAACATCATCCCGGCGTGCAGCGTGAACAGCGCGCTGACGCAGCGCACCTGGTCCACGGTCGGGGCGTCGGGCTGGCGCAGCAGCTCGACCATCTCGAACATCCGGCGCTTCACGGTCTCGCCGATGCTCAGCTCCCGCAGCGAGGCCTGGTTCTCCTGCATGAAGCGGTACAGCTGGGACCCGGTGCTGAGCGCGTCGCTGTAGCGGCGCAGCAGCTCCCGCTTGGTCTCCAGGGTGCGCGGCTGCTCGCCGGCCCAGGCGATCAGCTCGTCGATGGGCCTGGTCAAGTCCTCGAAGATGCTGATCAGGATCTCTTCCTTGGTCTTGAAGTGGTAGTACAGCGCCGCCTTCGTGACCTCCAGCCGCTCCGCGATCTCCCGGAGCGACGTCTTCTCGTAGCCCTGCTCGGCGAAGAGCTCCAGCGCGACGTCCTGGATGCGCTGGCGCGTGTTGCCGCGGCGCTGCTGCGGAGTGCTGGACATGTCTCTCCCGATACTTACTTGACGCCCGGCTAGTTAGGGGTCTACGTTCCCCAGTGTAGTGAACTTGCCGGTCGGCAAGTAAGTACCAGGGGAGTGGCCATGAGCGATGTTCCAGTGAAAACCGAGTCGGGGGCGGCGGCAACGGCCGTGGAAGACGCTCCCAAGCCACGCAGCGTGCGCGTGGTCCTGATGGCCCTGATGATCGCGATGCTGCTCGCGATGCTCGACAACATGATCATCGGCACCGCGATGCCGACCATCGTCGGCGAGCTCGGCGGCCTGGAGCACCTCTCCTGGGTCGTCACCGCGTACACGCTGGCCACCGCCGCCTCCACCCCCATCTGGGGCAAGCTCGGCGACATGTACGGCCGCAAGGGCTCCTTCCTCGCCTCGATCGTGATCTTCCTGGTGGGCTCGGTGCTCAGCGGCATGGCCCAGGACATGGGCCAGCTCATCGGCTTCCGCGCCATCCAGGGCCTGGGCGCCGGCGGTCTGATGGTCGGCGTCATGGCGATCATCGGCGACCTCATCCCCCCGCGGGAGCGCGGCAAGTACCAGGGCATGATGGCCGGCGTCATGGCGCTCGCGATGATCGGCGGCCCCCTGGTCGGCGGCACCATCACCGACCACATGGGCTGGCGCTGGTCCTTCTACATCAACCTGCCGCTGGGCGCCGTGGCGCTGGCGATGGTGACGGCGGTGCTGCACCTGCCGAAGAAGACCGTCAAGAGCAAGATCGACTACCTGGGCGCGGCGCTGCTGACCGTCGCCATCACCTCGACCGTGCTCGTCACCACCTGGGGCGGCACCGAGTACGCCTGGGGCTCCGCCGAGATCCTCGGCCTGATCGCGGCCGGCGTCGTGTCCACCGCGGCCTTCCTGTACTCGCAGACCCGCGCGGCGGAGCCGATCATGCCGCTGCACATCTTCCGCAGCCGCAACTTCACGCTGATGTCCGTGATCGGCTTCCTGACCGGCTTCGCGATGTTCGGCGGCGTGCTCTACCTGCCGCTGTTCCAGCAGTCCGTACAGGGCGCCTCGGCCACCAACTCGGGCCTGCTGCTCCTGCCGATGCTGCTGTCGATGATGGTGGTCTCGCTGATCGCGGGCCGCGTCACCACCAACAGCGGCAAGTACAAGGTCTTCCCGATCGCCGGCGGCGCGCTGATGGTCGTGGGCCTGTTCCTGCTCGCGCAGATGGACACCGGCACCTCCCGCCTCGTCTCGGGCGTCTACATGGCGGTGCTCGGCGCCGGCCTCGGCTTCCTGATGCAGATCACCATGCTCGTCGCCCAGAACAGCGTCGAGATGAAGGACATGGGCGTGGCCTCGTCGTCCGCCACCCTGTTCCGCACGCTCGGCGGCTCCTTCGGCGTCGCGCTGATGGGCTCGCTCTTCACCACGCGGGTCCAGGACACGATGACCGAGCGCCTGGGCGCCGCCGGTGCGGGTGCGACGGGCAGCTCCGCGCAGCTCGACGCGGCCAGCCTGGCCAAGCTGCCGGAGGCGGTCCGCGAGGCCTACCAGCACGCGGTCGCCGCGGGTACGCACTCCGCGTTCCTGCTCGGTGCGGCCATCGCGGTGATCGGGTTCGTCACCGCCTGGTTCGTCAAGGAGGTCCCGCTCCGTGGGGCCGGCCCGGAGAAGGCCGCCCCCGCCGAGGCCGCCGACCTGGCGAAGCAGCCGGTCGCGCACTGAGCGGACCGACCGGCTCCCCGGTTCACCTCCCCTGGTGAGACGGCCCCCGGTGCCTACACGGGCACCGGGGGCCGTTCACGTCGTACGCCGGGCCGGCGGCCGGTCCTACCCGGCCGCCCCCGTGCGCACCTGGCCCGCCCCCGTACGTACCGGGCCCACCCCGGTACGTGCGAGGGGGACCGCCCCGCTGCCGCTACTCCGGCAGCCGGACGACAGGGAAGCTGCCCGTCGAGGTCGGCGCGTGCTCCGGGAGCCACAGCACCGCCACCGCGCCGGCGCTCGCGCCCTCCCGCTCGATCCCGCCCGGCGCCGCCACGTTCCGGAAGGTCAGCCGGGCGCCCAGCACCCGCGCCTGCCCCGCGGCGATGGTCAGCCCCAGCCCGTGCCCCACGCCCGCACGGTCGGAGGAGCCGGTACGGAACCGGCTCGGGCCCTCCTTGAGCAGCGCCTCCGGGAAGCCCGGCCCGTGGTCCCGGACCCGGATCACCCGGCCCTCCACGTCGACCTCCACCGGAGGCCTGCCGTACCGCGTCGCGTTGGCCAGCAGGTTGCCCAGGATCCGCTCCAGGCGCCGCGGATCGGTGGCCACGATCTCGTCGGCCACGACCCGCACCGTCGCGTCCGGCATGAGCACCGAGACCCGGCGCCGCACGAACTCGCCCAGCGCCACGTCCTGGAGCTCCGCCCGCTCCGAGGCGCTGTCCAGCCGGGCCACCTCCAGCACGTCCTCGACCAGCACCCGCATCGCCTGCGCCCGGTCGCGGACCAGCTCCGTCGGACGGCCGGGCGGCAGCAGCTCGGCCGCCGTCAGCAGCCCCGTGACCGGGGTGCGCAGCTCGTGCGCGATGTCGGCGGTGACCCGGCGCTCGGCCTCCAGCCGCTGCTGGAGGGCGTCGGCCATGGCGTCCACCGCCCGCGCGAGGTCGTCGGTCTCGTCCCGTACGACACCGCCCACCGCGTCGCGCACCCGTACGCCTGGCTGCCCCTGGGCGACCTTGCCCGCGGCGGCCGCGGCCTTGCGCAGCCGGCGCGAGATCTGCCCGCCGATGAGCACGCCGAGCGCCGACCCGGCCACCACCACGGCGACCGAGCCGACCACCAGGGCCTCGTCGAGGGCCCGCAGCAGGTTGGCGTTCTCCTGGAAGGAGTTGTGCAGCGACAGCACCTGCCCGTTGCCGAGCGGCACCGCGGCCCACACCTCCGGGGCGGCCCCGGCGCCGTGCTCCTGCACGTACGAGCCGCGCCGCCCCGAGCGCACCTTGTCGCGCAGCTCGCGCGGCAGGTCCGGGTCGTCGATCTTGGCGCCGAGCGGGGGCTTCTTCACGACCTCCGCGTTCTTCGCGATGAACTGCACCCGCTCCATCTGGACCTCGCGGGCGCTCTGCAGCATCGAGACGCGGGCGGCGTTGTGCACCACCAGGCTCAGCGCTATCGCGATCAGGGCGCCCACGGCGGCGATGGCGAAACTGATCTTCCAGCGGATTCCCGTGCGCAGCGTGAACCGCTTCATCCTGTGAGCTCCGGGCAGGACGCGGGAACGGGCGCCTGGCAGGACGCGAGCTCTGTGTGCCCCCTCATGCCTTCAGCTTGTATCCGAATCCCCGGACCGTCTCGATCCGGTCCTGACCGATCTTCGTGCGCAGCCGCTGGACGTGGACGTCCACCACGCGGGTGTCGCCGCCCCAGTCGTAGTCCCAGACCCGCTCCAGCAGCCGGTCGCGGGAGAGCACGGTGCCGGGCGCGGTGGAGAACTCCAGCAGCAGCCGCATCTCGGTGGGGGTCAGGGCCACGGGCGCGCCGTCGCGGCGGACCTCCATGCCCTCGGTGTCGACCTCCAGGTCGCCGAAGGACAGGACGCCGCGCTCGCCGGCCGGCTCCTCCTCGGCCGCGCCGTTGACGCCGCCGGCGTGCCCGAAGCGGCGCAGCACCGCACGGATGCGCGCGACCAGCACCGCGCCGTCGAAGGGCTTGGTGACGTAGTCGTCCGCGCCCGCTTCGAGGCCCAGCACCACGTCGATGGAGTCGGCGCGCGCCGACAGCATGATCACGGGCACGGTGGACTCGTCGCGGATCCGGCGGCACAGGCTCACGCCGTCCATGCCGGGGACCATCACGTCGAGGAGCGCGATGTCGGGGCGCTTCTCCCGGAACGACTCCAGGCCCGCCAGCCCGTCGGGCTGCGCGGTCACGACGAAGCCGTCGCGCTCCAGAGCGAGGGTCGTGGCCTCGCGGATGACGTCGTCGTCCTCCACGAAAAGCACATGGGTCTCGGCCATCCGCTGCACTCAGCCCTTCGACGTGACGGCCGGGGCGGGCTGTCCGCCGCCGTCGGCCGTGTTGCTGAAATCCGTGTGCACCCGGTCGTGCACGGTGAACTTGTCGCCCATCCAGCGGTACGTGAGCACGTCCTGCCCGGACGGGTAGGCGATGGAGTCGCCCTTGCCGTAGACCTCACGGGTCAGCACCAGGTCTCCCCGGTCGATCTCGGCGTAGACCGGAGGCACTTCGTCCGCGAAGACGTTCTGGTACTTGTCGCCCTCCAGGCGGTACACGAAGGAGCCCACCCCCACCGCATCGGCGCAGGACAGCACGTTGACGATCACGTCGTCCGCGGTGTTCCCGGTGACCTTGCCGTAGGTCACGTCCACCGGGAACTGCTTGCCCACGCACGGCTTCAGGTCCTGCTTGAGCTGCGCGCTCACCTTCGGGTCGGCCTTCAGCAGCGCGACCGCGTCCACCTTCTTCACGGGCGGCGACCCGCCGGAGGAGCGCGGCGTCGGAGCGGCCTTCGCCACCGACTCCGTACTGGCCGGCCCCTCGTCCTTCAGCCCGGTGCCCCCCGAGGTGCAGCCGACCACGAACAGCACTGAGCCGGCGAGGACGATGGTCCCCGCCGACATCAGCGCGAAGGAGCCCCGTCGTTCGAGGCTTCTGCCACCTAGGCCGCGCAACGCTCCCGCCCCTCGCTCCGCACGTAGTGGTCACCGCGTTCCAGGGCGCGCATGTCGAGGTTGCGGCTCTCCAGCTCCTGGCGGAGCCGCGCCAGCGCCCGGTGCAGTGTGCTCTTCACGGTCCCCGCAGACATCCCGAGCGCCGCGGCCGTCTCCTCGGTGCTCATCTGCTCCCAGTGTCGCAGCACCACGACACTGCGCTGCTTGGGCGCGAGCACCTTGAGGACGTCCATCAGCAGGGCGCGGTCGGCGCGCTGCTCGGCGCCGTCCTCCACGCTCGCGTCGGGCAGCTGCTCGGTCGGGACCTCTTCGAGCTTGCGCGCCCGCCACCACTCGGTCCGGGTGTTGATCATGACGCGGCGCAGGTACGCGTCCGCCAGGGACTTGTCCGCGATCCCGTCCCAGCGCCCGTACGTGCGGACCAGTGCCGTCTGCAGCAGGTCCTGCGCGTCGGTCGGGTCCGGAACCAGGCGGCGCGCGCTCCGCAGCAGCGCGTCCTGGCGGGTACGTACGTACTCTTCGAACTCGAGTACCTCGCCGTGCGCCATCTCAGACCGCCTCCGTTCCGTTCCGTCCGTCTCCCCGTGCTTACGGATTCGAAGTTACGGACGGGTTGTCACGAGGCTGTGCGGTCCAGACCTCGGTGGGCGCACGGAAAGCCATAGGTTGTGTAACAGCCCTCTGAGCTGGGCTTTCCCCGGATGGTCGGAGGATTTCCTTCCGGTTCGGCTTCCCGCAGGTCAGGTCAGCGGCAGCCGGTACGTACCGTCGTCCAGCGGCTCCACGAGCCCGTCGGCGACCAGCCCGTCGAGTGCGCGGGCCCGTTGCACGGGTTCGTCCCAGACCGCGTCGAGCGCGCCCTGCGGCACCGGCCCGACCGCCTCGCGCAGCACCGCGAGGAGCTTGCCGCGCACCTGCCGGTCGGTCCCGGCGTACGTCTGGCCGCGCCGCGGCGGCCCCTGGTGCTCCGGCTTGCCGGCCAGCCGCCAGGCGCAGCTCGCCGCGATCGGGCAGCGCGCGCAGGCCGGGCTCTTCGCGGTGCACACCAGCGCGCCCAGCTCCATGGAGGCCGCCGCCCAGGCCGCGGCCGTGGGCTCGTCCCCGGGCAGCAGGGCCCGCGCGAGCCGGCGTTCGGCGGCCGTCGTGGCGTTGGGCGGGTACTCGGTGCCGGTCACGGCCCGGGCGAAGACCCTGCGGACGTTCGTGTCGAGCACCGGGTGGCGCTGTCCGTACGCGAAGGAGGCCACCGCCGCCGCGGTGTACTCGCCGATGCCGGGCAGCGCGAGCAGCTGCGCGTGGTCGCGCGGTACGTCGCCGCCGTGCCGCTCCGTTATGGCGACGGCCGCGCCGTGCAGGCGCAGCGCCCGGCGCGGGTAGCCGAGCCGTCCCCAGGCGCGGACGGCCTCGCCGGGGGCCTCGGCGGCCAGGTCGGCCGGGCGGGGCCAGCGGGCCAGCCACTGCTCGTACACCGGGAGGACCCGGACCACCGGGGTCTGCTGGAGCATGAACTCGCTGACCATCACGCCCCAGGGCCCGGCCTCGGGATGCCGCCAGGGCAGGTCGCGGGCGTTGTCCTCGAACCAGTCGATGACGGGGACGTGCAGGGTGTCCGGCGCGAAGGGCAGGTCCGCGGGGGCGGCGGACCCGCCGGCCGCCGGGGGCACGGGAACGGAACCGGGGGAGGAGGCGGTGATGGCAGTCATGGCATTCCGCATCCTGGCACGTTTCAGGGGCGTCCCGCCGGGCCCGCGCCCGTGATCCAGACAGCCGCCGGACGCCCGGAGGACCGTACGGAGGCCACCACCCGGGTCATCGGGACGGCCGCCACGGCCATCAGCAGGGCTGCCGCGGAGCCGCCGAAGAGCAGGCCCATCGCCACGTCGTGCGGGTAGTGGACGCCGACGAACACCCGGGAGAAGGCCATCAGGAGCGCCATCGGAACGGTCAGCAGGGCCAGCCGCGGCACGACCACCGCCAGGGCGATCGCGGCGGCCCCGGCTATCGCGGAGTGGTTGCTGGGGAAGGACCAGTCGCCGTACGGCGGGCAGCTGATGAGGGGGCTCCCCGCCCCCGCCACCGCTCGGCAGGGACGTTCCTCCTGGACCACCGACTTGAGCAGTTCCGAGACCACGTACGCGGTGGCCGTCGCCAGCGGTGCGAGCACGGCGAGCGCCTGTGCACGGTGGTCGAGCGGCCGGGCGCGCCACCACAGGGCGATGAAGAGCAGCCCGAAGAGGACGATGCCGGCCTCGGTCCACAGCTCGGCGACCGACTGCACCCA
This sequence comes from Streptomyces sp. NPDC101118, assembly GCF_044759445.1. Taxonomy (NCBI): domain Bacteria; kingdom Bacillati; phylum Actinomycetota; class Actinomycetes; order Kitasatosporales; family Streptomycetaceae; genus Streptomyces; species Streptomyces sp. NPDC101118. Next base: position 18,952 of record NZ_JBIVZG010000004.1, on the reverse strand, counting down.
GCCGGGGGTTGAACGCGCGAAGTCCGTGACGTCGCGATAGAGGTCGGAGGTGTCCATGGTCACCGACAGTACGTAAAACCGGCGTACGCCCGCATCCGACTGTTGACCGGTTTTTTACGTTCCGCTTTCCGACCGCAGGATGATGATCGCCAAAACACCGTGTGTGTGCGGCGGGTGGGACGCGGATCGGGGCCGGATCTCTCGTAAAGTTCGCTCCGTGGGATCACTGCGCAATCCGGTCGGGCCGCTCCCCTCCTCCATCTACTGGCGACGGAGGGCCGTTCTGGCGTCCGTCGTCGCGCTCCTCGCCATCATCGCCACATGGGCCGTCACCTCCGGTTCCCACAAGGCGAGTACGGACGCGAAGGGCCCCAACGGCACCCGTACCAACGACCCGATCACCCCCGGACCCAACCCGTCCGGCTCGGCGATCAGTCAGTACCCGGGCGGCCGCGGCGAGTCGGGCGGCAGCGGCTCCGGCGACACCGGCGGCGACCAGACCGGATCGGACCCGGGTACGGGCACCGGCACCGGCACCGACGAGGGCGCCGGCAAGAACGGCGACCCGGGCGGCGGCGGCTCCGGCGGCGGCGCCGTGCAGGTTCCGGCCGCCTCCCCGCTCCCCAACTGCGCGCCCGGCGCGGTCCGGTGGAGCGTGCGCAGCGTGAAGAACGCGTACGAGCCCGCCGAGCGCCCGCGGTTCGAGCTGGTCGCCGAGAACACCTCGGGCACGACCTGCAAGGTCGACCTCGGGCCGAAGCACGCGGTCCTCACCATCACGAAGGCCGGCGACGACAAGGCCCTCTGGTCCTCCGCGGACTGCCCGAGCGGCGCGGGGAACACGTACTTCCGGGTTCCCGCGAAGACCGGCATCACGCACGCCGTGGACTGGGACCGCAAGGGCAGCGACGCCGCCGCCTGTGCGTCACCGCCGCAGGGCGCGGCCGAAGCCGGCACCTACCTGGTCGAGGTCAAGGCCCCGGGCCTGCCGGTCATCCAGACCTCGTTCGTCCTGGAGAAGGACTGAGCGGGACCTGAGCCGGACCCGAGCGGGACCCCGGACCGCCGGGGGAGCGACCGCCGGGGGAGCGAACGCAGCGCGGCCGGCCCCGTCCGGGGCCGGCCGCGCAGTCGTATCCGGGGGCGAGCTAGACGTAACGCTCCAGGATCGAGGATTCCGCCAGGCGCGACAGGCCCTCGCGGACGCTGCGCGCCCGGGCCTCGCCGACGCCGTCGACGGTCTGGAGGTCGTCCACGGACGCAGCCAGCAGCTTCTGCAGCCCGCCGAAGTGCTCGACCAGCCGCTCGATGATCGCGCCCGGCAGCCGCGGCACCTTGGCCAGCAGCCGGTAACCGCGCGGCGAGACGGCGGAGTCCAGCGTCTCGGGGGAGCCGCTGTACCCGAGGGCCTTGGCCACGATGGGCAGCTCCAGCAGCTCTGCGTGGGTGAGCGAGTCCAGCTCGGCCAGCGCCTCGTCCACCGTGCGGGAACGCTTCGCCGTCGGCTCGGGGACGTAGTCGCGGATCACCAGCTCGCGCTCGGGCTCGACGCCGACCGTCAGCTCGTCCAGCTGGAGCGAGAGGAGGCGGCCGTCGGTGCCCAGCTCCACCACGTACTCGGCGATCTCGGTCGCGATCCGGCGGACCATTTCCAGCCGCTGGGCCACCGCGGTGACGTCGCGGACCGTGACCAGGTCCTCGATCTCCAGTGCGGACAGCGTGCCCGCGACCTCGTCGAGCCGGAGCTTGTACCGCTCCAGGGTGGCCAGCGCCTGGTTCGCCCGGGACAGGATCGCGCCCGACTCCTCCAGGACCCGGCGCTCCCCGTCGACGTACAGGGCGATCAGCCGCATCGACTGCGACACCGAGACCACCGGGAAGCCGCACTGCTTCGAGACGCGGTCGGCGGTGCGGTGCCGGGTGCCGGTCTCCTCCGTCGGGATCGACGCGTCCGGCACCAGCTGCACGCCGGCGCGGAGGATCTTGGTGATGTCCTTGTCGAGGATCAGCGCGCCGTCGAGCTTGCACAGCTCGCGCAGCCGGGTCGCCGTGAACTCCACGTCCAGCACGAAACCGCCGGTGCACATGGCCTCGACGGCCTTGTCCATACCGAGGACGATCAGGCCGCCGGTGTTGCCGCGGACGATCCGCTCCAGGCCGTCACGCAGCTGCTGACCAGGCGCGACGGCGCTCAGCGAGGCACGCATGAGCGCTTCGTGCTTGGAGCTCGCGCCGGACTTCCCGGGTGCCGCTGCCCCGTCCTTGGCTGCCACTGCACTCCTCCGGTCGCGGGTTCCGCCGCCCGGCCATGGCCGGGCGGACCAGCCCAAAGTCTACCGGCGCGTCCCGCGCCCCTCCCGAGCCTTGCCCGGAGGGGGCCCGATTCAAGCCCGCGGCTACTCGGCGGGCGCCCGCCGGGAGGCCGCCCGCGAGTGGGGCAGCACCCGCAGCGCGTCCCCCATGTCCGCCACCTCCGTCACCCGCATGCCGGGCGGGACCTTGCCCGGATCGCCCGGCACCAGCGCGTGGGTGAAGCCCAGCCGGTGGGCCTCCGCCAGCCGCCGCTGTACGCCGGTCACCCGCCGCACCTCGCCGGCCAGGCCCACCTCGCCGATGGCCACCAGGTTCTTCGGCAGCGGGGTGTCGCTGGCCGCCGAGGCCAGGGCCAGCGCGATGGCCAGGTCGGCGGCCGGCTCCGACAGCTTCACGCCGCCCACCGTGGCCGAGTAGATGTCCCGCTTGCCCAGCGCGCTGATCCGCCCGCGCTGCTCCAGCACCGCCAGCATCATCGACACCCGGGACGTCTCCAGGCCCGAGGTGGTCCGCCGGGGCGAGGGGATCTGCGAGTCGACGGTCAGCGCCTGCACCTCGGCCACCAGCGGCCGGCGGCCCTCCAGCGTCACCGTCAGACAGGTGCCGGGGACCGGCTCGTCGCGCCGGGTCAGGAACAGGCCGCTCGGGTCGGCGAGACCCGTGATCCCCTCGTCGTGCAGCTCGAAGCAGCCGACCTCGTCCGTCGCGCCGTACCGGTTCTTCACGCCCCGCACGAGCCGGAGGCGGGCGTGCCGGTCGCCCTCGAAGTGCAGCACCACGTCCACCAGGTGCTCCAGCAGCCGGGGACCCGCGATCGCGCCGTCCTTCGTCACGTGGCCCACCAGCAGCGTGGACATGCCCCGCTCCTTGGAGGCCCTGATGAGCGCCCCGGCCACTTCCCGGACCTGGGCCATGCCGCCCGGCGCGCCGTCGATCTCGGGGGACGCCACCGTCTGTACCGAGTCCAGGATCAGCAGCGACGGCTTCACCGCGTCCAGGTGTCCCAGCACCGCCGACAGGTCCGTCTCCGCCGCCAGGTAGAGGTGGTCGCTCAGGGCGTTGATCCGGTCGGCCCGCAGCCGCACCTGGCTCGCCGACTCCTCACCCGTGACGTACAGCGTCCGGTGCGCGTCGCTCGCCGCCTTGGCCGCCACGTCCAGCAGCAGCGTGGACTTGCCCACGCCGGGCTCGCCCGCCAGCAGCACCACGGCGCCGGGCACCAGGCCCCCGCCGAGCACGCGGTCCAGCTCGTCCACGCCCGTCGTGCGGGCCGTCGCCTGCCGGCCGTCGACCTGGCCGATCGGCACCGCGGCCGTCGACACCCGGCCCGCCGCCGTCGTACGGACCGCGGGCGTGCCGGTCTCCTCGACCGTGCCCCACGCCTGGCACTCGGGGCAGCGGCCGAGCCACTTGGCGGTGGTCCAGCCGCACTCGGTGCAGCGGTAGGACGGCCGGTCCTTGGCGGATGAACGGGATGTACGGGCAGCCATGCGGCAACGGTATCGGCACCCTCCGACAACCCCCGGCCACAGCCCCCGAACGGGGCCCGGGGCCCGTACGTCACGGGGGCTGTCCCCTTATGAGGGATCTGTTCACCCGTAAGGATTAAAACTGCTGAAGGCTTCCAGAGCGCCCACGGCGCGGCTTCTACGGTCACCGGGTGACAAGCAGCAGTCAGGCACAGCCCATCCAGAGCACCGGCGCACACCGGGCGCACGGGCGCGCGCCCCGCACGCCGGAGCAGCAGCCCACCTCCGGCCACGAGGCTCACCTCGACGGCCTGTTCACCTACTGCCTCTCGGTGCTCTGCGACCACGACGCGGCCACCAGCGTGCTGGGCGACGTCCTCGCGGTGGCGGCCCGGCAGGCGAACCGCTGCCCCGAGGGCGAGGCCGCGCGCCGCGCCTGGCTCTACGCACTGGCCCGCTGGGCCTGCCTGCGCAGGCTCTCGGTGCAGCGGCGGGTCCGGCCCGGGGCGCACAGCGCCCGGCGTGCGCCGGAGCACGCACAGGCGCACAGCATCGCCGGAGGCTCCGCCCGTGCGCCCGGCTCCGCACCCCCTGCCCCCGGCCCCACGCCCCCGCCCGCCCCCGACCCGGCGGCGGACGAGCGCCACGCCGAGCTGGCCCGGCTGGCCTGGCCGGAGGCCGCGGGGACCACACCGGAGCAGCGCGAGGCGCTCGAACTGTCGGTCCGCCACGGCCTCGCCGTCTCCGAGGTCGCCGCCGTGACCGGCATGGCCCCGGCCGCCGCCCGCGAACTCCTCGCCGGCGCCGCCTGCGAGGTCGAGCGCACCCGCGCCGCGCTCGCCGTGGTCGACACCGGCAGCTGTCCCAGCGTCGCCCGGCTCACCGGCGACAGCCAGGTGCTGCTCTCCACCGCCCTGCGCAGCGAGCTGGTCCGGCACGTCGACGACTGCCCCACCTGCCGCCGCGTCGCCGAGCGGGTCGGCGCGGGCGGGCCCTGGCCCGGCTCCGCCCTCACCCCGGCGGCGCTGCCGCTGGTGCCCGCGCCCCGGGAGGCCGTACTGCTGGCCGCGCGCACCGTGCCGCGGGGCCGCGCGGCGGTCCCGCGGTTCGACCGCGCGGGATATCCGGTGGACCCCAAGGACCGGGCCGCCCGGCGGGACCGGCTGCGCGCCCGCGCCGTCACCACGACGGTGGTGGCCACCGTGGTCGCCGCGCCGGTGCTGGCCCTCTGGGCCGCGTACCGGGGAGCCCCGCTGACGGGCGAGGGCACCGCCGGGGTCACCGCCATCTCCGCGTCCGAGGCCGAGGGGCACACCCGCACCGCGGGCGGCGCCTACTCCACGTACGAGAACGCGGGGAACGCCGGGAACGGGCCCGCACCCGGCTTCACCTCCGGGGCACGCACCCCGGACGTGTCGGTCGAAGTGATCACCCCGGGCGACACCGCCCCGCCGACCGCCCCCGGCACCCGCGGGCCCGGGCGGCTCTCGGTCGACGCGATCTCCTCGGGCGGCACCACGCTGGTCATCCTCAGCGCCTCGGGCGGGGCGCCCGTCCACTGGCGGCTCTGGTGGGACTCGCCGTGGCTCGGCGTCAGCCAGAGCCAGGGCGTCCTGGAGCCGGGCGAAACGTTCACCGTACGGATCACCGTGGACCACGCGCTGGAGCCGGCCGGGGAGTGGATCTCCCGCCTCGGCGTCGACCCCTCGGGCGCGGTCCTCACGATCGAGGGCCGGGGCGCGCCCAAGCCGCCCACCCCGACGCCGACGCCCACACCCACGACCGAGACCCCCACGCCGAGCCCTACGCCGACCCCCTCGGACACCCCGACGCCGACCCCGACCCCCACGCCCTCGGCATCAGAAGGAACGGTTTCCCCCTCGGACCCGGGCCCGACCGGCGAGCCGAGCGGAAGCTAGGCGGCACCGGCCCGGGCCGGTGCCGGCCGGTGCGTCGTGCGGGCCGTCCCCGTCAGCCGACCGGGTCGGGGTCCGCGGGGTGCGGCGCCATCGGCAGGAGGCTGGCCAGCCGCTGCTCGCACAGCCCGGCCAGCACCTCGTACCCCTCCTTGCCCATCAGCTCGGTCAGCTCGGGCTTGTACGTGACGTACACCGGCTCCCCCGCGCCGTGCGCCGAGGTCGCCGAGGTGCACCACCAGTGCAGGTCGTGGCCGCCCGGCCCCCAGCCGCGGCGGTCGTACTCGCCGATGGACACCTGGAGCACGCGGGTGTCGTCGGGCCGGTCGATCCAGTCGTACGTCCGCCGGATCGGCAGCTGCCAGCACACGTCCGGCTTGGTCTCCAGCGGCTCCCGGCCCTCCTTGAGCGCCAGGATGTGCAGCGAGCAGCCCGCGCCGCCGGGGAAGCCGGGACGGTTCTGGAAGATGCAGGAGCCCTCCCAGCGGCGGGTCTGCCGGTCGCCGTCCTCGTCGAGCTGGGTCCAGCCCGTACGGGTGCCCTCCTCGTGGAACTGCCACAGTTCGGGAGTGAGCCTCGCCACGTGCCCGGCCACCCGCTGCTCGTCCTCCTCGTCCGAGAAGTGCGCGCCCAGCGTGCAGCAGCCGTCGTCCGCGCGGCCGGCCTGGATGCCCTGGCAGCCGCTGCCGAAGATGCAGGTCCAGCGGGAGGTCAGCCAGGTCAGGTCACAGCGGAAGACCTGCTCGTCGTCGGCGGGGTCCGGGAACTCCACCCAGGCCCGCGGGAAGTCCAGAGCGACCTCGTCCTGCTTCTTCTGCTGGGACTTGGGGGCTTTTGTCTGCTTCTTGGCCTTCTTCGTATTTGGCACAACCCCAGCGTAAGCGGGGTGGCGGGCCATATGGCCGAATCGCAGTAGCGTTCCTTCCATGAGACTCGGTGTCCTTGATGTGGGTTCGAACACGATCCATCTGCTGGTGGTGGACGCACACCCCGGCGCGCGCCCGCTGCCCGCGCACTCGCACAAGGTGGAACTCCGCCTGGCGGAGCTGCTCGACCCGGCGGGAGCCATCGGCCCCGAGGGCATCGACAAGCTGGCCGGCGTGATCGCCGGAGCCGTCCAGGCCGCCGAGGACAAGGGCTGCGAGGACGTGCTGCCCTTCGCGACCTCCGCCGTGCGCGAGGCCACCAACGCCGACGAGGTGCTGGCCCGGGTCCGCGAGGAGACCGGCATCGACCTCCAGGTGCTCAGCGGCGCCGACGAGGCCCGTCTCACCTTCCTGGCCGTGCGCCGCTGGTTCGGCTGGTCCGCCGGGAAGCTGCTGGTCCTCGACATCGGCGGCGGCTCGCTGGAGATCGCGTACGGCATCGACGAGGAGCCCGACTGCGCCGTCTCCCTCCCGCTGGGCGCCGGGCGCCTCACGGCCGGCTGGCTGCCGGGCGACCCGCCGGACCCGGCCGACGTACGGGCGCTGCGCCGGCACGTACGGGCGCAGATCGCCCGCAGCGTCGGCGAGTTCAGCCGCTTCGGCGCCCCGGACCACGTGGTCGCCACCTCCAAGACCTTCAAGCAGCTGGCCCGCATCGCCGGTGCCGCCCGCTCGGCCGAGGGCCTCTACGTGCAGCGCGAGCTCACCCGGAAGTCCCTGGAGGAGTGGGTGCCGCGGCTGGCCGCCATGAGCGCCGCCGAGCGCGCCGGGCTCCCGGGCGTCTCCGAGGGCCGCGCGGGGCAGCTGCTGGCCGGTGCCCTGGTCGCCGAGGGCGCCATGGACCTGTTCGGCGTGGACGAGCTGGAGATCTGTCCCTGGGCCCTGCGGGAGGGCGTCATCCTGCGCCGGCTGGACCACATGCCGGAGGGCATGCCGGAGGGCGCCGGGACCCGGCAGGCGTGACGGCGTACGGGCCACCGACCGGCCGGAAGCGGGCGGTGGCCCGGACGGCGCGGTGCGGGGCCCCGTACCCTGTCCCCGTGGCAGAACCAGTCGTGCGCATCCCGGACGCGAAGGTCGCGCTGTCCACGGCCTCGGTCTACCCGGAGTCGACGGCGACCGCCTTCGAGGTCGCCGCACGCCTGGGGTACGACGGCGTCGAGGTCATGGTGTGGACCGACCCCGTCAGCCAGGACATCGAGGCCCTGCGCCGGCTGAGCGACTACCACCGGATCCCGGTCCTCGCGATCCACGCGCCCTGCCTCCTCATCACCCAGCGCGTCTGGTCCACCGACCCGTGGACCAAGCTCCAGCGCGCCCGGTCCGCCGCGGAGAAGCTCGGCGCGTCGACGGTCGTCGTCCACCCGCCCTTCCGCTGGCAGCGGCAGTACGCCCGCGACTTCGTCCAGGGCATCTGGCGGATGGCGGACGAGACCGACGTCCGCTTCGCCGTCGAGAACATGTACCCCTGGCGCTACCGCGACCGCGAGATGCTCGCGTACGCCCCCGAGTGGGACGTCACCAAGGACGACTACCGCCACTACACGGTCGACCTCTCCCACACCGCGACCGCCCGCTCCGACGCCACCGCCATGGTCGACCGGATGGGCGACCGCCTCGCGCACGTCCACCTCGCCGACGGCAACGGCTCGGCCAAGGACGAGCACCTGGTCCCCGGCCGCGGCACCCAGCCCTGCGCCGAGCTGCTGGAACGTCTCGCCCTGGGCGGCTTCGACGGCCACGTCGTCATCGAGGTCAACACCCGCCGCGCCATGTCGGCGGCCGAACGCGAGGCCGACCTCGCCGAGGCCCTCGCCTTCACGCGGCTGCACCTGGCCTCCGCCCTGCGGGTGCCCCGGACATGACCACCGGCCCCGACAGGCCCCGCCGCCGCGGCCGCCCCTCCCGGGCCGAAGCCGACAGCGGGCCCGGCACCCAGGAACGGATCCGGCTCGCCGCCCGCGAGGAGTTCGCCGAGCGCGGGTACGACAAGACCTCCGTACGCGGCGTCGCCAAGGCCGCGGGCGTCGACCCGGCCCTGGTCCACCACTACTTCGGCTCCAAGGACGAGCTGTTCGCGGCGGCCGTCGAGACCAGCATCGAGCCCGCCCTGCTGGTCCCCGCCATCCTCGGGCAGGGCCCCGACGGCGTCGGCGAGCGGCTGGCCCGCTACTTCCTCGGAGTCTGGGAGAACCCCGTCACCCGCGCCCCGATGCTGGCCGTGATCCGCTCCGCCCTCACGCACGAGGCGGCGGCCAAGGTGCTGCGCAACCTCGTGCTGCGCAAGCTGCTGGAGCGGGTGGCCGCCGACCTGAAGGTCCCCGACCCCACCTTCCGCGCGGAGCTGGCCGCGTCCCACATGATCGGCATCGCGATGCTGCGTTACGTGGTCCAGGTCGAGCCCCTCGCATCCGCCGACCCGGAGCAGATCGTCGCCATGGTGGCCCCGACGCTCCAGCGGTACCTGACGGAAGCCTGAGGAGGCGGCCGACCGAGGAGTGATCTCGGCATCCCGGCATCCGGACGCCCTGTCCGGATCCTGGAGTCGGGGCGTAGGCTCGTAACAGTCGTATCCGCAGTTCCGACTGCGCCGCTACTGGGGAGTGAACCCGATGCCCGAGCTGAGGTCCCGCACCGTCACCCACGGCCGCAACATGGCGGGCGCGCGCGCCCTGATGCGCGCGTCGGGCGTAGCGAGCGAAGACATCGGCAAGCCGATCATCGCCGTGGCCAACTCCTTCACCGAGTTCGTGCCCGGGCACACCCACCTCGCGCCGGTCGGCCGCATCGTCTCCGACGCCATCCGCGCGGCCGGCGCCGTCCCCCGCGAGTTCAACACCATCGCGGTCGACGACGGCATCGCCATGGGCCACGCCGGCATGCTCTACTCGCTGCCGTCCCGCGACCTGATCGCCGACAGCGTCGAGTACATGGTCGAGGCCCACTGCGCCGACGCCCTGATCTGCATCTCCAACTGCGACAAGATCACCCCCGGCATGCTGATGGCCGCCATGCGCCTCAACATCCCGGTGGTCTTCGTCTCCGGCGGCCCGATGGAGGCCGGCCAGGCCACCCTCGTCGACGGCACCGTCCGCAAGCTGGACCTGATCGACGCCATGGTCGACGCCTCGAACGAGAACGTCTCCGACGAGGACATCCTCCGCATCGAGGAGAACGCCTGTCCGACCTGCGGCTCCTGTTCGGGCATGTTCACCGCCAACTCGATGAACTGCCTGGCCGAGGCCATCGGCCTGGCCCTGCCCGGCAACGGCTCCGTCCTCGCCACCCACACCGCCCGCCGGGCGCTGTACGAGGAGGCCGGCCGCACGGTCGTCGAGATCACCAAGCGCCACTACGAGCAGGACGACTACTCGGTCCTGCCCCGCAACATCGCCACCCGCGAGGCCTTCGAGAACGCCATGGCGCTCGACATCGCGATGGGCGGCTCGACCAACACGATCCTCCACCTGCTGGCCGCCGCCCAGGAGGCGGGCCTGGACTACGACCTCAAGGACATCGACGCCGTCTCGCGCCGCGTCCCCTGTCTGGCCAAGGTCGCCCCGAACGTCGCCCCCGGCGGCACGTACTACATGGAGGACGTGCACCGCGCCGGCGGCATCCCCGCGATCCTCGGCGAGCTGTACCGCGGCGGCCTGCTCAACAAGGACGTCAACACGGTCCACTCCGAGGGCCTGGAGGACTGGCTGGCGAAGTGGGACGCCCGCTCCGGCACCGCGACCGACGAGGCGATGGAGCTGTGGCACGCGGCCCCCGGCTGCAAGCGCTCCGCCACGGCCTTCTCGCAGTCCGAGCGGTGGGAGTCCCTCGACCTCGACGCCGAGGGCGGCTGCATCCGCTCCGTCGAGCACGCGTACTCCAAGGACGGCGGCCTCGCGGTCCTCAAGGGCAACATCGCCGAGGACGGCTGCGTCGTGAAGACCGCCGGCGTCGACGAGTCCATCTGGACGTTCGAGGGCCCGGCCGTGGTCTGCGAGTCCCAGGACGAGGCCGTCGAGAAGATCCTCACCAAGCAGGTCAAGGCCGGCGACGTCGTCGTCATCCGCTACGAGGGCCCGCGCGGCGGCCCCGGCATGCAGGAGATGCTCTACCCGACCTCCTTCCTCAAGGGCCGCGGCCTCGGCAAGGTCTGCGCCCTGGTGACGGACGGCCGGTTCTCCGGCGGCACATCGGGCCTGTCCATCGGCCACGCCTCCCCGGAGGCCGCCTCGGGCGGCACCATCGCCCTGGTCGAGGACGGGGACCGGATCCGCATCGACATCCCCAGCCGCTCCATCGACCTGCTGGTCGACGAGGCCACGCTGGCCGCCCGCCGCGAGGCGCTGGGCGGCGTGTACGCCCCGAAGAACCGCGACCGCACGGTCTCGGCGGCCCTGCGCGCGTACGCCGCCATGGCCACCAGCGCCGACAAGGGCGCGGTCCGGGACGTGTCGAAGCTGGGCTGAGCCGGCTGCCGCGGCCGGCACCACGGCACCACGGCATGACGTGAGCGGGCGGGACCGGACAGCCGGTCCCGCCCGCTCCGCCGTTCCGTACGCGGGCCCCGCCGGGCCCTCCGCCCGCGGGGCCGGTCCTACCAGCCCGCGGGATCCGCAGCCGGCACCGCGAAGACCGAGCCGTCCGGGGCCGTGCCCACCACCCGGTCGCCGGTGACGGCCGGCGCGGCCAGCGTCGGCTTCAGCGGGTTCGCGCCCTTCCCCAGCCGGGGCCCGGTCTGGCCCACCAGCGTGCCGCGCCGCGCGTCCAGCGCGATCAGCCGGCCGTCCGCCGCCGAGAGGTAGACCCGGTCCCCGGCCGCGGTCGCCCGCGAGACCCGGCTGGCCAGCGACTCGTACCGCCACAGCTCGCCCCGCCGGCCGGCCTCCACGCGTACGGCGGTCAGCGCGCCCGACAGGCCCACCACGTACACGGTGCCGTCCGCGCCCACCGACGCCTGGCCCTGGTCGACCCGCGCCGCAAGCGCCACGCGCCGCACCTCGCGGGTGCGCGCGTCGATCCGGACGACCGCCTCGGTGACGTCGGCCAGGTCGTTGGCGAGCAGGAACAGCGCCCCGGCCGCGCTGCCGGCGATCCGCAGCTGGCCCTGCGCGCGCTGCTGCCACAGCACCGCGCCGGTCGCCGGGTCCACCGCCCGTACCTGGGTCGACGTACCGTCGCCCGACGGCGTGACCACGAAGGCCGGGCCGCCGTCCTCGCCCGCGGCCCAGGCCGAGCCCACCCCGCCCAGCCGCTTCGACCAGCGCCGCTTCCCGGTCGCCGGGTCCAGCGCGGTCACCCGGCCTTCGGGGGAGGCCAGCAGCACGGTGCCGGGCGAGGCCCCGGTGTGCACCACCGTCCGGCCGTCCAGCGGCACGGACCAGCGCTCGGTGCCCGTGGCCGGGTCCAGCGCCTGCAGCCGGCCGCCGCCGGGGGCGACCGTGTGCACCATGCCGCCCGCGAGGACCGGCGCCCGGTCGAGTTCGGCCCGCAGGAACCCGCCGGCCGCCGGGACCGACCAGCGCGTCCGGCCGTCCGCGGGGTCCAGCCGGGTGGCGGTCGTGCCGGGTCCCTTGCAGAGCAGGGCGCCGAGCGGGGCGGCGTACGCGCAGACCGGCGTGCCGGTGTCGGTGGAGGAGCCGCCGGCCGGCGGCACGGTCCAGGCGCGGACGGCGGCCACGGCGGCGGTCCGCTCGGGCGAGCCGGAGCCGGGCGCGGGCCCGGACAGGGCGTTCAGGCCGGCGTACCCGCCCAGGCCGACGGCGGCCGCGGTCAGCACCGCCCCCGCGGCGAGCGCGGTACGCCGCCGCCGGCCGCGCGGCAGCCCGAGCCGGCCGCGCCGCGGCCCGGCCGCCTGCTCCCGCCGGTGCGTGGGGTCGTCACCGGAACCGGAACCGGAACCGGAGTCCGGCGCCCGGCCGGCTCGCGAACCGGAACCAGGACCGGGACCCACCACGGCGCGCGCCCCGCCCCCCGCACCACCCGGCCGCCGCGGCTCCGGTATGAACGCCCGGGTCACCTCGGAGGTCGGGTACGCGGCCGACCGCAGCTGCGCGATCAGCGCGTCCAGCGCGGGCCGGTCCGCCGGGTCCTTCTCCAGGCAGGCGGAGACCAGCGGGACCAGCTCCTCCGGCACCCCCGCGAGGTCCGGCTCGTGGTGCACCACCTGGTACGCCACGAGGTACGGGCTGTCGGAGTCGAACGGCCCCCGCCCGGTCGCCGCGTGGACCAGAACCGCCCCCATGGCGAACACGTCCGCCGCCGGTCCCACCTCGCGCGGCCGCTGGAACTGCTCCGGAGCCATGAAGGGCGGCGTGCCGATCAGCTTCCCGGTCTCGGTGCGCAGGTCGCTCGCGTAGTCGTAGGGGCGCGAGATCCCGAAGTCGATCACCTTCGGGCCGTCGGGCGCCATCAGCACGTTGCTGGGCTTGAGGTCCCGGTGCACGAGACCCGCCCGGTGGATGTCGCGCAGCGCCTCCGCGAGGCCGGCGCCCAGCCGGCACAGCTCGGCGGCCGCCAGCGGGCTCTGCTTCACCCGCTCCGCGAGGGTGGGGCCGTCCACGAACAGCGTGGCCATCCAGGGCCGTTCGGCCTCCGGGTCGGCGTCCACCACGGCGGCGGTGAAGGCGCCGCTGACCCGCCGGGCCGCGGTGACCTCCTGGCGGAAACGCGCCCTGAACTCCGGGTCCGCCGCGAACTCCGCGTGCACGACCTTCACCGCGAGGCGCAGCCCGGAGGCGGAGGAAGCGAGGTGCACGACGCCCATGCCGCCCGAGCCCAGGACCGACTCGAGCCGGTACTGACCGGCGAACTCGGGTTCCGGATGAGCTGGTTGCGGTTGTTGAGCCGAGCGCGGCATGCCCACCCCCCGTGTGCTCGTACGCCGACGCGCCGTGGAGCCTAGTCGAGCCTTGCTAACCTGCGCGAGTCACGCACCGTGAAGCAATGGGGGAGACACGAATGTCCGGTGAGGCTGTTGCGGCGCGCTATCCGGTGGCGCCGGGCTACCGCGTCAACGTCCGGAGCGGACCCGGCACGAACTACAGCATCGTCCGCGTCCTCGCGTACGGCGCGTCCGTGTCGATCTACTGCCAGTGCACCGGCACCACCGTGTCCGGCCCGTACGGCACCACCAACATCTGGGACAACATCGCCAACGGCGAGTTCATCTCCGACGCGTACGTGAAGACCGGCAGCGACGGCTTCGTCGCGCCGCGCTGCGGCTGACTCGTGACCTTCGGCTCAGGCGGGGCCGACGGGGGCCGGGGGATAATCGCAGGCGTGAGCGACGAACGAGACGACACCTCCCAGAAGCCGACCCCCGCCGGCCCGCAGCCGGAGCAGATCCGCTTCTTCGGCACCACCTGGGTGAACCACGACGGCGGTTACGCGCTGCGCCGCGTCGGTGCCGCCGTCGGCTCGCTGACGGCCGCCTTCGCGGGCGCGTTCCTGCTGCGCTTCGCCTACGAGGGCCTGGAGCTGGGCAACGTCGGCTCCTTCGTGTCGTGGACCGTCGTGGTGATGTTCGCGGTGTGCAGCGCGATCGCCTTCGGCAAGACCTGGGAGTCCTTCACCCGCCGCCTCGTCCCGGGCTCGCAGGACGGCTCCCTCAAGGGCCTCATGGCGATCGGCTTCATCGGCTCGCTGATCGCGTACTTCCTCCGCTCGCTGGCGGAAGCCCCCGGCGAGAAGCTGGCCCGCGCCGAGTACGACCGCGCCCAGACGGAATACACCCGCCGCCGGGCCACCCGCACGGGCAACCCGGCCGCCCGCAAGCCGAAGCGCAAGAAGTAACGGCCCCTGCCGCGGGCCGGGACCGCGGCCTGCGCGGCCGGCCCCTGCCGGACCAGGCCGCGGCGACCTCCGCCGTCCGCCGCCGAGCCCGGCCGCGCCCCTCCCCGCGCCCCGGGGCGCACACACCTGCAGGCCGCCCCGCACGGACTTCCGGGCCTCCGCTCTCCCCGGCGGCCCCGGCCCGGGCGGGAAATGACTCGCGGCGCGACGGGCACCCGTGGCAGCTTGGCGATCATGAGCCCGCACGCCGACGACAGCACCGGCCAGCCCGTCGACCACGCCGTCGACCAGCCCGTCGGCCACGCCGTCGACCAGCCCGTCGACCATGCCGTCGACCAGGCCCGCCGCCTCGTCGCCGAGCGGTTCCCCGACGCCCTGGGCGCGGTCCTCGCCGGGTCCACCGCGGCCGGCCGCGCCACCGCCACCAGCGATCTCGACCTCGCCGTCCTCGTCGAGGACGGCGGCGAGACCCGCCGGGAGACCCTCCGCTTCGAGGGACGGCTCGTCGAGCTGTTCGTCCACACCTGCGGCGGCCTCGTGGAGCTCTTCGCCGCCGACCTCGCCTCCCGGCGCGCCGTCATGCAGCGCATGTACGCCGAGGGTCTGATCCTCTCCGACCGCACGGGTGCGGCCGCCCGCGCCAAGGCCTTCGCGCAGGCCGAACTCCACGAGGGCCCCGCCGCCCTCGACGCCGCGACCGTCGAGACCAGGCGGTACGTGCTCACCGACGCCCTGGACGACCTCGCCGACGCCACCGACCCGGTGGAGCGCCTGGCCGTGGCCGGCACCGCCCTCGGTACCGCGGCCGACCTCCTTTCCGACCACCACCGCGCCTGGACGGGCGGCGGCAAGTGGCTGCCCCGACGGCTGCTGGAGGCGGACCCGGAGCGGGGCGCAGCCCTCCTGGACGGTCACCGCCTGCTCTGCGAGCACGGCGACCCGGAGGCCCTCCTCGAAGCCGCGTACCGGATCCTCGCCCTGACCGGCGGTCCCCTCCGCGAGGGTTACGCCCGCACCTGGCACGGCGTCGTCGAGTCCCCGACCCCCACCACCGCCCCGCGCCGCTGACCGAACCCCGGGCGGGGCGGGGGACGGGCATCAGGCCGGCGCGGTCATGAACCCGCCGCGCGCGGCCCCCGAGCCCAGCAGACGGGCCTGGTCGAGCACCTCGGGGAGCTCGTCGAGTGACAGGACGACCGCCCCGCCGGCCCGCTCGACGTCCGCGCACCAGTCACCCATCCCGCCGGGGGCGGCGCCTCCTCCGGCCGTGTCGACCACCGGCGCCACGAAGGCGGGCACGATCACCCCGGCCTCGCCGGGCCCGTCCACGACACACATCGTGACCTTGGCGACGACACTCCACCCTTCACAACGCGGCACCGCTCCGCCGGAGGCGGTCAGCAGCGGCAGCGCATCGTGCACGGGCGCGCCGGACAGCAGGAGCAGGGGGGTGTCACCCCTGACGAACAGGGTGTTCTCGGGTTCCAGAAGCATCGGCCCACCCTGCCACCACCGCCCGTCTCGACCGCAGCCGACCCCGACGACGCGGTCTCCCACGCGCCCCGCCTGCGCCCGTGCCGGGGATCCCGGCAGCCGCCCCGCCCGGGCTGCGCGACGGGCCGCCCACGGCTGCGCCGGCGACCGGGGCTGCGCCCGCGACCCGGGCTGCGTACCTCCCTCTACGCCCTGCGCAGTTCGCCGCCGGCAACGCCCCCGGGCTCGCGGCCACTCGCGGCCTGCCGCAACGGCCCGCGGCCGCCCGCGCTCCTCCCCGCCCACGGGCCCGCCCTGCTCCACTCCTTGACGCCGCCCACCCTCGGGAGGATTATTCATCGCATGATGAATAATCCTCCCGAGGGTGGCCCGGCCCCCGCCATCCAGGCCCGGCAGCTCCGCTGCACGCGCGGCACCCGCGAGGTCCTCCACGGCATCGACTTCGACGTGCCCCGCGCCCGCATCACCGGACTCCTCGGCCCCTCCGGCTGCGGCAAGACCACCCTCATGCGGGCGATCGTCGGCACCCAGGACAAGGTCACCGGCTCCCTCAAGGTCCTCGGCGAGGATGCCGGCGCCCCCGCGCTCCGCTCCCGCATCGGCTACGTCACCCAGGCGCCCTCCGTCTACGACGACCTCACCGTCCGCCAGAACCTCGACTACTTCGCCGCCGTCCTCGACCCCGGCCGCGCAGCAGCCGCCCGCCGCGCCGCCACCGTCGACCGCGCCGTCCACGACGTCGATCTCGCCGGCCACGCCCACGCCCTCGCCGGCAACCTCTCCGGCGGCCAGCGCAGCCGCGTCTCGCTCGCCGTCGCCCTCCTCGGCACCCCGGAGCTGCTGGTCCTCGACGAGCCCACCGTCGGCCTGGACCCCGTACTCCGCCGCGACCTGTGGAACCTCTTCCACCGCATCGCCGCCGAACGCGGCGCCACCCTCCTCGTCTCCTCCCACGTCATGGACGAGGCCGAGCGCTGCCACAGCCTGCTCCTCATGCGCGAGGGCCGGATCCTCGCCCAGGACACCCCGGACGCCCTCCGCGCCCGCACCCAGACCGACACCGTCGAAGAAGGCTTCCTCACCCTCGTCGACGCCGCCGCGGCCGCCGCAGGAGAAAACCGATGAACCTCGCCCGTACGACCGCCACCGCCGCCCGCGTCCTGCGCCAGCTGCGCCACGACCCGCGCTCCATCGCGCTGATGCTGCTCGTGCCCGTCCTGATGCTGGTCCTGCTGCGCTACGTCTTCGACGGCAACACCGGCACCTTCAACGGCATCGGCGCCTCGCTCCTCGGCATCTTCCCGCTGATCACGATGTTCCTCGTGACCTCGATCGCCACCCTCCGCGAGCGCACCTCCGGCACCCTCGAACGCCTCCTCGCCATGCCCCTGGCCAAGGGCGACCTCATCGCCGGCTACGCCCTCGCCTTCGGCGCCGTCGCGATCGCCCAGTCCCTCCTCGCCACCGGCACCGCCCTGTGGGCCCTCGGCCTCGACGTCATCGGCTCCCCCTGGCTGCTGCTCCTCGTCGCCCTGCTCGACGCGCTCCTCGGCACCGCCCTCGGACTGTTCGTCTCCGCCTTCGCCTCCTCCGAGTTCCAGGCGGTGCAGTTCATGCCGGCGGTGATCTTCCCCCAGCTGCTGCTCTGCGGACTCTTCGCCGCCCGCGACACCATGCACCCCGTACTGGAAGCCGTCTCCGACGTCCTGCCGATGTCGTACGCCGTCGACGGCATGAACCAGGTGCTCCACCACACCGACGTCACCACCGACTTCGTACGGGACGCCCTCGTCGTCGCCGGCTGCGCACTCCTCGTCCTCGCCCTGGGCGCCGCGACCCTGCGCCGACGTACGCCCTGACGCCCCCGGCACCGACCCGCGCGCCCTGCCCACCCACCGGACACCACCCCGCACCCCCGCGTCCGGGTGCAAGGATGAGCAACATCCACAGCGCACAGACGGCGCACGTGCAGTACCTGTTCGGCGAGGTGAGCCCGCATGACCCAGACAGTCGCAGTCCTCGGCACCGGCAAGATCGGCGAGGCCCTGCTCAGCGGCATGATCCGGGGCGGCTGGCCCGCCTCGCACCTCCTGGTCACGGCACGCCGGGCCGAGCGCGCGGAAGAGCTGCGCACCCGCTACGGAGTGGAGGCGGTCTCCAACGCCGAGGCCGCCAAGCGGGCCGACACCCTCATCCTCACCGTCAAGCCGCAGGACATGGGCACGCTCCTGACCGAGCTGGCCCCGCACATCCCCGCCGACCGTCTGGTCATCAGCGGCGCCGCCGGTATCCCGACCTCCTTCTTCGAGGAGCGCCTGGCGCCCGGCACCCCGGTCGTCCGCGTCATGACCAACACGCCCGCCCTGGTCGACGAGGCCATGTCCGTCATCTCCGCGGGCAGCCACGCCACCGCCGAGCACCTCGCGCACACGGAGGAGATCTTCGGCGGGGTCGGCAAGACCCTCCGCGTCCCCGAGTCCCAGCAGGACGCGGCCACCGCCCTCTCCGGGTCCGGCCCGGCGTACTTCTACTTCCTCGTCGAGGCCATGACCGACGCCGGCATCCTCCTCGGCCTCCCGCGCGCGCAGGCGCACGATCTGATCGTGCAGGCCGCGATCGGCGCCGCGGTGATGCTGCGCGACAGCGGCGAGCACCCGGTCAAGCTGCGCGAGGCGGTGACCTCCCCGGCCGGTACGACCATCAACGCGATCCGGGAGCTGGAGAACCACGGCGTCCGCGCGGCCCTGATCGCCGCCCTCGAAGCGGCCCGCGACCGCAGCCGCGAGCTGGCCTCGGGCAACGGCTGACGGGCCGGCCTCACCACGCCGTACGCGGATCGGGTGAAGGGCTGTCGAAGGTTGACACGACCCTCCCCGATCCGTAGTGTTCTCCGAGTTGTCCGACGTGAGCGCCGACTCCGGTCGGTCCCCGGACAGCCATTCCGCAAGCATCCATTCGAACGAACGACGCACTTTGTCGTCTCGTTTTCATGCGTATTTGCGAATGAGGAATCCGTGTCCGAAGGGCGCGGCCGCCGATTAGGTCG
>NZ_JBIVZG010000003.1:315866-648287 GCF_044759445.1 Streptomyces sp. NPDC101118 | reverse complement strand
AGCAGCCATCTGGCACAACCGAGCCAACGGAACACCACTGACCAGGTCACTCATCGCCTACGACCACTGAGCAGGCTTCGGACTTACTCGTCTAGGCGGTCCGGCGTTTGCCGCGGAGCTGCAGGTAGAGCATGTCGCCCAGCCCCACGACGGCGACGGCGCCCGCCAGCTGGAGCAGGTGGCGCGTCCAGTCGATGCCCCGGGTCTCGGCGACCCCGATCCAGCCGGCGACCGCGTTGCCGAGGACACCGCCCAGGATGCCGAACACCGTGGTCAGCCACAGCGGCTGGTGCTGCTTGCCGGGCAGGATGGCCCTGGCAATCAGACCCAGCACGAATCCGACGATGATCGCCCACAACCAGCTCATGTCGCCTCCTCGCGCGCGCTGATGCGCATGTGCGGTCAGTCTCGTCCCGTGCGCCGTACGCCGCATGTCGGGCACGCCCGTCCGGGGGACCCGGGAGCGGGCCTGCGCCGTTGGCGGTACCCCCCTCTCCTCGTCCCGCCGGGCCGGGCGTACCGTGGAGGGGTGTCCGGACAAGGGAGTGTCCGGCGTGCGGAACGGGTGGTGGAACGATGCGGAAGCGGAACGGAGCCGAGGTCTTCCGGATCACCGGGGCCCGGCAGGGACTGGCCGAGGACGTGCGCGGCCGCCAGCGCCGTTACGTCATCTCCATGGGCATCCGGACCATTTCGGTGATCCTCACGGTGGTGCTCTGGAACGTGGAGCGGCACATCGCGGTCGTGACGCTGGTCGCGGGCGCGCTGCTCCCCTACGTGGCGGTGGTCATCGCCAACGCGGGCCGCGAGCGGGCGCCTTCGCTGCCCTCCCACTTCGTCCCGGCGCCGGTGCGCCCGGCGCTGGAGGCGGGAAACCTCAAGAAAAGCTCAGATCAATCATGAAGTTCCGGTGCACCGCACCGGGTCCTGCGTGACATACTGCCTACGCGCTCCGCATCCCCCGTCGGAGCGACAGACCGACGCCGGGCAGCTCCCCCCGTGGCTGCTCGGCGTCGTCGTTTCCGGATCTTCTAGGGTTGAGGCGTGAACCTCTTCGCCGATCAGGGCCCCGACGAGAACTCCGCCCCCGTCTGCTCCGCCAAGGGCTGCCGCGCGCCCGCCGTCTGGGTGCTCGCCTGGAACAACCCGAAGCTGCACACACCGGACCGCCGCAAGACGTGGCTGGCCTGTGAGGAGCACCGCGAACACCTCTCCCAGTTCCTGGGCGTGCGGGGGTTCCTCAAGGACGTGGTGCCCCTGGCGGAGTGGTCAGCCGCCGATCGCTGACATCGGCCGCTCGGGCTGGAGGAAGGACGGGTCGTCGAGTCCGGAGCCGGCCTTCTTCCCCCACATCGCCACCTTCCACAGGCGGGCGATCTCCTCGTCCGGGGCGCCCGAGCGCAGCGCGCCCCGCAGGTCCGACTCCTCGGTGGCGAACAGGCAGGTGCGCACCTGGCCGTCCGCGGTGAGCCGGGTCCGGTCGCAGGCCCGGCAGAAGGGCCGGGTGACGGAGGCGATGACGCCCACGGTCGCCGGGCCGTCGTCGACGATCCAGCGCTCGGCCGGGGCGGAGCCGCGCTCGTCGGCGCCCTCCTCGGTGAGGGTGAAGCGGGTGCGCAGCGAGGCGAGGATGTCCCCCGCGGTGATCATGCCGTCGCGCTTCCAGCCGTGCTGGGCGTCCAGCGGCATCTGCTCGATGAAGCGCAGCTCGTAGCCCTCCGCGACGGCCCAGGCCAGCAGGTCGGGGGCCTCGTCGTCGTTGAGGCCGGGCATCAGGACGGCGTTGACCTTGACCGGGGTGAGGCCGGCGTCGCGGGCGGCGGCCATGCCGTCGATCACGTCGTGGTGGCGGTCGCGGCGGGTGAGGGTCTTGAAGACCTCGGGGCGCAGGGTGTCGAGCGAAACGTTCACGCGGTCGAGGCCGGCGGCCTTGAGGGCCGCGGCGGTGCGCTTGAGGCCGATGCCGTTGGTGGTGAGGGACATCCTGGGGCGCGGCTCCAGGGCGGCGCACTGCTCGACGATGCCGACCAGGCCGGGGCGGAGCAGGGGCTCGCCGCCGGTGAAGCGGACCTCGGTGATGCCGAGGTGGGTGACGGCGATCCGGACCAGGCGGACGATTTCGTCGTCGCTCAGCAGGTCGGACTTGCCCAGCCACTGCAGGCCTTCTTCCGGCATGCAGTACGTGCAGCGCAGGTTGCACCGGTCGGTGAGCGAGACACGCAGGTCAGTGGCCACTCGGCCGAAGGTGTCGATGAGCACTGTGGGCCCCCTCCCGTGTCCGGAATCTGTAGAGGATCACTACATGTTCGAGCCTACGCGACGCGTGTTACAGGGAGAGGTGCCCAAAGGAACGAGACGTGGCGCGACCGCGTCGTAGAGAAGTACGACGCGGTCACGCTGGGTGTACGGGCGGTGTCAGTGGGCTCCGGTGCCGGTGAGGGAGCGCACCTCCAGCTCGGCGTACTTCTGCGGGTCGGCCGGTTCCTTGGAGAGGACGGTGCCGAGCCAGCCGAGCAGGAAGCCCAGGGGGATGGAGATGATGCCGGGGTTCTCCAGGGGGAACCAGGAGAAGTCGGCGTCCTTGAACATCGAGGTGGGCTTGCCGGAGACGACCGGCGAGAAGAGCACCAGGACGACCGACGAGATCAGGCCACCGTAAATCGACCAGAGCGCGCCCTGGGTCGTGAAGCGCTTCCAGAAGAGGCTGTAGAGGATCGTCGGCAGGTTGGCCGAGGCGGCCACGGCGAAGGCGAGTGCGACGAGGCCGGCGACGTTGAGGTCGCGGGCGAGCGCGCCGAGGCCGATGGCGACGGCGCCGATGCCGACGGTGGCCCAGCGTGCGGCCCGTACCTCTTCCTTCTCGGTGGCGTTGCCCTTGCGAATCACGTTGGCGTAGAGGTCGTGGGCGAAGGACGAGGAGGAGGCCAGGGTGAGGCCGGCGACCACGGCGAGGATGGTCGCGAAGGCCACGGCAGAGATGACGGCCAGCAGGACGGCGCCGCCGGTGGAGCCGGCACCGCCGCCGACGGCCTCGGCGAGCATGGGCGCCGCGGTGTTGCCGGCCTTGTTGGAGGCGATGATCGCGTCCCGGTCGAGCAGGGCGGCGGCGCCGAAGCCGAGGGCGATGGTCATCAGGTAGAAGGCGCCGATGATGCCGATGGCCCAGTTCACGGACTTACGGGCGGCCTTGGCCGTGGGGACGGTGTAGAAGCGGATCAGGATGTGCGGCAGGCCGGCGGTGCCGAGGACGAGGGCGATGCCGAGGGAGATGAAGTCGAGCTTGGAGAGCGCGGTGGCGCCGTACTTCAGGCCGGGCTCCAGGAAGGCGGCGCCCTTGCCGCTGTTCTCCGCGGCCTTGCCGAGCAGCTCGGAGACGCTGAAGTCGAACTTGAGGAGCACCAGGAAGGTGATCAGCAGGGCGCCGGCGATCAGCAGGACGGCCTTGACCATCTGGACCCAGGTGGTGCCCTTCATGCCGCCGATCGTCACGTAGACGATCATGAGTACGCCGACCAGGGCGACGATCGCGACCTTGCCGCCGTCGCTGGTGATGCCGAGCAGCAGGGAGACGAGCACGCCGGCGCCGGCCATCTGCGCGAGCAAATAGAAGATGGAGACGACGATGGTGGAGACGCCGGCCGCGGTGCGTACGGGCCGCTGGCGCATCCGGTACGCGAGGACGTCGCCCATCGTGTAGCGGCCGGAGTTGCGCAGGGGCTCGGCGACCAGCAGCAGGGCGACGAGCCAGGCCACCAGGAAGCCGATGGAGTAGAGGAAGCCGTCGTAGCCGAAGAGGGCGATGGCTCCGGCGATGCCGAGGAACGAGGCGGCGGACATGTAGTCGCCGGAGATGGCCAGGCCGTTCTGGAAGCCGGTGAACTGGCGGCCGCCCGCGTAGAAGTCGGCGGCGTCGCGGGTCTGGCGGCCGGCCCAGACGGTGATGATCAGGGTGGCGACGACGAAGAGCCCGAAGAGCGTGATGATCAGGGGGCGGTGCTCGGTCGCCGATCCGGCCGCGAGCGGGACGGCCGGGGCGAGGAGGGGGTGGCTCATTCCGTGCCTTCCATGCGGGCCTTGATGGCCTCGGACTTGGGGTCCAGGGCGGTAGCGGCGTGCCGGGAGTACCACCAGGCGATGAGGAAGGTGGTCGCGAACTGGGCGAGGCCGAGGACCAGGGCGACGTTCACGTTGCCGTAGAGCTTGATGCCCATGAAGCCGCCCGCGTAGTTGGACAGCAGCACGTACAGCAGGTACCAGGCGATGAACGCCACGGTCAGGGGGAAGGCGAAGGACCGGTACGAGCGGCGCAGCTCGGCGAACTCGGGGCTGTCCTGGACGGCCGCGAACTCCTCGGGGGACGGGCCGGGCGGGCGGCCGTCCTCGGTGCTGCGGGGCGGGGGCGCTTCGGTGCTCACGGGTTCTCCCTGCGGGGCGGGTGCGGTGGGGACGGACAAAACGACCTCCGAGGGGGGACGGAATGGCGCCCTCCCCCTGTCAACGGCACGGCTGACGGGGCAGGACGGTTCAACACCCGATTTTTCTTTCGGAATTCATTGCTTGTGCGGGAAGATCGGCGCTAGCTTCACTCGTCATGTACCCGTCCAACGCGACCTGCGTGGGGACGGCTTTTTCACGGATGATGTGGAGAACCCATGGCTCATCTGGGATCCAGACGACGGCGCGCCCTGGCGCTGCCGGTCGGCCTGGCGCTCACGGCCTCGCTCGGTTTCCTGCCCTCGGTGTCGGCCTCCGCCGCCACCCTGGACGAGGTCACCGCGGCCGCCTCCGACACCACCGGCCCCAAGCTCTCGTACGTGGTGAACGTCGACCGCTACGGCCCCGGCACGTCGAAGCACGTGCAGCGTGCGATCGAGCTGGCCGGCGGCACCGTGGTGACGGCCTATGAGCAGATCGGCGTCATCGTCGCGCACTCCCAGAACCCGGACTTCGCCAAGCAGATCCGCGCCGTCAAGGGCGTGAGCTCCGCGGGCGCCACCCGTACGGCCCCGCTGTCGGTCGTGCAGACCACGGACGAGGGCGCCACCCAGGTGCTGAGCGCGGAGGACGCCGCCAAGGCGGCCGCCGAGGCCGCTCCGGGCGAGGAGCCGCTCGAGCCCAACCAGTGGGACCTGCGGACGATCAAGGCCGACGAGGCGCACAAGATCAACGATGGCAGCCAGTCGGTCACGGTCGGCGTCATCGACACGGGTGTCGACGACACCCACCCCGATCTGGCCCCGAACTTCTCCAAGGAGCAGTCGGCCAACTGTGTCGGCGGCGTCGCGGACACCACGGACGGCGCCTGGCGCCCGTACGCGGACGGCAGCGACCACGGCACGCACGTGGCGGGCACCATCGCCGCCGCGCGCAACGGCATCGGCATCAGCGGTGTCGCGCCGGGCGTGAAGGTCGCGGGCATCAAGGTCTCCGAGCCCGCCACCAGCCTGTTCTACACCGAGGCGGTCGTCTGCGGCTTCGTCTTCGCCGCCGACCACGGCATCGAGGTCACGAACAACAGCTACTACGTCGACCCGTGGTACTTCAACTGCAAGGACGACGCGGACCAGAAGGCCCTGGTCGAGGCGATCGGCCGTGCCACGAAGTACGCCGAGCGCAAGGGCACGCTCAACGTGGCCTCCGCCGGCAACTCGAACTGGGACCTGGCGGCGGACTCGATCGAGGACACCACCAGCCCGAACGACACCACCCCGGTGCCGCGCACGATCGACCCGAGCAAGTGCCTGGACCTGCCCACGCAGCTCCCGGGCGTCGTGTCGGTCTCGGCCACGGGCGTCCAGGGCCTGCGCTCGTACTACTCGAGCTACGGCCTCGGTGTCATCGACGTCGCCGGCCCCGGCGGCGACAAGTGGCAGATCCCGGACACCCCGGACAAGAACGGCCGCGTGCTGTCGACCCTCCCGGGCGGCGGCTACGGCTACAAGCAGGGCACCTCGATGGCCGGTCCGCACGTGGCCGCCGTCGCCGCGCTCATCAAGAGCAAGCGCCCCTGGCTGACGCCGGGTCAGGTGCAGGGTCTGATGAAGGCACAGGCCGACCAGGCCGAGTGCCCGGACAAGATCTACGACGCCACCGGCGCGCTGGTCGACGCGACCACCTGCGAGTCGTACGGCACCCAGACGGGCTACTACGGAGCGGGCATCGTCAACGCGCTGCGCGCCGTCGAGTAGCAGTCGGGCAACGGCCCCGGGAACGGGACCGGGCTGACGGGACCGCGGCTCTCTGGAGGGACGGCGCCGGCACACCGCCGACGCCGGCACGAGCCGGGTGACGGAACACGAAGGGCCCGGGCGGGATCAGATCCCGCCCGGGCCCTTCGCCGTGTCCTGGGCCGGTCAGGGCTTGATGAGGACCTTCAGGGCGCTGCGGTCGTCCATCGCGCGGTAGCCGTCCGGCACCTCGTCGAGGGAGACGGCGCGGTCGAAGACCGGGGACGGGTCGATGGTGCCGTCGAGGACGTCCTTCAGCAGCTCGGGCAGGTACGCGCGGACGGGTGCCACGCCACCGCGCAGGGTGATGTTGCGGTCGAACATCACACCGAGGTCCAGGCCGGTGCCGCTGCCGTGCGGGACGCCGACGTAACCGACGGCCCCGCCGTCGCGGGTGATGTTCACGGCGGTCCGCATGGACTGCTCGGTGCCGACGGCCTCGATGACGCAGTGCGCGCCCTGGCCGCCCGTCAGCTCGCGGACGGCGGCCTCGGCGGCCTCGCCGCGCTCGGCGACGACGTCGGTCGCGCCGAACAGCTTGGCGATGTCGGTACGGGCGGCGTGACGGCCCATGGCGATGATGCGGCCGGCGCCCAGCCGCCTGGCGGCGAGCACGCCGCACAGCCCGACCGCGCCGTCGCCGACCACGGCGACGGTGGCGCCCTCGCGGACGCCGGCGCCCAGCGCCGCGTGGTGGCCGGTGCCCATGACGTCGGACAGGGCGAGCAGGGCGGTGAGCAGGTGGTCGTCGGAGGCCGCGTCGGCGGGCAGCTTCACGAGCGTGCCGTCGGCGTGCGGGACGCGGACGGCCTCGCCCTGGCCGCCGTCGTAGCCGACCGAGCCCCAGAAGCCGCCGTGCACGCAGGAGGTGTGCAGGCCCTCGGTGCAGTAGTCGCAGACGCCGTCGGACCACATGAAGGGCGCGACGACGAGGTCGCCGGCGCGGAAGCCCGAGACCTCGGAGCCGGTCTCCTCGACGATGCCGAGGAACTCGTGGCCGATGCGCTGCCCGGGCTGGCGCTGGGCCTCGCCGCGGTAGGCCCACAGGTCGCTGCCGCAGATGCAGGCGCGCAGGACGCGGACGACGGCGTCCTTGGGCTCGCGTACGGCGGCGTCCGGCACCTCCTCCACGCGGATGTCGTGCGGGGCGTGGATGACGGTGGCGCGCATGTTCGGCGTTCCTCGGGGTCGGTCGGGGGTGTCGGGGTGTGACCTCCCTACCGTACGCCCCGCCGCTCGGTGAGGGCTCCGGTGGCCAGCAGGTACTGGGCCGCCAGGTACGTGGCCATGATCCAGAAGTCGGGGCCGGGCGGCTGGGGCCACTCGGCGACGCCGGTCGCGATCAGGGTGTCGGAGAGCAGGAAGAGGGCTCCGCCGGCGGCGGCGGTGCGGCCGAGGGCGCCGGACCGCCAGGCCATGGCGGTGAGCAGCAGGCTGTACCCGGCGACGGGGCCGCGCAGCCCGGCCGGGAGGTCGGACCAGAGCAGGGCGACGGTGGTGACGAGCGCGACGGCGTACCCGGCGCCGACGAGCGGGGGGACGCGGTCCCTGCCGGAGCCGCTGCCGGAGCCCCTGCCGAAGAGGAAGAGGTAGCAGACGTGGCCGAGGGCGAAGGAGCCCATGCCGACGAGGAAGGCGAGGTCGGCGTCGAAGAGCAGGGCCACGTCGCCGCCCCAGCCGAACGCGAGGGCGGCGACCAGCAGGCGCGGGGCGCGGCGGGTGAGTACGTACGCCACGAGCAGCGGCATCAGCAGCGGCTTGGCGATCAGGTGTCCGGGGTGCCAGCCGGCCAGCAGCGCGACCAGGTCGAGGGCGCTCGCGGCGCCGAAGGCGTACAGCAGGGCGCGGCCGACGCTCTCGCGCCGCCCGGCGAGCCGGGGCTGGGCCCAGGAGGGGATCCGGGGGCCGGCGGGGCGCGGGGCGGAGGGGGCTGGGGCGGTCATGCGGGGGACTCCGTGGGGGTGGGCGCGGGGGTGGTGGTGAGGGGCTCGACGGTGGGGACGAGGTCGGCGGCCGGTCCGGGACCGGCTGCGGGTCCGGACCCCGCGGTGGGGACGGACCCCGCGGTGGGGACGGGCCGCGGCTGCCAGCCGGGGCCGGCGAAGAGGCGGCCGGCACGCTCGCGCCAGGAGGCTGCGGCTCGTACGTCGCGGGCGATGGCGGCGTACTCGTGGGTGGCGACGCGCAGCGGGTTGTAGGTGGTGATGTTCTTGGTCAGGCCGTAGACGGGCTTGACCGTCTCGCCCGTCCAGGAGCCGAAGAGGCGGTCCCAGAGGATGAGGATCCCGCCGAAGTTCCGGTCCAGGTAGCCGCCCTGGGAGGCGTGGTGGACGCGGTGGTGGGAGGGGGTGTTGAAGAGGTACTCGACGGGGCGGGGCAGCTTCCCGATCCGCTCGGTGTGGATCCAGAACTGGTAGACGAGGTTGACCGAGTAGCAGAACGCCAGGGCCGCCGGGTGCATGCCGAGCGCGATCAGCGGCAGGTAGAAGGGCCAGGAGGTGGCACCGGTCCAGGGCTGCCGCAGGGCGGTGGAGAGGTTGAACTTCCGGCTGCTGTGGTGGACCACGTGGGAGGCCCACAGGAGGCGGACGACGTGGTGGCCGCGGTGCTGCCAGTAGTAGCAGAAGTCCTGCGCGAGGAGCATGAGCGGCACCGTCCACCAGAGGAACGGGACGCGCAGCGGGGTCAGTTCGTACACCGCGCCGTAGACGGCGACGACGGGGACCTTCCAGAGGAGGTCGAACCCGAGGCTGCCCAGACCCATGGTGATGCTGGTGGCCGCGTCCTTGGCCTCGTAGCCGGCGGCCCCGTCGTCGGGATGGACCCGGTAGCTCACCACCTCGACGACCGTGAGCAGCACGAAGGCGGGTATGGACCACAGCACCACGTCGGGCAGGTTCGGCATGAGCGAAAGATAGAGCCGCCCGTGCGGGGGCGCCAGGGGTTGTTACCGATCGGTATCCGGCGGGGTTACCGGGGGTTCGGTGGGTAGGTTCCGGGCGGCGACGTCAAGGGGGGCGACAGGGGATGACGGGGATCGAGACGGCCGTCCTGCGGACGGCGAGTACGGCCGCGGGCTGGTTGTACCGCTCGCGGCTGGGGCAGGTGCCGGGGGCCGGCATCGCGGACCGGGCGGTCCGGCCGGCGGCACGCTGGCAGCGGCCGGTGGAGCTGGGCGAGCCGGAGCTGCGGCGGCTGGCGGAGGGGCTGGCGGCGCGACTGGGCCCGGCGGTGGCGCGGCTGCCGGAGCACGAGCGGCTGGCGGCCCTGGACGCAGTGGCCGACGCGTTCGCCGGGCTGGGGCCGCTGGACGCCGACGCGCTGTTCGCGGCGGACCTGGACCCGGCGGTCCTGGCGGCGAAGGCGCCCGTACCGGCGGCCGCCGGCCTGAGCCCGGAGGCCGAGGCCGTGTGCCGGGACCTGATCCGGCTGGCGTGCGCGCACACCGTGGAGTACCTGACCACGCTGCCGTCGTTCGGGGCCCGCGCTGATGTGGAACTGGTCCGCCGAGCAGGCGAGTTGAAGCGTTCCGTGGACCGGCTGGCGGACGGTGGCGACGGGGCTGCCCACGCGTTCGAGGAACGGTACGCGGCGTACGTGGCCGAGGCGTACGGCCGCCTCCAGCTCTTCGGCCTGACGACCGGCCGGCGGCAGGAGTGGCCGCTGGACCTTGCGTACATCAGCCTCGCGGTGAGCGGTGAGCAGCACCTGGTGCCGGGTGAGCCCGGCCTGCACCAGACCACCGCCAAGGCCGAGCAGGCGCTGGGCGCGGCGGACCGGGTGCTGCTGCGCGGCCCGGCAGGCTCGGGCAAGAGCACGCTGCTGCAGTGGCTCGCCGTCAACGCGGCGCGGCAGGCGGGTGGTCCGTGGAGCACGTGCGTGCCGTTCGTGCTGCGGCTGCGCTCGTTCACCACCGCAGAGCACCTGCCGCTGCCGGAGGAGTTCCTCAAGGCGTCCGGCGTACCGCTGTCGGCTCCGCCCGGCTGGGCCGAGGAGCTGATGCTCAGGGGCAGGGCGCTGGTCCTGGTGGACGGCGTGGACGAGGTGCCGCAGCGGCTGCGCGCCCGTACGGAAGCCTGGCTGCGGTCGCTGGTGACGGCCTTCCCGAAGGCGCGGTACGTGGTGACCACCCGGCCGTCGGCGGTGCCCGAGGACTGGCTGGCCGGGCAGGGGTTCGTGCCGCACACCCTGCTGCCGATGGAGCGGGAGGACGTGGCGGCCTTCGTCGCGCACTGGCACCGTGCCGCCCGTGCCGACTGCCTTGGCGAGGAGCTCGGTGAGTACGAGACCTCGCTGCTGGAGGCGGTCTCCGCCCGGCGCGACCTCGGCCGGCTGGCGACCAACCCGCTGATGTGCGCGCTGCTGTGCGCCCTGAACCGGGACCGCCGCATGCAGCTCCCCCGGGCGCGCAAGGAGCTCTACGACGCCGCGCTGGACATGCTGCTGGTCCGGCGGGACACCGAGCGGGAGATCAGCGGGGTGGAGGGGGTCTACCTCACGCGGGACGAGCAGACCGCGCTGCTCCAGCGGTTCGCATACTGGCTGATCCGCAACGGGCAGGTGGAGGCGGGCCGGGGCGAGGCCGTCGAGATGGTGGCAGAGTGGCTGGAGGCGATGCCGCAGGTCCGCGCACAGGGCGACGCGGAGCAGGTGCTCACGCACCTGCTGATCCGCAGCGGGCTGCTGCGCGAACCGGTGCCCGGGGCGGTGGACTTCGTCCACCGCACCTTCCAGGACTACCTGGGTGCCAAGGCGGCGGTGGAGTCCCGGGACTTCGGCGTGCTGGTGAAGAACGCGCAGGACGACACGTGGGACGACGTGGTCCGCATGGCGGTGGGTCACGCCCGCCCGGACGAACGGACCCGCATCCTGAGGGGACTTCTGAAGCGCGCGGACAGGGTCAAGGGCGCCCGCAACCGGCTCGTGCTGCTGGCCGCGGCCTGCCTGGAGCACGCACCGGAGCTGGACCCGGCCCTCCGCCGCGAGGTCGAGTCCCGGACGGCGGAACTCCTGCCGCCGCGTACACCGGAGCAGGCGGAGGAGCTGGCGAAGGCCGGGGAGCTGGTGTTGGACCTGCTGCCGGGCCCTGCGGGGCTGTCGGAGGACGAGGCGGCGGGGTGCGTGCGGACAGCGGCGCTGGTCGGCGGGGAGCGGGCGATGGGGGTGATCCGGCGGTTCCGGGAGGACGCCCGCCGTCCCGTGCGCTGGGTGGTCGCCAACTGCTGGCAGTGGTTCGACGCCAGGGCGTACGCCGCCGAGGTGCTGGCCGGCGTGCCTCTGGGCGACACCATGCTCACGGTCAGCGGCCCCGAGCAGGAGGAAGCGGTGGCCGGACTGCCGGACGTGCGGAGCGTGCACCTGAGCGACGCCGCCGGCATCCCGGACTGGCTGACCGGCCGACAGCTGACGAGCCTGGTGCTCTTCCGCAACGCCCTGACGGACCTCACGCCGCTCACGTCACACCCGGAGCTGGAGTACCTCGGCCTCTATGACTGCCCCGGGCTGGCCGACCTCACGCCCCTCGCCGCGTTCCCCTCCCTGGCGAGCCTGGCGCTGGCCGACCTGCCCAGGGAGCCGGACCTCTCGCCCCTGGCCGGAATGCCCGCCCTCACCTGGCTGGGGCTCGGCACCGGCACGGGGCGGGTGTCGGACGTACCGGCCCCGCCGTCGCTCAAGGGACTCACGCTGACGCGTCCCGGGTACCGGCTCGACTCCCTGGACCACTGGCCCGAACTGGCGGCGCTTACCGTCAGCGGGCTCCAGTACCTGGCCGACCTGGCCAGGCTTCCCTCGCCGGACCAGCTCCGCAGCCTCAACCTGCTCGACCAGCCGGACCTGGACCTCACCCCCGTCCTGGCCCACCCGCGGATCACCGAACTGTTCCTGGGCAACTGCGGCGCCCCGGGAGGGCTTGCCGCGCTCCGCGAGCTGCCCTCACTCGAACGCCTCGTTCTGACCGGCTCCGGCAGCGGGTACGACCTGAACCCGCTCGCCGATCTCGGCCGGCTCCGGATCGAGATCGGCGCGAACGTCCAAGTGGAGGGGATCGACCGGATCCCGCCGGAGCGGATCAAGCGCCTGAGCGCGTTCTGAGCCGCCCCGGCGGGGACCCTCACCAGACCCGGACCGAGCCCCCCGCTGCGAAGGCCGGGCTGGTGGCTTCGGGTGGGGGCGTCGTCAGGGGCTCGGCGATCTCCGCGACCTTCGGGCCGTGTTCGGCGGCCAGGGCGTCCAGCAGCGTGAGGTCGAAGCCGTAGACGCGGGCCGCGTTGCCGCCGGCCATGGCGGCGACCTCCTCCCGCGGGAGGCCCGCGTAGGCGATGCGGAGGCCTTCGCGGGAGTACGGCGTCGTGCCCTCGTCGTGCGGGTAGTCGCAGCCCCACATGATCTTGTCCAGGCCGATCCGCTCCCGCAGCGGCACCTCGTGCGGGCGCATGAAGCTCGCGCCCACGAAGCAGTTGTCCCGCCAGACCTCGCTCGGGCCCTTGCCCATCGCGTCCGCCAGGCCCGCGCCGAACTTGGACTCCGCCGTGGCGGCCCGGGTCGCGGCGGAGACCAGGCGGCCGTGGTAGTAGTCCAGCATGTCGAGCACGCCCGGGATCCAGCCGGAGCCCTGCTCGGTGAGCACCAGCCTGAGGTTCGGGTGGCGCCGGAAGGCGCCGCCGAAGACCAGGTGCCACAGGGCGCGGTGCGAGAACCACGTGGTCTCCACCATGAACACCGCGCGGGCCGCGGGTTCGGGGCCGAGCGGCGGCGAGGCGGATCCGCCGTGGTGGTTGACGGGGACGGCCAGTTCGTCGCAGACCGCCCAGATCGGGTCGTAGACCTCGGAGTACAGCTCGGGGACGGCCGAGCCGGGCGGGACTCCCGGCAGCAGGATGCCGCCGGTCAGGCCAGCCTCGCGGGTTCGGCGGATCTCCGCCACGGCCGCGTCCACGTCGTTGAGGAGGATCTGGACGACGCCGGCGCGCCGGCCCGGCGCCTGCGCGCAGAAGTCGGCGAGCCAGCGGTTGTGGGCCTGCAGCCCGGCCCAGCGCTGCTCGTACTCGGCGCGGGTGGGCGGCTGCGCCATCAGGGAGGCGTTGGGGAAGAAGGGCGGGATGGTGTTGGGGAACACGACCTCCGCGACGATGCCGTCGGCCTCCAGCTCGGCGAGCCGGCGGTCGGAGTTCCAGTTGCGGTCGGCGGTGTCGGCGAGGAGGTCCTCGTACGGGTTGACGTACGTGGCCGCCCACGCGTCGAAGTCGTCGTGGTGCTTCTTCTCCAGGTACGGCTTGTAGTCGAGGAGGTCGGCGCCGGCGTGGCAGTCCGCCGAGATGACCGTGTAGCGGTCGTCCCCGGTGCCGTCCGGGCGGTCGGCCGTCATCCGTTCACCCCCAGGACCGGGAAGTCGCCGCCGGTCAGCCA
This sequence comes from Streptomyces sp. NPDC101118, assembly GCF_044759445.1. Lineage (NCBI taxonomy): Bacteria > Bacillati > Actinomycetota > Actinomycetes > Kitasatosporales > Streptomycetaceae > Streptomyces > Streptomyces sp. NPDC101118. Next base: position 634,653 of record NZ_JBIVZG010000003.1, on the reverse strand, counting down.
GTGGCGGCCGGTCTCGCGGGAGCGGGCCCAGGATGCCTCGACGGCCGCCTGGTCGGGCGACTGGCCGAGGTCGGCCGGGGTGGGGCCGATGCGGCGGGCGAGGGGGGCGAGCTTCGCGGTGTCGAAGCCGAAGACCTCGGCGGCGGCGAGGCCGAGCATGCGGCGGGTCTCGGCGACGGGAATGTCGTGGAAGGTGTTGCGCAGCCACTGGCGGGTGTTGGGCCAGGTGCCCTCGGGGTGCGGGAAGTCCGAGCCCCAGAGGATGTTGTCCACGCCGATCTCGTAGCGCTGGGCGAGTTCGCGGCGCTTGGTGTTGGTGGCGCAGACGAACACCTGGCGGTCGAGGTACTCGCTCGGGGGCCGCTTCAGCTCTGCGAAGGGCGAGAGCTTCTTGCCGCCGTGGGCGCCGAGGTAGAGGCGGTCCATGAACCACAGCTGGTTGGGCAGCCACCAGCAGCCGGACTCGGCCACGCCGAACTTCAGGCCGGGGTGCCGCTCGAAGACGCCCGACCAGAGCAGGAACCACAGGGGGCGGGCGGGCCACCAGGTGACCTCGGAGACGTAGATGCCGAGGTGGTCGCCGTACTCGTGGCGGGGCGCGGCGCCGGAGTGGGTGACCACGGGCATGGCGGTCTCGGCGGCCGCGGCCCAGATCCGGTCGTAGCGGCGGTCGTGGTACGGGGCCTTGTCCACCCACATCGAGGGGATCATCAGGGCGCCGAGGCCGGACTCCTTGGCGCGGTGGATCTCGGCGACGACCTCGTCGGGGTCGCCGGTGACGGGGAGCAGGGCGACGCCGCAGTGGCGTTCGGGGTTCTCGGAGACGAACTCGGCGAGCCAGCGGTTGTGCGCCTGGGCGCCGGCCATGCCGAGGTCGGGGTCCTGGTCGCCGGAGAGGCCGAGGCCGACGCCGAAGGGGGCGGCGGTCTGGCTGTCGACGGCGTCCGCGTCGGGGAAGACGACCTCGCCGGCCACGCCGTCGCCGTCGAGTTCCTTCAGGCGCTGCGCGGTGTCCCAGCCGCCCCTGAGGCCCTCCTCGTTGTCCTGGAACCACTTCTCGGCGAAGGCCTCGTTGCGGATGCCGAGCCGGGTGGCCTCCTCGCGGCGGGCGTCGCGCTCGCCGAGGAACTCGTCGAACTGCGGGTGGAAGCGGGAGTCGAGGTAGGGGCGGTACTGCTCGGTGGGCAGGCCCGCGTGGCAGTCGGAGGAGATGATCAGGTAGGGGTCTTCGTACGTGCTGTCGTGCGCGGTCTCGTCGTTCACGGGGGCCTCTCAGTCGAGGATGAAGCTCTCCAGGTAGGCGGGGTTGGCGCGGTCGAGCATCGACTGCGACCGGGCGCGGATCTGCCGGTCGCTGTGTTCGCTGGCCGGGAGCATCCAGAAGCGGTCGGCGCGGATGCCGTCGACGACGTGCTCGGCGACCTCCTCGACCAGGGTGAAGTGGACCTCGTGGCCGGCCGCGCGCATGGCGGCCTCGTACTGGTCGAGGCTGCGGTACGGGGTCTTGCGCGGGCGCTGCTTCGCGTACCGCTCGGGGCGGTTGCGGTGGGACTCCCACAGGCCGGTGCGCAGCATGTGGGGTCCGGGGAAGAGGACGGAGGCGCCGATGCCCGCGCCCTCGGCCTTGAGGTGGGCGTACAGCGACTCGGTCATGGTCACGACGGCGGCCTTCGTGACGGCGTAGACGGAGGCGGTGGGCAGCGGGGCGATGCCTCCGTCGCCGGAGGAGGTGTTGACGACGTGCCCGGGGGCGCCGCCGGCGAGCATGCGGGGGACGAAGGCCTGGATGCCGTGGAAGACGCCCCAGACGTTGACGGAGAAGGCCCATTTCCAGTCGTTGGGCTCGTGCTCCCACATGCGGCCTTCGGCACCGGAGCCGACGCCGGCGTTGTTGCACAGGACGTGGACGGCGCCGAAGGTCTCGTACGCGGCGTCGGCGAGGGACACGACGGAGTCGCGGTCGCTGACGTCGACCACCCTGGCGAGCACCTCGGCCCCGCCGGCGGCGAGTTCCTCCGCGGCCTTGGCGAGCGCGCCCTCCTCGACGTCTCCGAGGACGACCCGGAGGCCCTCGGCGGCGAAGCGGCGGGCCATGGCGAGTCCGATGCCGCCTGCGGCGCCGGTGACGACGGCGGTCTGGCCTGCTTCGAGGCGCATGTCACACGCTCCCTTCCGGCGGCCCGTCGAAGGCCTGCTGCGGGTCGTCGTAGCGCTGGTGGAGGTAGGGCAGGAGGGCCTGGGCGCTGACGCGCTCGACCACGCGGCCCTGCTGGTCGGTGGTCTTCTCGCCGATGGTGATCTCGACGAGGCGGCGGACCGGGAGGTCGGCGACGGGGTCGTACATCGACTCGCGGAGCACCACGTCACCGGTGACGCTCTCCAGCCTGCGGACCTTCTCGTTGCGCGTGCAGTGCACGAGCACGGGGTCGGCGTCGAAGCCGGAGCCGTCGACGGCGGGCAGGAACTTGAAGTAGAAGTCCGTCTTCCGGACGGGCTCGGGGAGCGGCAGGGCGCCGCCGACGGCGCCGCGCACCTCCACGAAGGCGATGCCGTGCCGGGCGAGTGCGGCCCGTACGACGAGTCCGTCGCGCTCGACGGTGACCTCACCCAGCTTCTTCGGCTCGCCGAACACCTCGCGGCCGCCGGTCAGCGCCCGCTCGTGGGTCATCGGCATCACCAGCGGGTACCAGCCGTCGACGCCTCCGTGCCGGGCGGCGACGGCGACCGATCCGGCGCCGAGGGGGTAGCCGGGGAGGTCGACCTTGCTGATGTTGGCCCGCACCAGGGGGCGCTCGGCGGGCTTGAGGGGCGGCGGCAGGACGGCCGCCACCACGTCGGGGTCGGTCTCCCAGACGGCCACCACGCCGGTGGACCAGATGTCGGGGAGCTGGGAACTCTTGGCGCGTGACGCGGCGATCTCGGCCTCGGTGCGCGCTCCGTACCGTACGCGTGCCATGGGTGTACCACCCCTTCGTCGTCGGTTCTGTAACACAGTTACACCGGCACCGATGAAGGGTAAAGACCGCTGCACGCACTAAAACTGACGGACCACCAGATCCGGCCGCCGTCCGGGCCGGAGCCACCAGGGAGGCACGATGGCCAGGAGCCCGCTGACCCGCGACGAGGTCCTGGAGGCCGCCGCCGCGCTGGTCAAACAGCACGGCCCGGCCGCCCTGACGATGCGCAAGCTGGCCGCCGAACTGGGCACGGCCGTCACCTCGATCTACTGGCACGTGGGCAACCGCGAGTCCCTGCTCGACGCCCTGGTGGAGCGCACGGTCCAGGACATGGGCGCCATCTCCCCCACCGGCCGCACCCCCGCCGAGCGCGTGGTCTCGGTGGCCCGCCGGCTGCGTCGCGAGCTGCGCGAGCGGCCGCACCTGATCGCGATGGTCCACGAACGCGGCCTGACGGAGCGGATGTTCCTGCCGGCCCAGCAGGCCCTGGTCCACGAGGTGCGGGCGGCGGGCCTGCACGGCACCCGCGCCGCGGACGCCGTACGGGCCATCCAGTTCCAGATCGTCGGGTTCGTCCTGGTGGAGCGCAACCGCGAGCGCTCCCCCGTCCAGTCCCCCGCCGAGACCGACCTGTGGGAACCGGGCGCCCTCCCCGGCGACCCGTCCCTCTCGCGCGCCCTCTCCCGCCCACCCGACCCCGAACGCCTCTTCCTCCTCTCGGTCAGGGCCCTGGCGACGGCCCTGCTCGGCCCGCCGTCCCGGTGAGCGCCGGGAGCTCGTCGCGGAACTCGGCTGACCCATGCGGGCAGCGGGGTGTCGGTGGGGGCCCGTATCCTCTGTGACCATGCTCGACGACCGTACGACCGCAGAGACGACGTGGCCGGCCGCGTACCCGCAGGGGTACGCGGTCGTCGACGTGGAGACCACCGGGCTCGCTCGCGACGACCGGATAGTGTCCGCCGCCGTCTACCGGCTCGACGCGCAGGGCAACGTGGAGGACCACTGGTACACGCTGGTCAATCCCGAGCGGGACCCGGGGCCGGTGTGGATCCACGGGCTGACCAGTGAGGTGCTGGAGGGTGCGCCGCTCTTCCGGGACATCGCCGAGGAGTTCGCCGAGCGGCTGGCCGACCGGGTGCTCGTCGCGCACAACGCCATGTTCGACTGGCAGATGATCGCCCGCGAGTACGCGCGGGCCGCCGGGGCGGCGCCGGTACGGCAGCGGCTGTGCACCATCGCCCTGTCGAAGGAACTGCGGCTGCCCCTGCCCAACCACAAGCTGGAGTCGCTGGCCGCCCACTTCGGCGTGGTCCAGCAGCGCGCGCACCACGCCCTGGACGACGCCCGGGTGCTGGCCGAGGCGTTCCGGCCGTCGCTGCACGCGGCCGCCCGGGACGGCGTACGCCTGCCGCTGCTGGAGTGCCGGCCGCTGACGGAGTGGTCGGACACCCCGGTCACGCCCCGCGTCGGGCACCAGGCCTCCTACCGGTCCGTCAGCTGGCGGCCCTCCCGCAAGCGGCCACCGTGCCCGCACCCGAACCCGGGACGGTACGAAGACGGCAAACCACTCAAGCAGGGCATGCGGATCGCCTTCTCGGGTGACACCTCCGTGGACCGGGAGCTGCTGGAGGACCGGACCGCCGAGGCCGGGCTGCACGTGGCGACGAGTGTGTCGCGGCTCACCAGCCTGCTGGTGACGAACGACCCCGACTCCGCCACCTCCAAGACCCTCAAGGCCAGGTCCTTCGGCACACCGGTCGTCGACGAGGCCGCCTACACCCAGCTGCTGCGAGACGTGGCTCCGGCAGACGGGTGACGGTCGGGCGACTCGCCGCCGCGCGCCGGGCGGCCGCGACCCGCTGGTCCCACCCTGTGGCGCATGGCACGTTGTGAGGTCTGCGGAAACGATTACGGCATGTCCTTCGAGGTGCACGCGCAGGGCGCGGTGCACGTCTTCGACTGCTTCTCCTGCGCCATCCACCGCATGGCGCCCATCTGCGAGCACTGCCGGGTCCAGATCATCGGGCAGGGCGTCGAGGTCGAGGGCCACTGGTACTGCGGCGGGCACTGCGCCCGCGCGGAGGGGAAGGTGGGCATCGTCGACCACGTGTGACGGCACCCGGCCGCCGCACGAGCACCCGATCGCGACCCCGGAGAACCGTCTCCCGCCCCACCGCCCCACCGCCCCGCGGGCGTGGGCGGGGGCCGCTCGCCGGGGTCTTCCGCGCTGCGGGTACCGTCGGTGGCGTGTACCGCTTTGTACTGACCCGGCAGTGGGTGTGCCTCACCCTCCTCGCCCTCCTCCTCGTCCCGGTGATGATCGAGCTGGGCTTCTGGCAGTTCCACCGCCACGAGAACCGGGTCGCGCAGAACGGGCTGATCGCGCGGAACCTCGCCGCGCCGCCCGTGCCGGTCGCCTCCCTCACCTCCCCCGGCCACACCGTGCCGCGCGCCGACTACTGGCGCCGGGTCACCGCCACCGGCACGTACGACACCGCGCACGAGGTCGTCGTACGCCGCCGCACCTCCGCCGACGACCAGCTCGGCGTCCACGTGCTCACCCCCCTGGTCCTGACGGACGGCCGGGTGCTGCTCGTCAACCGCGGCTGGGTGCCCGCCGCGGACGACCAGCGCGCGTACCCCGCCGTCCCGGCCGCCCCCAAGGGGCAGGTGACCGTCACCGGGCGGCTCAAGGCGGACGAGACCACCGGCGCCAGCGGCATCAAGGACCTCAAGGGCCTGCCCGACCGCCAGGTGATGCTCATCAACAGCGCCCAGCAGTCCGCGCTGCTGCACGAGCCGGTGCTCGGCGGGTACGTCGAACTCAGCGACCCCGTGCCGGCCGCCGGCGGGCCCGAGCCCATCGGGGAGCCGGACCACGACTCCATCGGCCCGCACATGGCCTACGCGGTGCAGTGGTGGCTGTTCACGGCGGGCGTGCCGGTGGGCTGGGTGATCCTCGTACGGCGCGAGAAGCGGGACCGCGAGCAGGCGGCCGCCGCTCCGGCAGGGGCCGACCCGTCCGGCATCGACCCGTCCGGCGTCGACCCGTCCGACCCGTCCGGGCCGGGACCCGCCGGTGCCGGGGAGCAGCCCGCCCCGGCGTGACGCCCGCCCCGCGTCCCGGGGCTCCCGCCCCGCTCCCCTCGCGGGGGCGGACACGGCAGGATGGGGCCATGGATCTTGGACTGAAGGACCGTGTGTACGTCGTCACCGGGGCCTCGCGCGGCCTCGGCCTGGCCACCGCCCGCGAGCTGGTGGCGGAGGGCGCGAAGGTGGTCGTCACCGGGCGCGACGCCGAGGGCGTCGCGCAGGCCGCCGCCGGCCTCGGCGAGGACGTGGCCGTCGGCGTCGCCGCCGACAACGCCGACCCGGCCGCCGCCGGGCGGCTGATCACCGCCGCGCGCGAGCGGTTCGGCCGCTTCGACGGAGTGCTCGTCAGCGTCGGCGGGCCGGCGCCGGGCTTCTCCGCCGACAACACCGACGAACAGTGGACGGCCGCCTTCGAGTCCGTCTTCCTGGGCGCGGTACGGCTGGCCCGCGCGGCCGCCGCCGAGCTGGAGGAGGGCGGGGTCATCGGCTTCGTGCTGTCGTCCTCGGTGTACGAGCCGATCCCGGGGCTCGCCATCTCCAACGGCCTGCGCCCGGGGCTCGCCGGGTTCGCCAAGTCCCTGGCCGCCGACCTGGGGCCGCGCGGGATCCGGGTGGTGGGCCTGCTGCCCGGGCGGATCTCCACCGACCGGATGCGCGCCCTGGACGAGCTGTCCGGCGACGCCGAGGCCAGCCGCAGCCGGAACGAGGCCGCCATCCCGCTGCGCCGGTACGGCACCCCGGAGGAGTTCGGCCGCACCGCCGCCTTCGTGCTGTCCCCCGCCGCCTCGTACGTGACCGGCGTCATGCTGCCGGTGGACGGCGGCGCCCTGCGCAGCTTCTGACGGGGCGACCGGCCACCGCGCCCGCCGGGTCAGGTGACGCGTCGGGCGTGGTGGGACTCCGCATTGAAGCGGGCCTCCGTCGGCAGCTCCGGAAGGCCCGTCGCCTCGCGGGCGTGGCCGAGGGCCTGGTCGGCCAGCACGTCCAGGGCGTCCGCCGGCACGGCGTGCGGGGCGAGCAGCACCCGTACCCGCGCGGAGGGCGCGCTGCGCCGGCCGTGCAGTGTGACGTGTGACCGTGCCACGCCGTCCACCGCGCCCAGCTCCGCCGACACCACCTGCTCCAGGGCCTTGCCCCGCAGCAGGGCGAAGGCCCCGTCACCGGTGTCGACCAGCAGTGCCGCCATCCGGGACCGGCGCAGCTGGGACAGGAACCACCACAGGGCCAGCAGGACGCACAGCGCCAGTCCGCCCAGCACCGCCCACCACCACCAGCCGTCGGCCTGGTAGCGCTCCCGCTCGGCCTGGCTCAGCACCACGTCGGCGCGGCCGGACCAGGGCCACAGCCCGCCCAGCAGGGCCGCGCCGAGGGCCGCCAGCAGCAGGCCCAGCAGTCCGAGCACGATCCGGTTGACCACCCCGAGCCGCCGCATCCGCTCACCTCTTCCCCACGGGACGGGTGACCCGCACGTGCAGCCGCGGGGCGTGCGCCAGCCCGAGCTCCGCCACGCCGACGGCCAGTACGTGGTCCAGGTCCTCCCGTACGTCGTCCAGTTCGCGGAAGTGCGAGGCGGCGCGCACCGTGACCCGCTTCCGGCCCACGGCCACCCGCGCCGACTGCACCCCGGACACCTCCATGGCCCGGTCCCGCAGCACGAGCGAGGCGGCCTTGCGGGTGAGCCCGGCGCGCACGCCCGGCAGCGGCCGCATGGGCAGCAGGCGGCGCAGCCCCGGCGTGAGGGCCAGGGCCAGCAGCAGCACACCGGCCGCGACCAGCACCGCGGCGCCCACGATCACGGCCGTGTCGTCGAGGGTGTGCCGCTCCAGAGAGTCGGCGAGGGAGTGCCGCCACTCCATGCCGGGCCGGTCCGCGCGTACCGCGGCCACGTCGTAGAGGAAGAGGGCGGACCCGCCGAGCAGCACCAGCGCGGTGAGGGCCGAGGGGATCCGGCGGGCGGACCAGAAGCGCCGGGCGCGGCCCGGGGCCGGGGCGGCGGCGTCCTCCGCCGCCTCCGGCCCGCCGAGGGTGGGCACCGGGCCGGTCACCGGAGCCCGGCCCGCGGGGACGGCTGGGTGTGGACGGAGTGCAGGTGCTCGACGTCGATGTCGACCTCGGGCACCGTCATGCCGGCGAGTTCCTCGACGCGGGCGGCGACGTGCCGGCGTACCGCGGCGCACTGGGCACCCAGGTCACCGGGGTAGGGCAGTTCGAGGCTGATGCGCACGCGTGCGATGTCGTGGTGCACGGTGACGGTCGCGTGCGGTGCCGTGCCGACGCGCGCCGCCCGGGGCAGCGCCTCGCGCGCGGCCTGGGCGGCGATCTTGGCGACGACGCGGTCGGCGATCCGGGTGGACCCGCGTTCGGCGACCGGGACGGCGGCGGTGCGCGAGGGCCGGGGGGCGGGCGTGGCCGTGGTCACCCCGTCACCTGCGCCGGTCGTCGCGGGGGCGGAAGAAGTCGCCGGGTTCCAGGTCCCCGTCGAGGAACCGGCCCAGTACGAAGCCGACGGCGCCGAGCGCCGCCACCAGCAGGAAGGCACCGAAGCCGCCGAAGTACCCGGCGAACCCCAGCCCCATCCCGGCCAACAGGCCGACCACGGCCATGCTCATCGCGAGAGCTCCTCTCGGCGGATCAGGTCCCGGCGGATCGCGTTCCGGCGGATCGCGTTCCGGCGGATCGCGTTCCGGCGGATCGCGCGCGCCGGGGTCGGGCGCGCCACGGTCAGGCGCGCTACTGGAGCCGGGACTCCGTCTCCTCGTCTTCCTCGTCGGGCAGCTTGACGTCGGTGACGGCGATGTTGACCTCGACGACCTCCAGGCCGGTCATCCGTTCCACCGACGAGATGACGTTCTCACGGACGGCCCGGGCCACGTCCCTGATCGACACGCCGTAATCGACGACGATCTCCAGGTCGAGTGCGGTCTGCACCTCGCCGACCTCGGCCTTGACGCCGCGCGAGACGGATTTCGCCGCCCCGGGGACGCGGTCCCGTACGGCGCCGAAGGTGCGGGACATCCCGCTGCCCATGGCGTGGACGCCGACCACCTCTCGGGCGGCCAGCCCGGCGATCTTCTCGACCACGCCGTCGGCGATGGTGGTGCGCCCGCGGCTGCCGGGCTCGGGGAGGCGCTTGCCCGTGTCGCTTTCGGTCATCGCGATTCCCTCCAGGGTGTTCGGGGCTCCACCCACCGTAAGCGCGGTTGCCCGGACGCGCCTCGCGAAAACCTCCGACGGCCGCAGAACGGGCCGCGAAACGCCGCGAGCGCCTGCGGACCGGCGGAACCGGTCCGCAGGCGCTCGCGGCGGTCGTGCGTGCGGCCGGCCCCGGACCGCCCGCGGGCAGCCGGGGACCGGACCGGGCCCGGGTCGTCAGTCCGAGAGGCCCGCCAGGTCGCGCAGGCGGCGGGCCTGCGCGGCCCGCTCGGCGGCGCGCTGGTCCTCGTACGAACGGGTGACGGCACCCCGCAGCAGGTTCTTGGTCTCGATCACCGCGTCCCGCGGGGCGGCGAGCAGCGCGGCGGCCAGGTCCTGGACCGCGGCGCCGAGCTCCTCCCCGGGGACGACCAGGTTGGCGAGGCCGATCCGCTCGGCCTCCTCCGCCTGGACGAAACGGCCGGTGGCGCAGATCTCCAGGGCGCGGGCGTAGCCCACGAGGGAGACCAGCGGGTGCGTGCCGGTCAGGTCCGGCACGAGGCCCAGGCTCGTCTCGCGCATGGCGAACTGCACGTCATCGGCGACGACGCGCAGATCGCAGGCGAGGGCCAGCTGGAAGCCCGCGCCGACGGCATGACCCTGTACGGCGGCGATGGTGATGATGTCGTTCCGACGCCACCAGGTGAAAGCCTCCTGGTACTCGGCGATGGTCGCGTCGAGGCGCTCGTCCGAGCCCCGGGCCAGGTCGAGGAAGGACGGCTCTCCCTCGAAGCCCTCGGGCGTGAACCCCTGCCGGTCGAGTCCGGCGGAGAAGGACTTGCCCTCACCGCTCAGGACGACGACCCGCACGGTGCCCGGCAGCAGCCGTCCGGCCTCCGTCAACGCCCGCCAGAGCGCGGGGGACTGAGCGTTTCGCTTGGCCGGATTGGTCAGTGTCACCGTGGCGACCGTGTCTTCGACGGTAAGCCGTACGCCGTCCTTGTCGAGCAGAGCCATCAGCGCCTCCGGGAGAGCAGCCACACGTATAAGTGACTGCACAGTAACCACCCAGCCGGCCATGGGGACGGCCGGGGGTCACCGAAGGTCGTGACGGCGGTGTGATCCGCGGCTGGTCGCGGCCCTGTCAGGCCGTGGCAGCCTTCTTGCCGCGCGTGGCGCCACCGCGACCGCGCAGCGTGACTCCGGACTCGCTGAGCATCCGGTGGACGAAGCCGTAGGAACGGCCGGTCTCCTCGGCCAGCGCCCGGATGCTCGCACCGGAGTCGTACTTCTTCTTCAGGTCTGCCGCGAGCTTGTCGCGCGCGGCGCCGGTCACCCGGCTGCCCTTCTTCAGAGTCTCGGCCACCCGTGCCTCCTCATGGGAAGTGCGCTCTGGACTTCTCATGATCACCCCTCGTGGCCTTCCTGGCCACCCATTCGACAAGGTCCGTCGGGGGGCTTTTTCCGCGGGTGCCGCGGCCGTCACGAGCGGAATTAACCGCTCCGGATCTTTGACGGCCCTGACCTGGTGATTCTTTTCCCGGCCGGGGGGCGGGGCGCGACGCCGTGCACGCAGAGGTACCAGACGGTCTCACTCAGATGATGGATCACGCATGAGCCGAATGATCCAGAACGCTCTGGATCATTCGGCAGGGAGGCGGCACGGGCCGCCACCGGGACTCAGGCGAGGGCGACCAGGTCCTTGTAGTCCGGACCCCACAGGTCCTCCACGCCGTCCGGCAGCAGGATGATCCGCTCCGGCTCCAGCGCGTCCACCGCGCCCTCGTCGTGCGTGACGAGGATGACGGCGCCCTTGTACGTGCGCAGCGCGCCGAGGATCTCCTCGCGGCTGGCCGGGTCGAGGTTGTTGGTGGGCTCGTCGAGCAGCAGCACGTTGGCGGAGGAGACCACCAGCGTGGCCAGGGCCAGCCGGGTCTTCTCGCCGCCGGAGAGCACGCCGGCCGGCTTGTCCACGTCGTCGCCGGAGAACAGGAACGAGCCCAGCACCTTGCGGACCTCGACCAGGTCGAGGTCGGGCGCGGAGGAGCGCATGTTCTCCAGGACGCTCCGCTCGGGGTCGAGGGTCTCGTGCTCCTGCGCGTAGTACCCGAGCTTGAGGCCGTGACCGGGGGTGACCTGGCCGGTGTCCGGCTCCTCCACGCCCCCGAGGAGGCGCAGCAGGGTGGTCTTGCCGGCACCGTTGAGGCCGAGGATGACGACGCGGGAGCCCTTGTCGATGGCCAGGTCGACGTCGGTGAAGATCTCCAGGGAGCCGTAGGACTTCGACAGGCCCTCCGCCGTCAGCGGGGTCTTGCCGCAGGGCGCCGGCTCGGGGAAGCGCAGCTTGGCGACCTTGTCGGAGACGCGTACGGCGTCCAGGCCGGCCAGCAGGCGGTCGGCGCGCTTGGCCATGTTCTGGGCGGCCACGGTCTTCGTGGCCTTGGCGCGCATCTTGTCGGCCTGGGCGTTGAGGGCCGCGGCCTTCTTCTCGGCGTTCTGGCGCTCCCGCTTGCGGCGCTTCTCGTCGGCCTCGCGCTGCTGCTGGTAGAGCTTCCAGCCCATGTTGTAGACGTCGATCACGGAGCGGTTGGCGTCGAGGTAGAAGACCTTGTTGACCACCGTCTCGACCAGCTCGACGTCGTGGGAGATCACGATGAAGCCGCCGCGGTAGGTCTTGAGGTAGTCCCGCAGCCAGATGATCGAGTCGGCGTCGAGGTGGTTGGTCGGCTCGTCGAGGAGCAGGGTGTCGGCGTCGGAGAACAGGATCCGGGCCAGTTCCACGCGGCGGCGCTGACCGCCGGAGAGGGTGTGCAGCGGCTGGCCGAGCACCCGGTCGGGCAGGCCGAGGGCGGCCGAGATGGTGGCGGCCTCTGACTCGGCCGCGTACCCGCCCTTGGTGAGGAACTCGGTCTCCTGGCGCTCGTACTGCTTGAGGGCCTTGTCGCGGGTGGCGCCGGTGCCGTTGGCGATGCGGTCCTCGTTGGCGCGCATCTTCTTGATCAGCACGTCGAGGCCGCGCGCGGACAGGATCCGGTCGCGGGCCAGGACGTCGAGGTCGCCGGTGCGCGGGTCCTGCGGCAGGTAGCCGACCTCGCCGGAGCGGGAGATGGTGCCGCCCGCGGGCTGGCCCTCGCCGGCCAGGCACTTGGTGAGGGTGGTCTTGCCGGCTCCGTTGCGGCCGACCAGGCCGATGCGGTCGCCCTTGGCGATGCGGAACGAGGCGTTGTCGATGAGGATGCGGGCGCCGGCGCGCAGCTCGATGCCGGAAGCGGTGATCACGGAAATACTCCAGTGCGGACGGGACGGAAGGGGGCGGGGGCGAGCTTCGACGCCGCTAATCCGCGAGGAGATTTGCCATGGGGTTAAGTCTAACGGCGGTGCGCAACTGCTTTTCGGGGCTGTGAGTGGCCTCACGCGGGCGCTCGTTGCCGAGCGGGCGGCGGGTCGGGCTGACGCGGCCCAGCGCGTCGATGGCCACCAGGCCCTCGTTCCAGGGGCGGGCGGGGTCCTCACAGGGGCGCGGGACGAGCAGCACGCGGCCGAGGCGGAGCAGCCCGCGGGGCCGGAAGGCGCAGTCGGCGGGCGCGGGGAAGGTCCACCGCAGGTCGCCGTCGTCGGTGCGGTACGCGGAGACGCGGCCGGGCGTGACCACCGCCAGCATCCGCGTGCCGGGGTCGAGGGCCCACAGGGCGCCCTCGGCGGCGCCGGGCATGACCCGGTGCCAGCGGACCGCCCCGCGGGGACCGGTGTCGGTGACCATGCCGTCGTCCCAGAGGGCGAGGGCGTGGCCGGGGGCAGCGAGGACGGCCACCGGGGTCCTGGCCTCGCGCCGGTACGTCCACAGGGGCGCGCGGCCGGGCCCCGGCCCGTAGGCGCGTACGGCCGGGCCCTCGATGCGCAGGACGGGTGCCCCCGCGGCGGCGCCGGGGGCGGGGTGCCGGGTGAGCCGGTCCCCGTAGGGGGTGGCGCTCGAACGGTGGACGGCACCGGCCACGGGGAGCGCGAGCAGCAGCGCGAGGAGCGCCGGGAACGCGGCCCTGACGCCTCGGGGAAGGGCGGACACGGGCGCCGAGCCTAGTCGCGCCGGCGGGGCCGGACCGTGCCTCGGCCGGGCCGGCCGGCGCCCCGGAGGGCCCGGCGTCCCCCGTTCGGGTGCCCGCCCGGGGCCGTGGGGCCCCGCGCGGCACAGGATGAGGGGGTCGGTTACCCGAGCGAGGGCGGTGCGGGATGCAGTTCGACGACGACGCCGACCTGGACACGTCGGAGGTCCAGGATGTGCGCGGCAGCCGTATCCCCGGCGGGAAGGCGACGATCGGCGGCGGCATCGGCGCCCTGATCGCGCTGGTCCTGGGGCTGCTCTTCGGGGTGGGCCCGGAGCAGCTGGGCCTGTCGTCCGGGGACTCCGAGCCGCAGGCCTCGGCGTCCACCGTCTCCGAGGTGCAGCAGTCCTGCCTGAAGGGGCGGGACGCGAACGCGCGGGAGGACTGCCGGATGGTCGCGGTGGTCAACAGCGCGCAGGACTTCTGGCGGCAGGAGTTCACCCGGCGCGGCGGGCAGTACAGCCCGGCGCGGACGGTGTTCTTCGCGAACCGGGTCGGCACCGCGTGCGGCACGGCCACCTCGGCGGTGGGCCCCTTCTACTGTCCGGCGGACCGGAAGGTGTACCTCGACCTCGGGTTCTTCGAGGAGCTGCGGACCAGGTTCGGGGCGTCGGGCGGGCCGTTCGCGCAGGCGTACGTGGTGGCGCACGAGTACGGGCACCACATCCAGAACCTGACGGGCACGCTGGCCAGGGCGCAGGACGGGCGGACGGGGGCGAACAGCAACGCGGTGCGGGTCGAGCTGCAGGCCGACTGCTACGCCGGGGTCTGGGCGCACCACGCGACGCAGACGCCGGACGAGAAGGGCCGGACCCTGATCACCCGGCTGACGGACGAGGACATCCAGGACGGGCTGAGCGCGGCGGCGGCGGTGGGCGACGACCGGATCCAGGAGAAGTTCCAGGGGCGGGTCATGCCGGAGGCCTGGACGCACGGCTCGGCCGAGCAGCGCCAGCGGTGGTTCTACCAGGGGTACCGGACGGGCGACATGGCCCAGTGCAACACCTTCCGCTGACTGTCACACCCGACTGGCAGACTGTGCCGTGGGTCACATTCACGAGAGGAAGTGACGTCATGGCAGGCAGTCCCTCCATCTGTCCGACGCTGCTGTACGCGGACGCCAAGGCCGCCCTCCAGCTGCTGACCGAGGCCTTCGGCTTCACCCGGGTCGCGGTGTACGAGGGTGACGACGGCGCGGTGGCGCACGCGGAACTGTCGTACGGGAACGGCGTGGTGATGCTCGGCAGCAAGGGCACGGGCAGCGCGTTCGACAAGGCCATGGCCGGGGCCGGCCCGACGGGCCTGTACGTCGTCGTGGAGGACGTCGACGCACACCACCGCCGGGCCGTGGAACACGGCGTGGAGATCCTGATGGAGCCCACCGACCAGGACTACGGCTCGCGGGACTACATGGCCCGCGACAAGGAGGGCAACGTGTGGAGTTTCGGGACGTACGTGCCCTCCTCTTAGGCTCCTTCACCTCCGGCTCTTAGGCTCCTTCACCTCCGGGCGCCTCGATGCCGCCCTTCGGTTCGCTCACCGGCCGGCCTCGGCGGAGGACACCGAACTGCCGCACCACGGCGCGGCGGCCTCAGATTCCCCCGGTATGGACCTGGAAGGCGGCGCGGCGGACGGCCTTGGCCAGGGCCGGGTCGGGGTGGGCGGCGGCGAGGGCGACCAGGACCTGCACGGTGCGCGGGTGGCCGACCGCCCGTACCTCGTCGAGCAGGTGGGGCACGGTGGTGCGGACCGCCGAGTCCAGGTGGCGGACCAGGAGTTCGTTCTCGCCGTGGTCGGCGACGGCCGCGGCGGTGTCCACCCAGAGCCACGTCTGCTCCTCGCGGGTGAGCACGTCCTGCGCTTCCTCGGGGTCGGCGCCTTCGTGCTCGGCGAGCCAGAGCAGCGCGTACGGGCGGAGCGCCGGCTCCCCCACCGCGGTCCGCACCTCGGGTTCCGCGGGGGCGCCGACCACGCGCAGGGCCTCGAAGGCCAGGCCACGGAGCAGGGCGTCCTCGCCGCGGGCGGCCTGGAGGAGTTCCGCGATGGCGCTGCCGGCCGGCCGGGCGGCGAGCCAGGCGCGGTACTCGGCACGGGCCGGGCCGGGGGTGAGCCGGGCGCAGCCCAGGAGCATGTTGGCCGCGGGCTGTTCGATGTTCCCGGCCGGGCTCTGGGCGGCGACGCAGATCTGCTCCAGCTTGACCCAGACCGCCCAGCTGCCGAGCGGCGTGAGGGTGGCGCGGGCGGGCCCGAGGGTGAGCGCGTCCACGGCGGCGAGGGCTCCGAGGGCCCAGCGCAGCAGGCGGGAGAGCGTGGCGGTGTCGGGGGCGGGTCCGGCGGCCTCGTCCTGCGGGCCCTCGTACGGGACCTCGCACCGCTCGTCGTGGAGTTCGGCGACGCGCTGGCCGAGGAGGTCCAGGAGCGCGGGGACGGTGACCGGCCCCGCGGAGAGCTGGAGGAGGGAGAGCAGCTGGGGCATCGCCTCGACGACCTCGGCGACCGCCGCGGGGGCGACGCCGTCGGGGGCGGGGTGGATGAGCGACCAGGCGTCGAACAGCGCGACCCAGCCGCGCAGCACGGCGGCGTCGTCGCTGTCCCAGGCGCGCAGCCGCCAGCCGGGGCGGGCGCTGGTGCCGTGGACCTCGACGAGTCCGGCGAGGCGGGCGCGGTCCCAGGCGGCGCGGATCTGGCCCGGGGTCAGGCGCAGTTCTCCGGCGGCGCGTTCGACGGCGTCGGGGGGGAGGGTGCCCGTGGTGCCGGGGTGGGGTGCGCCGGTGCCGCCGCCGAGGTGCTCGGCCGCCCAGCGGGTGAGGCGCACCTCGTCCGCGAGTGAGGCTCTGGCGCGGTTGGCGAGTTCGGCCGGGCCCGGGGTGCCCGCGGGCGGGCGGGGGGCCGGCCGGGTGCGCCGGTTCGTCACCGCCTTGCGGGCGGTGGCCACCGAGCGCGGGGAGACGAGTCGGAGTCTGGAGTCGCGCGCCAACTGCTCATCAGGCTTTCGGGACGTCACGGGGAGCAGTCTCGCCCTTCACCGGCCGAAAGCCCAAACGGAACCGGCCGTTACCACGGGCGTGTTCACGCCAACTGTGGCGGACGGGGTCACATGAGGGGCGTGAGGAAGCGGCGCAGGGCCTCTTCGTACCCGGCGGGAGCCGCGTTCCACATCGCCCCATGGGGTGCGTCCCGGACGGTGTGGAGGGTGACGAGTGCGGGGCGGCGGTCGGCCAGGTTCCGCGACAGCTCGTAGGGCGCGAGGGTGTCGTCGGGGCCGTGCAGCACGAGGACGGGGACGCGCAGCCCCGCGGGGTCGGCGGCCTCGGGCAGCCGGTCGCCGCGCAGCCCGGTGCGGCCCTCGGCGGCCCGTACCGCGAGGGGGATCAGCGGCGCGGGGGTGCCGCGGGCGGCGGCGAGGTTGCGCAGGGCGAGGTGCCAGTCGAGCACGGGCGAGTCGAGCACCAGGCCGGCGATGCGGTCGCGGAGCGCGGAGCGGGCGGCGGCGTGCAGGGCCATGGAGGCCCCGGTGGACCAGCCGTAGAGGACCACGCGCTCGGCGCCGAAGCGGACGGCGTAGCGGATGGCCGCGTCGAGGTCCCGCCACTCGGACTCGCCGAGGTGGCCGAGGCCGTCGGGGGAGGCGGGGGCGCCGAGGTCGTTGCGGTAGGCGAGGTCGAGCACCGGGAGCCGTGCGGCGTTCAGGAACGGCATCAGGTTCATGGGGTGCTCGCGGGTGGCGCCCAGGCCGTGCACCGTGATCACCCAGGTGCGGCGGGGGGCGGGCACGAACCAGGCGGGCAGCGCGCCGAGCTCCCCGGGTACGTCGACGTCGGCGTACTCCAGGCCGAGCGCGGAGCCGGGGTCGCCGATGTGGAGCGCGGGGGTGAAGCGGACCCGGGTGCCGGTGGCGAGGGTGCCGTGGGTGACGCGTTCGAGGCGGCGGACGACCGTGTCGGGGTCGTGCGGGGCCTCCGCGAGCACCTGGCCGACGACGGCGTGCACGCCGGGCGCGACCAGTCCGTACCGGCCGGGGCGCAGGGCGGCCAGGGAGCGGGTCAGGGACACCTGCCCGTCCGCCGCGCCGTGGACGCTGAGCCTGGGGCCGCCCGGGAGGGGCCGGCCGGGGGCGGGGCGGAGGGCCGCGTCGCCGACGTACCTGCCGACGGCGACCGCGGCCGCTCCGGCACCTATGAGCGTGGTGACGGCCGCTGCCGTCGCTGTAGCGGTGCGCACGGCTCCAGTGTCGGCGGGCGCGGGCCGCGCGGCCAGCGGAGCGGCGCGCGCGGGTGTCGCGAAAGGGAGGCATCGCGTTCCGGTCACTGGCCGGAGCCGTCCGGTTACGGGTGGTCGGAGGGGTGTCGGGGGCCGCGTGATCTGCGTCTCCCGCGCGCCTCGCGACGGCCCGCCGATGGTTCCGTTTCCATCACGGGAGGGGGCTGTTCACCTCGCCCTGACGTGCATATTTCCGGACATCACCCGGACAATCGGCACAAAATGTCCCGTGGGGCGCCGATCCGGTACACCACTCCGCCCGCCCCAGTTCATCTTCCGTTCACTCAGGTTGCCTACGTTCAACGAAGCCACTGACCTCAAACAGAAGCCTGGGTAAATGGAGCACATAACGCTTCTCCTCGGGATCGTGATCGTTACCGCTCTCGTCTTCGACTTCACGAACGGTTTCCACGACACCGCCAACGCGATGGCCACCACCATCTCGACTGGCGCTCTCAAGCCCAAGACGGCGGTGGCCATGTCCGCCGTGCTCAACCTCGTCGGCGCGTTCATGTCCGTGGAGGTCGCCAAGACGATCTCCAAGGGCCTGGTCAACGAGGAGGGCATCCAGCCTGAAGTGATCTTCGCCGCCCTGGTCGGCGCGATCCTCTGGAACCTGCTGACCTGGCTGGTCGGACTGCCGTCCAGCTCCTCCCACGCCCTGATGGGTGGTCTGATCGGTGCCGCGGTCGCCTCCGCGGGCATCGGCGCCGTCAACGGCGGCGTCGTCGTCACCAAGGTCCTCATCCCCGCCGTCGCCGCCCCGATCGTGGCCGGCGTGGCCGCGATGCTGGCCACCAAGGTCACGTACAAGCTGGGCAACAAGGTCGGCGAGAAGACCTCCGCCAAGGGCTACCGCGCCGGGCAGATCGCCTCCGCGGGCCTGGTCTCCCTGGCGCACGGCACCAACGACGCGCAGAAGACGATGGGCATCATCACCCTGGCCCTGATCGCCGGCGGCGCCATCGCGCCCGACGCGAACCCGCCGGTCTGGGTCATCGTCTCCGCCGGTATGGCCATCGCCCTCGGCACCTACCTCGGCGGCTGGCGCATCATCCGCACCATGGGCAAGGGCCTGACCGACCTCCAGCCGCAGCAGGGCTTCGCCGCCCAGACCTCGGCCGCGAGCGTCATCCTGGCCTCCTCCAACCTGGGCTTCTCCCTCTCCACCACCCACTCGTGCTCCGGCGCGGTCATGGGTGCCGGCCTCGGCCGCAAGGGCGGCGTGGTCCGCTGGTCCACCGCCACCCGCATGTTCGTCGCGTGGGGCCTGACCCTGCCGGCCGCCGCGCTGGTCAGCGCCGGCGCCGAGCTGGTCACCCGCCAGGGCGACTGGGGCGTCGCCGCCGTCGCGGTCTTCCTCGTCGGCTCCTGCCTCGCCATCTGGCTGATCTCGCGCCGCCAGGTCGTCGACCACAACAACGTCAACGACGTGGACGCCGAGGAGCCCGGTGTGGTCACCACCGCCATCGCGGCCGTGACCCCGCCGCCGGCCGGCACCACCGCCGCCGTCGCGGACGAGGACCTCAAGGCCACCATCCCGGCCCCCTCCCAGCACCCCGAGTCCCCGGCGGCCCCGGCCGCCGCGGTCTGACCACAGAGGATCAAGCGGTATGGACATCGACTGGGCAGCCCTCGGCTCCGTCTTCGGCGTGAGCCTGTCGGCCACCGTGCTCCTGGTGACGCTCTTCACCCTCGGCATCGTCGGCCTCTCGAAGCACGAGGCGGCCACCGAGCGGGGCGGCAGCGCCACCCTGGCCCGCACGGGCGCGTACGCCTCCTTCGCGCTCTGCGCGGCGGCCGTGGCGTACGGCATCTACCTGATCGTCAGCTGACCTGACGGCCCGAACTCCCCCGCGGGACACCCGCGGGGGAGTTCTTTTGCGTGTCCCGCCGCGTTGTCCCCGTCGTGGCCCGCACTCCCCCGGGCGTTCCCTTAAGGGCAGGTCAACGGCAAGTTGACGGGCTGTCGCGGTGCGTGGTGGACTGCCCGAGCCATCACGGCGGCAGGAGAGGAAGTCCGGTGCGAATCCGGCGCGGTCCCGCCACTGTCACCGGGGAGCACACCAGCCCCGGGAGCCAGGAACTCTCACCGCCGGTTTACGTCGAACCAGGGCGCGGACCCTGAGTGAGGACATACCTGCCATGCGTGCCGACCGCGTGTTCGCGTACGGCGCGGCGGCGGGCCTGATCGGCGACCGGATCCTCGGTGATCCGCGCCGCGGGCACCCCGTCGCCGCCTTCGGACGCGCCGCCGCCGCCGTGGAACGCGCCCTCTGGCGCGACCACCGGGGCCGCGGCGCACTCCACACACTCCTCTGCGCCGGTGGTGCGGCGGCCCTGGGCGCGCTCGGCGCCCGCGCCGTGCGCTCCAGGCCCGCCCCGCTCCGTATCGCGCTGACCGCCACCGCCACCTGGGCCGTGGTCGGCGGCACCTCGCTGGCCCGTGAGGCGCGGGCCATCGGCGGGGCGCTCGCCGCCGGCGATGCCGACGTGGCCCGCGAACGCCTGCCCCACCTGTGCGGGCGCGACCCGCACTCCCTGGACGAGCAGCAGATCGCGCGGGCGGTCGTGGAGTCGGTCGCCGAGAACACCTCGGACGCCGTGGTCGGGGCCCTGGTCTGGGGCGCGGTCGCGGGCGTCCCGGGACTGGCCGCATTCCGCGCCGTGAACACGCTGGACGCCATGGTGGGCCACAAGTCGCCCCGTTACCTCCGCTACGGCTGGGCCTCGGCCCGGCTGGACGACCTCGCGGGCTGGCCGGGAGCGCGGCTCACGGCCGCCGCGGCGGTGCTGGCGGGCCCGGATCGTCGGGGGGCGGTCCGGGCCTGGCAGCAGGACGCGGCCAAGCACCCCAGCCCCAACGCCGGACCGGTCGAGTCCGCCTTCGCGGGGGCGCTCGGCGTACGGATGGGCGGCACCCTCGCGTACGGCGGACGCGTCGAGCACCGGCCGGTGCTCAACGGCGCGGCCGGCCGCCCGGTCGCCGTGCCGGACATCGAACGGGCGGTACGGCTCTCCCGGCGGGTCACGTGGCTGGCGCTGGGCGCCTGCGTGGCCGGCCGGACCCTCGCGGCGCGCATCGCGCGCACCCACAAGGAAGGCAGGGCATGAGCGGCTCCTCGGCACGGCTCGGCGGCGGTCTGCTGGTCGCCGGCACCACCTCGGACGCGGGGAAGAGCGTCGTCACCGCCGGCATCTGCCGCTGGCTCGCCCGGCAGGGCGTGAAGGTCGCGCCCTTCAAGGCGCAGAACATGTCCCTCAACTCCTTCGTCACGCGCGAGGGCGCCGAGATCGGCCGCGCCCAGGCCATGCAGGCCCAGGCGGCCCGGGTGGAGCCGACCGCGCTGATGAACCCGGTGCTCCTCAAGCCCGGCAGCGACCGCTCCAGCCAGGTGGTGCTGCTGGGCCGGCCGGTGGGCGAGATGAGCGCCCGCGGCTACCACGGCGGCCGTCAGGAGCAGTTGCTCGGTGTGGTGACGGACTGCCTGGAGCAGCTGCGGGGCACGTATGACGCCGTGATCTGCGAGGGGGCCGGCAGCCCGGCCGAGATCAACCTGCGGCGCACCGACATCGTGAACATGGGCATCGCCCGGGCGGCCCGGTTCCCGGTGGTCGTGGTCGGCGACATCGACCGGGGCGGGGTGTTCGCGTCCTTCTTCGGCACCACCGCCCTGCTCAGCGCCGAGGACCAGGAGCTGGTGGCCGGCTACCTGGTCAACAAGTTCCGGGGCGACGTCTCGCTGCTGGAGCCCGGCCTGGAGATGCTGCGCGGGCTCACCGGCCGCGCGACGTACGGCGTGCTGCCGTTCCGGCACGGGCTGGGCATCGACGAGGAGGACGGGCTGCGCGTCTCGCTGCGCGGCGCGGTCCGCGAGTCGGTGGTGGCGCCGCCGGTCGGCGAGGACGTGCTGCGGGTCGCGGTGTGCGCGGTGCCGCTGATGTCGAACTTCACGGACGTGGACGCGCTGGCCGCCGAGCCGGGCGTGGTGGTGCGGTTCGTGGACCGTCCCGAGGAGCTGGCCGACGCCGACCTGGCCGTCGTGCCGGGCACCCGCGGGACGGTGAAGGCGCTCGAGTGGCTGCGCGAGCGCGGACTGGCCGACGCCCTGCTGCGGCGGGCCGCCGAGGGCCGGCCGGTGGTCGGGATCTGCGGCGGCTTCCAGGCGCTGGGCGAGCACATCGAGGACGAGGTGGAGTCCCGGGCCGGCTCGGTGGAGGGGCTCGGCCTGCTGCCCGTACGGGTGCGCTTCGAGCGGGAGAAGACCCTGGCGCGGCCGGTCGGCGAGGCGCTGGGCGAGGCCGTCGAGGGGTACGAGATCCACCACGGCGTGGCCGACGTGCGGGGCGGCGAGCCGTTCCTGGACGGGTGCCGGGTGGGTGCCGTGTGGGGCACGCACTGGCACGGCTCGCTGGAGTCGGACGGCTTCCGCCGGGCGTTCCTGCGGGAGGTCGCGGCCCAGGCCGGGCGGCGCTTCGTACCGTCCCCCGACACGTCCTTCGGGGCGCTGCGCGAAGAACAGCTCGACCTCCTCGGCGACCTGGTCGAGGAGCACGCCGACACCGCCGCGCTGCTGCGGCTCATCGAGACCGGCGCTCCGGCCGGTCTCCCGTTCATCGCTCCGGGGGCGCCGTGACGACCGGGATCCCCGCATGCGTGGGGAACACAGCAGCAGCTCGATCAGCGGATCGTGCAGCAGCGGGTCATCCCCGCAGACGCGGGGACCAGACGACGAGCTTCCCACGATTCGGCGACGCACGCGCACACGCCGGCCATCAGCCCTACGAAGGAGTGATCAGTTCATGAGCCGCGCACCGTTTCCGTTCACGGCCGTGGTCGGCCAGGACGACCTGCGCCTGGCCCTGCTCCTCAACGCGGTGAGCCCGGCTGTCGGTGGGGTCCTCGTGCGCGGCGAGAAGGGAACGGCCAAATCCACGGCTGTCCGTGCGCTCACGGCCTTGCTTCCGGCGGTCGAGGTCGTGTCCGGCTGCCGGTTCTCCTGTGCTCCCGCCGCCCCGGATCCCGACTGCCCGGACGGCCCGCACGACACGGCCTCGGGTGGCACGCGGCCCGCCCGGATCGTGGAACTGCCGATCGGAGCTTCGGAGGACCGACTCGTCGGCGCTCTCGACATCGAGCGGGCGCTCGCCGAAGGTGTGAAGGCGTTCGAACCGGGCCTGCTGGCGGACGCCCACCGCGGGATCCTGTACGTCGACGAAGTGAACCTCCTCCACGACCACTTGGTGGATGTCCTCCTGGACGCTGCCGCCATGGGTGCTTCGAACGTGGAGCGTGAGGGCGTCTCGGTGCGGCACGCTGCCCGCTTCCTGCTCGTCGGCACCATGAACCCCGAAGAGGGCGAGCTGCGACCGCAGCTGCTCGACCGCTTCGGGCTCACGGTGGAGGTGGCAGCCTCGCGCGATCCGCAGCAGCGGGTCGAGGTGATCAGGCGCCGACTCGCGTTCGAAGACGCTCCGGCCGCGTTCGCCGCCCAGTGGGCGGATGACGAGGGCGCGGTCCGGGCCCGGGTCGTCGCCGCCCGGACCCTGCTGCCCCGAGTCCGGATCGAAGACCGGTCCCTGCTCCAAATCGCCGCCGTGTGCGCCGGCTTCGAGGTGGACGGCATGCGCGCCGACATCGTGATGGCGCGCACGGCGACGGCGCTGGCCGCGTGGGCCGGGCGGACCGATGTGCGCAAGGAGGACGTGCGGCAGGCCGCGCTGCTGGCACTGCCGCACCGGCGCCGCCGCAACCCCTTCGACGCGCCGGGCCTGGACGAGGAGAAGCTCGACCGGATCCTGGACGGCTTCCCCGACGACGAGCCGGAGCCCGAGCCGGAGCCGGAGGGCCCGGGCGACGGCGACGGCGACGGACCGGAGGGCGGCCCGGAGGGTCCCG
Organism: Streptomyces sp. NPDC101118; assembly: GCF_044759445.1. Lineage (NCBI taxonomy): Bacteria > Bacillati > Actinomycetota > Actinomycetes > Kitasatosporales > Streptomycetaceae > Streptomyces > Streptomyces sp. NPDC101118. The sequence continues at coordinate 611,212 of NZ_JBIVZG010000003.1, read as the reverse complement.
GTGACGGCGGCCCGGACGGCGGCGGCGTGCCGCCGCAGGGCGGCGGTCCCGAGGAGACGGGCACCGACGGTACGCCGGAGCCGCCCTCGACCGGCGAGCCGGCTCCGGGCGAGTCCGCCCCCGCCCCCGCGGCGGCCGGCGCGCCCGAGCAGGCGGCCGTGGGCGCCGCCGAGCCCTTCCGCACCCGGATGCTGAGCGTGCCGGGGCTCGGGGAGGGCGCGGCCGGGCGGCGGTCCAGGGCGCGTACGGCGCACGGGCGGACCACCGGGTCACAGCGTCCCCGGGGCCAGCTGACGAAGCTCCACCTTGCCGCCACCGTACGGGCCGCGGCCCCGCACCAGCTGGCGCGCGGGCGCTCCGGGCCCGGCCTGGTGGTGCGCCGGGACGACCTGCGGCAGGCGACGCGGGAGGGCCGCGAGGGCAACCTCGTGCTGTTCGCGGTCGACGCCTCGGGGTCGATGGCGGCCCGGCAGCGGATGAGCGCGGTCAAGGGCGCGGTGCTGTCGCTGCTGCTCGACGCGTACCAGCGGCGGGACAAGGTCGGTCTGATCACGTTCCGGGGTGCCGGGGCCGAACTGGCCCTGCCGCCCACCTCGTCGGTGGACGCGGCGGCGGCCCGGCTCGAACTGCTGCCGACGGGCGGGCGCACCCCGCTCGCCGCGGGGCTGCTGAAGGCGCACGAGACGCTGCGGATCGAGCGGCTGCGCGACCCGTCCCGGCGCCCGCTGCTGGTGGTCGTCACCGACGGGCGGGCCACCGCCGGCCCGGACGCGGTGCCCCTGGCGGCGCGCGCCGCACGGCTGCTGGCCGGCGAGGGGACCGCCTCGGTGGTCGTGGACTGCGAGACGGGCCCGGTACGGCTGGGCCTGGCCGGGCGGCTGGCCGCCGACCTGGGCGGGACGGCCGTGACCCTGGAGGGGCTGCGGGCCGACGCGCTCGCGGGCCTGGTGAAGGACATGCGTACGGACGGGCGCGCCGACAGGCGGGCGCCCGGTTTCCACCACACCGACAGGAGGGCCGCGTAATGCCCCAGGGACAGCCGACCGTCATCCCGGACGACGGTCTGACCACGCGTCAGCGCCGCAACCGCCCGCTGGTCTTCGTGCACACCGGCCCCGGCAAGGGCAAGTCGACCGCGGCCTTCGGGCTGGCCCTGCGGGCCTGGAACCAGGGCTGGCCGATCGGGGTGTTCCAGTTCGTCAAGTCCGCCAAGTGGAAGGTCGGCGAGGAGAACGCCCTCAAGGCCCTCGGCGAGACCGGCAAGGGCGGCACCGTCGTCTGGCACAAGATGGGCGAGGGCTGGTCCTGGGTGCAGCGCGACGCGCAGCTCGACAACGAGCAGGCGGCGCGGGAGGGCTGGGAGCAGGTCAAGCGCGACCTGGCCGCGGAGACCCACCGGCTGTACGTGCTGGACGAGTTCGCGTACCCGCTGCACTGGGGCTGGATCGACGTGGACGAGGTCATCGAGGTGCTGCGGGACCGGCCGGGCCAGCAGCACGTGGTCATCACGGGCCGCAACGCGCCGGAGAAGCTGGTGGAGTTCGCGGACCTGGTCACCGAGATGACCAAGGTCAAGCACCCGATGGACACCGGCCAGAAGGGCCAGAAGGGCATCGAGTGGTGAGGATCCCGCGTCTGGTCGTGGCCGCTCCCTCGTCGGGGAGCGGCAAGACCACCGTCGCGACGGGGCTGATGGCGGCCTTCGCCGAGCGGGGGCTGGCCGTCTCCCCGCACAAGGTGGGCCCCGACTACATCGACCCCGGCTACCACGCGCTGGCCACCGGCCGGCCGGGCCGGAACCTGGACGCGTTCATGTGCGGGACCGGCATGGTCGGCCCGCTGTTCGCGCACGGGGCGGCCGGCTGCGACCTGGCCGTGGTCGAGGGCGTGATGGGGCTGTACGACGGTGCCGCCGGGCAGGGCGAGCTGGCGTCCACGGCACAGGTGGCGAAGCTGCTGCGGGCGCCGGTGGTGCTGGTCGTGGACGCGTCCTCGCAGTCCCGGTCGGTGGCGGCGCTGGTGCACGGCTTCGCGTCCTTCGACCCGCAGGTGCGGCTCGGGGGCGTGATCCTGAACAAGGTCGGTTCCGACCGGCACGAGGCGATGCTGCGGGAGGCCCTGGAGGAGGCGGGCGCCACGGTGCTGGGCGTGCTGCGGCGCGCCCCGCAGGTGGCGGCGCCGTCCCGGCACCTGGGTCTGGTGCCGGTGGCCGAGCGCCGTGCGGATGCGCTGGAGTCCGTACGCGCCCTGGCGGACCAGGTGCGGGCGGGCTGCGACCTGGAGGCGCTGCTGGCGCTGGCCAGGTCGGCGCCGCCGCTGGCGGAGGAGGCGTGGTCGGCCGGGGAGGCCGTGGGGTCCGTCACGGGCGCTTCGGGCGCTTCGGGCGTTCCGGACGCTGGGGATGCTGCGGATGCTGCGCGCGCTGTGGATGTCGCGGGCGGGCCCGTCGGGCGGCCGGTCGTGGCCGTGGCGGGCGGGCCGGCGTTCACCTTCTCGTACGCCGAGCACACCGAGCTGCTGCGCGCCGCCGGGGCGGAGGTCGTCGCCTTCGACCCGCTCGGGGACGAGGCGCTGCCGGAGGGCACGAGCGGTCTGGTGATAGGCGGCGGCTTCCCCGAGGTGTACGCCCCCGAGCTGGCCGCCAACGAGCCCCTGCGGAAGGCCGTGGCCGAACTGGCGGCCTCCGGTGCCCCGGTGGCCGCGGAGTGCGCCGGCCTGCTGTACCTGGCCCGGTCCCTGGACGGGAAGCCGATGTGCGGGGTGCTCGACGCGGACGCGCGGATGTCGGAGCGCCTCACCCTCGGCTACCGCGAGGCCGTGGCCCTCACCGACAACGCCCTCGCCGCGGCCGGCACCCGGCTGCGCGGGCACGAGTTCCACCGGACGGTGGTCGAGCCCGGCGCGGGTGCCGAGCCGGCGTGGGGGTTCACGCACCCTGAGCGGCGCGTCGAGGGCTTCGTACGGGGCGGGGTGCACGCCAGCTACCTGCACACGCACTGGGCCGCCGCGCCCTCGGTGGCGGTGCGCCTGGCCGCGGCGGCGGGCCGCGCCGCGGTGGGCGGGCCCGGCCGGGCGAGACCGGCGGGGTCCTGATGTCCTGTGGGGGGCCGGCGGCCTGCGGGGGGCCGCCGATCCTCGGGGCGGGCCGGTCCGGATCCGGTCTGCCCGCCGGCGGGGCGCGCCGGCCCGGCGCCGGGCGGGCCGGCGGCAGGGCGCGCCGGTCCGCCCGCGGGCCGGCCGGGTCATTCCGCGATGCCGACCACCAGCCAGATGACGCCCACTCCCCCGGTCGTGCACAGCAGCGTGGAGAGCGCGGGGTGTTCGTGGTGCGCCTCGGGCAGGATCTCGGCCGCCGCGAGGTAGAGCAGGGCGCCGCCGAAGAAGCCGAGGTACGCGCCCAGCGGTTCCTCCGGGAGGGTGAACAGCAGCGTGGACGCGGCGCCGACGACCGGTGCCAGCGCGTCCGCCACCAGCATGGCCGTGGCCTTGCGGCGGTCGTTCCCGTACAGGCTGGCCAGTGTGTACGTGTTGAAGCCGTCGGCGAAGTCGTGGGTGATCACGGCCAGTGCCACGGCCACGCCCATGCCGCCGCCGACCTGGAAGGCCGCGCCGAGGGCCACGCCGTCCATGAGGCTGTGGCCGACCATCGCGGCGGCCGCCGTGAGTCCGACCTGCGGTGCCCGGCCTCCCCTGCCGGTCCCGCCCTCGGCTCCGCCCCCGGTCCCGTCCTGCGCGCCGTGCGCGGCCTGGCGCACCGCCAGCAGCCGCTCCACGACGTGCGTCGCCAGGAAGCCCGCCACGAAGAGCAGCAGGGCGGCCGGTACGCCGAACACCTCGGTCCCGGCGGCTTCGAGCGCCTCGGGCAGCAGGTCGAGGCCGACCACGCCCAGCATCAGCCCGCCCGCGAGGCCGAGCACGAGGTGGCGGCGGTCGGTGACGCGCTGCGCCGTCCACCCGCCCGCCAGCGTCATCAGGAACGCGCCCAGCGCGACGATCACCGCCATGGGCCCCTGCTTACCGATCCGCGGCGATTCGCGCACCTCCGGGCGGCTACCCGGCGGGGCACCCCGTTGACCGGCGGGTTGACGTCGGTGAATCATCGCTGAACCCGATCCCCCCCACAGTTTCGAGAGGACCACTCGATTGATCGGTCTCATATCCCGCGCGGGCGCCGCGCGGGTCGTCGTCGGTGTCGGTGCCCGCGAGGGCGTGTCCGTGGACGAGGTCTGCGGTGTGGTCGAGGAGGCCCTGCGCGGGGTCGGGCTCACGCCCGCCGCCGTGACGGCGCTGGCCACGGTCGAGGGTAAGGCGGGCGAGGCGGGGATCGTCGGTGCGGCCGCCCGGTTCGGGGTGCCCGTGGTCGCGTACGACGCACGGACCCTGGCCGGGGTGCCGGTGCCGCACCCTTCGGCTGCCGTGGAGGCGGCCGCGGGTACCCCGTCGGTGGCGGAGGCCGCCGCGCTGGCCGCGGGGGGCGAACTCCTCGTACCGAAGCAGCGGTCGGAGCGGGCCACCTGCGCGGTGGCGACCGCGGCCGGGTCCGCCGGGGACGGCGGGGACGCCGGGCCCGACCTGCGCCACCACGGGGACGCGGAGGTGCGCGGGATCGCGGGCCTGGTGGACCTGGCCGTGAACGTGCGGTCGGACACGCCGCCGGAATGGCTGAGACGTCACATCGCCCTGTCGCTCGACACGCTGGCCGCGTACCCCGACGGGCGCGAGGCGCGGGCCGCGGTGGCGGAGCGGCACGGGCTGCCGGTGGAGCGGGTGCTGCTGACGGCGGGCGCCGCGGAGGCGTTCGTGCTGCTGGCGCGGGCGCTGCGGGTGCGTCGGCCGGTGGTGGTGCACCCGCAGTTCACGGAGCCCGAGGCGGCGCTGCTGGACGCCGGGCACCGGGTGGAGCGGGTGCTGCTGCGCGAGGAGGACGGCTTCCGGCTGGACCCGGCGGACGTGCCGGAGGACGCCGATCTGGTGGTGGTCGGCAACCCCACCAACCCGACGTCGGTGCTGCATCCGGCCGCCACGCTGGTGAAGCTGGCACGGCCGGGCCGGGTGCTGGTGGTGGACGAGGCGTTCATGGACGCGGTGCCGGGCGAGCGGGAGGCCCTGGCGGGCCGGACGGACGTGCCGGGTCTCGTGGTGCTGCGGAGCCTGACGAAGACCTGGGGACTCGCGGGGCTGCGGATCGGCTACGTGCTGGCGGAGCCGGAGACGATCGCCCTGCTGGAGCGGGCGCAGCCGCTGTGGCCGGTCTCGACGCCGGCGCTGGCGGCGGCCGAGGCGTGCGTGTCGGAGCGGGCGCTCGCGGAGGCGGAGGAGGCGGCCCGGCAGATCGCGGTGGACCGTGACCACCTGCTGGCGGGGCTGGCGGAGTTCGAGGAGATCCGGGCGGTGCGGCCGGCCGAGGGTCCGTTCGTGCTGATCCGGGTGGACCGGGCGGACGAGGTGCGGGCGCGGCTGCGGACACTGGGCTTCGCGGCCCGGCGCGGTGACACCTTTCCGGGGCTGGGGCCCGACTGGCTGCGGCTGGCGGTGCGGGACCGGGCGACGACCGGACGGTTCCTCCAGGCGCTGGACCAGGCGCTGACGCTGACGACGCGGTGACGCTGCCGGTGCCGGTGTCGCTGCCGCTGCCGCTGCCGCTGCCGGTGCCGCTGCGGTGACGCTGTCACTGACGACGCGGTGAACGTGCTGAGGGGGAGGGCGCCCTGTACCGGCGCCCTCCCCCTCAGCTCCCCTGCGATCCCGTCCCGGGATCCCCCCTCGGGCCGGTCAGGCGCCGCTGTTCCCCCGGCCGCGGCTCATGACCAGCGCCCCCGCGCCGACCCCGAGCAGGATGAGGGCGCCCCCGGCGACGTACGGCGTGACGGAACTGCCGCCGGTCTCGGCCAGGTTGGCCTTGCCGGGGCCGGTCTGCGGCTTCACGTCGGGCTTGGGCTCGGGCGCGGTGTGGGTCACGGTCGGGGTGGGTGAGGGGCTCGCCCCTCCGGTCGGGGTGGCACAGGTGGCCTCGGCCAGCACCAGTTCGCCCTCCACCTCGGCGACGTTGAGCTTGAGCGGGTTCACGGAGACCTTGAGCTTCAGGGCGGTCGCGGCGGCCGTGCGGGAGGTGGTCTCGGTGCTGGACAGGTCGAGGCGCACCTCGCCGACCGCGGGAACCTCGACCTTGGTGGTGCCGCCCGCGGAGAGCGTGACCTTCTTGCCGAGCACGGTGACGGCGCCGAGCACGTTGGACTCGGCCGTGGGCTTCCTGCCCTTGGCGCAGACGGCCTCGGCGGTGACCTTCTCGACCTGGATCACGGAGAGCAGCGGCAGGCCCGGGACGTGCACCCGGGCGTTGGCGAGGGTGACGGAGCCCTCGGCGCGGCGCTTGTCCGCGGTCGCCCTGGCGCTGGCCACGTCGGCGCGCAGCACGCTGAAGGGGCGGCCCTGGTCGACGCCGTCGAGGGTGACGGTGAGCGCGGTCTTCTCGGCGCTGGCCGGGGCGGTGACCTCGTTCAGGGTGGCCTTGAGGGGCACGTGGACGGTCTTGTTGAGCAGTCCGACGTCGAGTCCTGCGCGCAGTACGACGGCGCTCGCCCGGCCGTCCCGTCCGGCCCCTCCGGTGGCGTGCGCGGGTGCGGCGGCCAGCAGCGCGGTGGGACCCGCGACGAGGGCCGCGGCGGCCAGTGCGGCGGAGGAACGGCGTGCGGGCGCGCGGAAGGTGTTGCTGTTCAAGGTGGTGGAACCCCCAACGAGATATGGAGCCCTCGGCGGCGCCAATGGGGGACATTGCGCGCGCCGACGGCCTCGACCCCCGGAATCCTTACGCACTGAGAGTGAACGAGTGGCAACCTGGCGTGAGTTCACTCCAAAGGGGGGTTTCCGCGCGGGCTTTCGAATCCGGGGGTCCGTGGCTCCCCGTACGCCCCGTCCGTCACGCGGAACGGGCGCGTGCGCCGGGCCGCGCGCGGCGCCGCCGGGCGAGCACAACGACCGCGCCGGGCCGGTGGTAACGGTTCGTCAACCGGGCCCGTACCGCGCGGACGGGCCCGTGACCTGCGCTCGTTGGGCGGCGCGCGTCAGGCGACGATCCGGCCGTCGAGGACGATCCGCCGGGGCGCGGCGAGCACCCGCACGTCCGCCCGCGGGTCGGTCCCGTAGACGACGAGGTCGGCCGGGGCGCCCTCGTCGAGGCCGGGGCGGCCCAGCCAGCGGCGCGCTCCCCAGGCGGTGGCCGAGAGGGCGTCGAGGGCGGGGATGCCGGCCTTGACGAGTTCGGCGACCTCCTCGGCGACGAGGCCGTGCGGGAGGGAGCCGCCGGCGTCGGTGCCGACGTAGACTGGGACGCCGGCGTCGTAGGCCGCGCGCACCGTGTCGTAACGCCGCTCGTGGAGCCGGCGCATGTGGGCGGACCAGCGCGGGAACTTGGCCTCGCCGCCGTCGGCCAGCTTGGGGAAGGTGGCGATGTTGACGAGGGTGGGGACGATCGCCACCCCCCGCTCCGCGAAGAGCGGGATGGTCTCCTCGGTCAGGCCGGTGGCGTGCTCGATGCAGTCGATGCCCGCCTCGACGAGGTCGCGCAGGGAGTCCTCGGCGAAGCAGTGGGCGGTGACGCGGGCCCCGAGGCGGTGGGCCTCGGCGATGGCCGCCTCGACCTCGGCGCGGGGCCAGCAGGCGGTGAGGTCGCCCGCGTCCCGGTCGATCCAGTCGCCCACGAGCTTCACCCAGCCGTCGCCGCGCCGCGCCTCCCGGGCGACGTACGCGACCAGGTCCTCGGGCTCGATCTCGTGGGCGTAGTTGCGGATGTAGCGGCGGGTGCGGGCGATGTGACGGCCGGCCCTGATGATCTTGGGGAGGTCCTCGCGGGCGTCGATCCAGCGGGTGTCGGAGGGCGATCCGGCGTCGCGGATCAGCAGGGTGCCCGCGGCGCGGTCGGTGAGGGCCTGCTCCTCGCTGGTGGTGTCGTCGACGGGCCCGTGGCGGTCGAGGCCGACGTGGCAGTGGGCGTCGACCAGCCCGGGCAGCGCCCAGCCCTCGACCGTGGTGACCTCGCGGGCGGCGCGCGGGCGTTCGTACGAGACCCGGCCGCCGACCACCCACAGCTCGTCGCGGACGTCGTCGGGCCCGACGAGCACCCGCCCCTTCACGTGCAGTACGGCGTGATCGCTCATGGCGGCACTTTACGCACGCGCGGGCTAGGGTCGACCGGGTAGTCCCCGACGAAGAGAGCACCGCCGTGAACCACCCCCTCCTTGACCTGGCACCGCTGACCGCGGAGCGTTTCGCGTCGATCGAGAGGGGGGTCGCCGCACTGCTGGGCACCGGGCAGGACGTGGTGGTCACCCAGGGAGAGGCGCTGCTGCCGCTGGAGGGGTGCATCCGGTCCGGCGCACGGGCCGGGTCGACGGCGCTCAACGTGGTCACGGGTCCGTACGGGACCACGTTCGGGAACTGGCTGCGGGGCTGCGGGGCGCGGGTGGTGGACCTGGCCGTGCCGTTCGACACCGCGGTGACGGCGGAGCAGGTGGACGCGGCGCTGACCGCGCACCCGGAGATCGACTTCGTGTCGCTGGTGCACGCGGAGGCGGCGACGGGCAACACCAACCCGGCTGCCGCGATCGGTGAGGTCGTGCGGGCGCACGGCGCCCTGTTCATGCTGGACGCCGTCGCGTCGGTGGGCGCGGAGCCGCTGCTGCCGGACGCGTGGGGCGTGGACCTGTGCGTGATCGGCGCGCAGAAGGCGATGGGCGGGCCGGCGGGCGTCTCGGCGGTGTCGGTCTCGGAGCGGGCCTGGGAGCGTTTCGCGGCCAACCCGGCGGCCCCGCGCCGCTCCTACCTGTCGCTGCTGGACTGGAAGGAGCGCTGGATCGACGGGGGCCGCAGGGCGCTGCTGCACGCGCCGGCGCAGCTGGAGATGCTGGCGCTGGAGGCCTGCCTGGACCGGATCGCGGCGGAGGGGCTCCCGGCGGTGATGCGGCGGCACGCGGCGGCCGCGGCGGCGACGCGGGCGGGCGCGGCGGCCCTGCCGGGGCTGGCCCCGTACGTGGGCGCGGCGGAGGCTGCGGCGCCGGTGGCCACGACGCTGCGTACCGCGCCGGGCCTGGACGCCTCGGCCGTGGTGGCGAAGGCGCTGGCCGCCGCCCCGGCCGTCCCGCTGGCGGCGGGTGGCGGGGCGCTGGCCGCGGAGATGCTGCGGGTGAACCACTACGGGCGGGACGCGAGCCTGGCGGTGGTCACGGACTCCCTGACGGCGCTGGCGGCGGCCCTGGACGTACCCGCGGAGGGCGCGGTGGCCGCGGCGGCCGGCGCGTGGTCGGCGCTGGGGGCCTGACCGGTGGCTCCGGCGGCGGGCGGGTGAGCCGGCCACCCGCCACGTCCGCTGCCACGCCCGCCGCCACGCCCGCTGCCAAGCCCGCTACGCGGAGAGGGCGTCCAGCAGTCGATCCACCTCCGCCTCCGTGTTGTACAGGTGGAACGAGGCCCTCAGGTGGCCGGCCCGGGCGGCCGTGAGGATGCCGGCGGCCGCCAGGTCCGCCTGGCGGTGCCCCAGCCCGGGCACCGAGACGATCGCCGAGCCGGGGGCGGGCACGGGTGCGTGCCCGAGCGACTCGAGTCCGGCCCGGTAACGTGCGGCGAGCCGGGTGTTGTGGGCGTGCACGGCCTCGACGCCGACCGACGCGAGCAGCGCCAGCGAGCGCTCGGCCGCGTGGTACGCGAGGAACGCGGGCGATTCGTCGAACCGCCGGGCGTCATGGGCGAGTTCCTGCATCGGACCGTAGGTGGCGTCCCACATGGACTCCGCGGCGACCCAGCCGGCGTGCAGCGGGACGAGGGACGGCTGGGCCCCTTCGGTCACCGTGAGGTACGAGGCGCCGCGCGCGCCCAGCAGCCACTTGTAGCCGGCGGTGACGGTGTAGTCGTACCTGCTCGCGTCGAAGGGCAGCCAGCCGGCCGCCTGGGTGGCGTCGACCAGGGTGCGGGCGCCGTGGGCGGCGGCGGCCTCGCGGACGGCGTCGAGGTCGGCGATGCGGCCGTCGGCGGACTGGACGGCGCTCAGGGCCACCAGCGCGGTGGTCGGCCGCACGGCCCCGGCCAGGTTCTCCAGGGGCGCGAAGCGCGTCTTGAGGTCGCCGCGCAGGTGGAAGGGATTGATGACGGAGGCGAAGTCCCCTTCGGCGAAGAGGACTTCGGCTCCGGGCGGCAGGGCGGCGGCGATCAGGCCGGTGTGCGTGGCGACGGCGGAGCCGACGGCCACGCGGGCGGCGGGGACGCCGACGAGCCGGCCGAAGGCGGTACGGGCGGCCGTGACGGAGTCGAAGCTGCCGAAGCCCTCGGGCCGGCCGGCGGCGGCCGCGCCGGCGAGCTCCCGTACGGCCGCCAGGGCCGTCTGCGGCAGCACGCCGCAGGTGGCGGTGTTGAGGTAGGTGGTCTGCTGCGCGAACTCCGCGCTGGTCACGTCGGCAAGGGGAAGTCGCTCCATGGCGCCAGCCTGCGCCAGGAGCGACTAAAAGTCTATTGACGAGTTTTACATGCCACCAATAAGGAAGTCTTATGACTGCGGGACGGCGCACGCCCCGTCCGGCTCGCAGGCCTCGCCTTCCGGCGCCGCCGGGGCGAGCACCTGGCGGCCCTGCCAGGCCTGCTCCAGGGCCTGCGTGAACACCTCGGCCGGCTGGCCGCCGGAGATCCCGTACCGCCGGTCCAGGACGAAGAACGGCACGGCGTTCGCGCCGAGTTCGGCCGCCTCGCGCTCGTCGGCGCGCACCTCTGCGGCGTACGCCTCCCCGTCGGCCAGCACCTCGCGGGCGGCGGCCTCGTCGAGGCCCGCCTCGACGGCCAGGGCGACCAGGGTGTCGTCGTCGAAGACGGAGCGCTCCTCGGCGAAGTTGGCCCGGTAGGCGAGGTCGAGCAGGGCGTCGCGGCGGCCGTGCGCGGCGGCGAAGTGGAGCATCCGGTGGATGTCGAAGGTGCTGCCGTTGACCCGGCCCTCGGTGCGGTACTCCAGGCCCTCGGCGCGGGCCGTGCCGGCGACGTGGTCCTGCATCGCGCGGGCCTCGTCGAGGGTGCGGCCGAACTTCCTGGCCAGCATCTCCAGGGTGGGCACGGTCTCCTTGGGCGCCTTCGGGTCGAGCTCGAAGGACCGGTGGACGATCTCGACCTCGTCGCGGTGGGCGAAGGCCGCGAGCCCCTGCTCGAAGCGGGCCTTGCCGATGTAACACCACGGGCAGGTGATGTCGCTCCAGATCTCGACGCGCATGTTCCTTCTCGTCTCCCGGTCGTCGGACGCGGAGGGATCGCCTCCGTCACTGGTGGGCAACCTCCGGGGCCGGCCGCTCATTCCGTGGCGCGCGTCACGTCCAGCCAGAGCGTCAGGTGCGATCCGGTGCGCGGGGCGGGGTCCGGGGCGGGACGCCAGCCGTGGGCGGCGTAGAAGGCCCGGGCGCGCAGGTTGTGCTCGTAGACCTCCAGCCGGGCGCGGTCCGCGCCGGTGTCGCGCCAGGCGGCGACGCAGGCGGCGTGCAGGGCTCCGCCGATGCCGAGCCGCCAGTGGACGGGGTCGACGTGCAGCTGGGTCAGGGTGGTGGCGCCGTCGACGGTGCGGAAGGCGGCGACGCCGGCTATCCCGCCGTCGCGTTCCGCGCAGAGCACCCCGCCGTCGGCGCGCTCGATGGCGCGGGCCCAGCCCTCGCGGGTGCGGGCCTGTTCGGCGTCGCCCAGGTACGCCTCTTCCGGGATGCGGCCGGAGTAGTAGGTGGCCCTGGCCCGGGTGTGGAGGGCGGCGATGAGGTCGAGGTCTGCGGGGTACGCGGTCCTGATCATGGGTAGAGGAACGCGCCGGGCACCTGTGCGGTTCCCGGCGCGCTCCCCACCCTTCCTGCCGCCCGGCGGGCGGCGGGCGGCGGCCCTACTTGCCGAGGGCGGCGGCGATCATCTTCTGGGCGACCGGGGCGGCCAGCCTGCCGCCGCCGATCTCGGAGCGGTCGGTGTCCGAGTTCTCGATGATCACGGCGACGGCGACGGACTTGCCGCCCGCCTTGCCGTAGGCGGTGAACCAGGCGTACGGGTTCTTGCTGTTGTTCACGCCGTGCTGGGCGGTGCCGGTCTTGCCGCCGACCTCCGCGCCGTCCACCTGGGCGGGCTTGCCGCCGCCCTCCTCGACGACGGTCTTCATGGTCTCGCGGAGCAGTTCGGCGGTCCGCTCGCTGACCACCTGCTTCGACGCGGCGTCCTTGTGGCTCTCCAGGACGTTGCCGTCGGCGTCGGTGACCTCGGAGACCATGTGCGGGGCGACGAGCCTGCCGCCGTTCTCGAGGGCGCCGGCGACCATTGCCATCTGCAGCGGGGTGGCGGTCACGTCGAACTGGCCGATGCCGGTCTGTGCGACCAGGTCGGGCGAGGCCTTCTTCTCGGGGTAGACGCTCGGGTAGGCGCGGACGGGGGTGTCCTGCTTCCGGTCGTTGAACCCGAACTTCTCCGCCATCTCGCGCATCTTGTCCTGGCCCAGCTTGTAGGCGATGTTCGCGAAGACGTTGTTGCACGAGTAGCGCATGGCGGTGCGGAGGGTGGCGTTCTCGCAGGGCGCGGACCTGTTCTCGTTCTGCAGGACCGTGCGGGTGCCGGGGAGGGTGTACGGGTTGGGGCTGTCGGTCGGGGTGTCGACCGAGTCGTACAGGCCGTTCTCCAGGGCGGCCGCGGCGGTGACCAGCTTGAAGGTGGATCCGGGTGACAGCGGCTGGCGCAGCGCGCGGTTGGTCATGGCCGCGCCCTCGTTGGCGGAGAGCTCGGCCCAGGCGTCCTTGTCGTTGCTGCCGGAGATCCGGCCGGGGTCGTACGAGGGGTTGCTGACGACGCCGAGGATCTCGCCGGTGGCGGGGTCGATGGCGACGGCGGCCCCGGTCTTGCCCTTGAGGGCCGCGTACCCGGCCTTCTGGACCTCGGGGTCGATGGTGGTCAGGACGTTGCCGGGGTCGGCCCGCTTGCCGGTGAGGGCGTCGAGCGGGTTCTTCAGCCGGTTGTCCGAGCCGTTGAGGACCTCCTGGTAGAGGTTCTCCAGCTGGGTCGACCCGTAGACCTGCGAGCTGTACCCGGTGACGGGCGCGTACAGCGGCCCGTCCGTGTAGGTGCGTTTGTAGGCGAAGTCTCCCGCGTCCACCTTCTTCGATCCGGTGACGGCCTTTCCGCCCACGATGATGTTCCCGAGCGGGTTCGCATACTGCGCGATCTTCGTCCGGCGGTTGTTCTTGTTCTCTGCGAGGGCCTTGCCTTCGTACGCCTGCACCCAGGTGACCCGCACCAGCAGGGCCAGCACCAGCAGCAGACAGAAGACCGAGGCACGCCTGATCGTCTTGTTCATCCCCATGGAGGACGCCTCGGGTGGGCCCGGCGTTCCGTTCTGCACCGGTTGTGGCCGAGTTCTCAGGTTTTCTTCATCCGGGCGGACCCGGCAGTCCTCCTCATCCCGGGGTGATGAAGCCCGTCTCGTAGGCGGCGATCACCGCCTGGGTGCGGTCGCGTGCCCCGGTCTTGGCCAGGACCGCCGCCACGTGCGTCTTGACCGTGGCCGGGCCGACGCCGAGCCGGGTGCTCATCTCGGAGTTGGTCAGGCCCTGGGCGATCAGGCGCAGGACGTCCGCCTCGCGCCCGGTGAGCCGGGCCGCCCAGGCCGGGGCGGCCGGCGAGCGGCGCGCGTGCGCGGCGGCCAGGCCGCGCACGGCGGCGGGGTAGAGCAGCGAGTCGCTCCGGGCGACCAGGCGGACCGCGGCGATCAGCTCCTCGGGCTCCGCCCGCTTGAGGAGGAACCCGGCCGCGCCCACGCGCAGCGCGTCGTAGACGTAGGCGTCGTTCTCGAAGGTGGTGACGACCACGACCCGGGGCGGGTCCTGCATCGAGCCGAGGATCTGCTCGGTGGCGCGGATTCCGTCGACCTCGGGCATCCGGACGTCCATCAGGACCACGTCGGGGCGGTGCGCGCGGACCACGGAGACGGCCTCGGCACCGGTGGCGGCCTCGGCGACGACCTCCAGGCCGGGTTCGGCGTCGAGGATCATCCGCAGGGCGGTGCGGACCATGCGCTCGTCGTCGGCCAGCACGATGCGCACGGGGGCGGGGGTGCCCTGCGAGAGGGTTCCGGGGGGCGCGGTCACCGGGCGTCTCCCGACGGTGTGCCGAGGGGCAGGGCGGCGCGCAGGCGCCAGCCGCCGTCGTGCTCGCCGGCCTCGGCGCGGCCGCCGAGCAGGGCGGCCCGTTCGGCTATGCCGCGGAGCCCGCGCCCGCCCCCCGTGCGGGGCCGGCCGGGCGCCGGGGCGGCCAGGGGGTTGGTCATCGTGATCTCCAGTTCCGTGCCGGCCGCGGTGATCCGCAGCCGCACCGGTCCGCTTCCGTGTTTCAACACGTTGCTCAGTCCCTCCTGGACGATGCGGTAGGCCTCGCGGGAGGCGATGGCGGGCAGCCGCCCCCAGTCGCCCACGGGGCCGGGGTCCTCTTCGGCCGCCACCTCGACCCCGCCGGCCCGGGTGCGGCCGAGCAGCCCGTCGAGGTCGGCGGCGAGGGTGGGCGCGGGCGCCCCCGGTCCGGCCCGCTCGTCCCCGTCGCGCAGCAGTCCGAGGACCGCGTCCAACTCGCCGACGGTGCGCCGGGTGGTGTCCTCGATCGCGGCCAGGGCCTCCCGTACGAACTGCGGGTCCGTGTCGAGCACCCGGCGGGCCGCCGCGGCCTGGAGGGTGACGGCACTGAGCGCGTGGCCGACGGAGTCGTGCAGTTCCCGGGCGAGCCGGTTGCGCACGGCCAGGTCCGCCGCCCGCTCCTCGGCCGCGGCCAGCCGGTCGGCGGGGGTGGGCCCGAGCAGCACCGGCGCGAGCCGGGCGAGCAGGGCTCCGGCCGCCGCCGCGCACAGCGCGAGCGCCACCAGCAGGGCCGCCCCGAGGAGCGGGGCGATCAGCCGGCCGGGCAGGGCCGAGAGCCAGGGGTACAACTCGTACTCCGACTCCCGCAGCGCCGCGAAGAACGGTGTGCCCAGCAGCACCAGCGCCATCGGCGGCACCGCGAGGGTCATGCCGCTCAGCACGGCGCCGACCCCCAGGTGCGTCGTCCACCAGGCGGCGGTCCTGGCCCGCGCGGCCCAGGTCCCGGCGGGCCCCTCGGCCAGCAGCTCGCCGGGCACCGCGCACAGCATCCGCACCGCCGCCACCGACATCGGCCGGGCCGGTGGGAACAGGGCGCTCACCGCGGCCAGCGGCAGGGCCGTCGCGTACGCGGTCAGCATCGCCGGGAGCGAGGAGTACGCGTCCGCCCCGTCGTTGACGGCGCCCACCACGACCGACGCCAGCAGGAAGTACGGCATCAGCAGCGCCCCGCCGAGGATCAGGTGGACCCAGCGCAGCCGGGCCCGGGGCCCGAAGAACGGCCTCACTCCGCCTGCCGGGCCGTCAGACAGCGGGCCAGCACCCCCGCGACGAGCAGTCCAGTGATCATCTGGCCAGCGTAGGTCAGGTACATCTCAAACGTGCTCTGCTTGGCCGGATCCGTGACCGACAGTGAGGCCAGCGTCAGCCAGGCGCCCCAGGTCAGCGAACCGCCCGCCCCGATCCAGGCCAGGGCCAGCGGTCCCCGCACGCGGCGCAGGCCGAGCCGCGCCCCGTACGCCAGCAGCACTCCGCCCACGGCCGCCGCCAGCGCCAGCAGCCCGTACGTGCCGCACAGCACCGCGGTGTTCCAGCCGTACCGCGCCCGCATGGCCGCGTCCAGCCCGGCGGAACCGCCCAGCGCCCAGTAGCCCTGCACCCCCGTGACCGCCAGGCCGGTCAGCGCGGCGAGCACGGCCGCCGGCCGCGTCGCCCTGCCCCCGGGTATCGCCGGCCGCCCCTGCCATCGCCGGCCCCACCGCCGCCGGGCGTACGGCAGGAACAGCCCGGCCAGCGCCAGGGCCTGCAGCCCGAACCCCGTGTAGACGACGTCGTACACCCAGCCGTCCAGGAAGGGCTCCCGGGCTGCGGCGGCCTCCGACTCCCCGCCGCCGACCAGCCCGCCCAGCAGCTGCGCCGGGAAGGCGATGACGATCGGGGCGAGCAGACCGGCGGCGACGAACACCGGCACGGTCAGCAGCCAGGCCCGTATCCGCATCCCCCAGGCCTGGGTCAGCAGCAGCACGAGCAGCACGAGCGTGGCGTCCATGGCCAGCGTCACCGCGTTGGCGACGGTGAAGAACAGGCCGGGCTCCCGCAGCACGCTGCCCTCGGGTATGCCGATGTGACTGCCCGCCAGCCAGGCGGACTTGAGCACGAGGTACGGGACGGTGGCGGCCACGGCGACGGCACGCAGGGCCCGCAGCCCCCGGCCTGGCACCCAGCCGTCACCGGAACTCCCGCCGCCGGAGCGGGAGTCGAAGGGGTCGTCGTCGAGGTCCGGGGCCGCGGCGCCGGGCGGGTCGTGAGCGGTTCGCGTCGTCATGGCTCCACGATCCCGCCGGCCCCCGCCCCGCCGCCTCCCCCGCCACGGGGAACCCCCTCCCCCGTCCGGGGGAGACGCCCGTCATCCCCTCGTCGGGACGCACTTCGCCCCTCCCCCGGCCGCGACAGGGAGTGACCCCTTCCGCTTCTCCCGGACCCGCGCTAGGGTCCCGCACGGGCCTCCCCCGGCCGGCCCGGCGCGACGCGTCGGGCCCGGTGCCCGGGGCGGCCCGGTCCACCCCGTCGTCACGGAAAGGTGCGTGTGATGGAGCTGTTCCCGCCGCTCGCGGCCCGTGTCGCCCACTCCAGCCTCGGCGCCGCGCTCGCCGCCGGAGGCGCCGCGTACGCGGCCCAGGCCGAGGGCCGGGCCCTGGCCGTCGCCCTCTGCGTGGTCCTCGCCTGCCTGGGCCTGGCACTGCGCGGCTACCGGGTGGGCGTGCAGTGCGGCCCGCACCAGGTGACGGTGCGGGGTCTGTTCCGTACGCGGGTGATCGACCGCTCGGCGGTCACCGCCGTCACCGACTTCCCCGCCATCCGCTGGACCGGCCGCTCCGGCCGGGCCCGCTGGACCCCGCTGACCGCCTTCCAGGCGGGTCCGGGCGAACTCGCCCGGATCACGGCGGCCAAGCGCCATCAGGTGGCCCGGATCCGCCGCTGGGCCGCCCGCGGCTGACCCCACCGGGCGCACGCGGGGATCCACGCCGCCTCGACCCACGCCGCTGCGGCCCCGGCCCCCAGAGGACCGCCGCGAAGCACCGGAACCCGAAGCACCGGAACCCGGAGCGCCGGAACCCGGAACCCCGAACCCCCTCAAAGCCTCCGCGTCGCCATCAGCAGCCGGTCCCGCGCGTCGAACAGCGCACCCCTGATGGCCTGTTCGTGCCCGCCCGTCAGCCGCGCCACCGGCACCGAGCAGCTGATCGCGTCCCGCGCCGGAGTGCGGTACGGGATCGCCACGCCGAAGCAGCGCAGCCCCAGCGTGTTCTCCTCGCGGTCCACCGCGTACCCCTGCTCCCGCACCAGCGCCAGCTCCGCGATCAGCACCTCCCGGTCGGTGATCGTGTGCTCGGTCACCGGCTCCAGCCGCTCCGGCAGCAGGGCCCGCACCTCCTCGTCCGTGTGCGTGGCCAGCAGCGCCTTGCCGAGCGCGGTGGAGTAGGCCGGCAGCCGCCGCCCCACCCGCGTGAACGGCCGCAGGAAGTGCTGGGACTGACGGGTGGCCAGGTAGACCACGCTCGTGCCGTCGAGCCGCGCCAGGTGGATGGTCTCGGTGGTGTCGTCCGAGAGCCGGTCCAGCGTGGGGCGCGCCGCGGCCACGACCTCGTCGCCCTCGATGTACGAGTTGCCGACGAGCAGCGCCCGTACGCCGATGCCGTACCGCGTGCCGGTCGCGTCGGTCTCCACCCAGCCCAGGTCGACCAGGGTGCGCAGCAGCATGTAGAGGCTGGACTTGGGGTAGCCGAGCCCCTCCTGCACCTCGGCCAGGCTGTGCAGCCCGGGCCGGGACGCGAACCACTCCAGCAACACCACCGTACGCACGGCGGACTTCACCGGCGCCGCACCGGACTCGGCAGTCGTCATGCGCCCTTGCCCCTCTTGTCAATCTCGATCGCGCGGAAATAGAGTCCGCAGCATATTCAACTGATTCACCTATCGGAACGGCGTTCAGAATACTGAACGCCGCTCCCCGGGGTCAGCGACGATCCAGGAGGCAGTGCGCAATGGCAGCAACACCAGTCTGGAGTGTGGACCCCCGCACGGGGAAGCAACGCGAACAGGTTGCGGTGGAGGCCACATCCCAGGAGGTGGACGCCGCCGTACGCGCCGCCCACGACGCCCGCCCCGCACTGGCGGACCGCACCGCCCGCGTGGCCTTCCTGCGCGCCGCCGCGGACCTGCTCGACGAGGCCGCCGGGCAGGTCGTGGAGGCCGCCGACGCGGAGACCGCCCTCGGCCCCGTCCGGCTGACCGGCGAACTCGCCCGCACCACCTACCAGCTGCGCACCTTCGCCGACGCCGTCGAGGAGGGGTCCTTCCTCGACGTCCGCATCGACCGCCCGGACCCCGCCCTCACCCCGCCGCGCCCCGAGCTGCGCCGCTACAAGATCCCGCTGGGCGTGGTCGCCGTCTACGCGGCGTCCAACTTCCCCCTCGCCTTCTCCGTGCCCGGCGGCGACACGGCCAGCGCCCTGGCCGCCGGCTGCCCGGTGGTGGTCAAGGCCCACCCGGACCACCCCGCGACCTCCGAGCTGTGCGCCGCGCTGCTGCGGCGCGCGGCCGCCACGACGGGGCTGCCCGAGGACGTGGTGGCGGTGGTGCACGGGTTCGACGCGGGCCTGGAGCTGATCCGTCACCCGCTCGTCGCCGCCGCCGGGTTCACCGGCTCCGTCCGCGGCGGGCGGGCCCTGTTCGACGCCGCCGCCGCGCGGCCGGTGCCGATCCCCTTCCACGGCGAACTCGGCTCCCTGAACCCCGTCCTCGTCACCCCCGCGGCCGCCGAGGAACGCGCCGAGGAGATCGGCGCGGGGCTGGCCGGCGCGATGACGCTCGGGGTGGGCCAGTTCTGCGTGAAGCCGGGCCTGGTCCTGGTGCCCGAGGGCGAGCACGGCGACCGGCTGGCCGCCGCGCTGACGAAGGCGGTGAGCGAGACGGAGGCGGGCGTGCTGCTCGACCACCGGATGCGGGACAACTTCATCAGCGGCGTGCGCGAGCGGGGCGCCCTCCCCGAGGTGACCTCGCCCGTCACGCCCGGCGCGGGCGGCGAGCACACGGTCGGCGCCGGCTTCCTCTCCGTGCCGGCCCGGCGGCTGGCCGAGGGCGACGGGCACGAGCTGCTCCTGGAGGAGTGCTTCGGGCCGGTCACGGTCCTCGCTCGGTACGCCGACCAGCGCGAGGCCGGAGCGGTCCTGTCCCGGCTGCCCGGCAACCTCAGCGCCACCCTGCAGCTGTCGGCGGCCGAGGCCGAGGGCCGGGAGGGCACGGCCGCGGACCTGCTGGCGCACCTGACCTCGCTGGCCGGCCGGGTGCTGGTGAACGGCTGGCCGACCGGTGTCGCCGTGGCCCCCGCCCAGCACCACGGCGGCCCGTACCCCGCCGCCACCTCCCACTCCACCTCCGTGGGCGGCACGGCGATCGAGCGGTGGCTGCGCCCGGTGGCGTACCAGTCCGTGCCGGACCCGCTGCTCCCGCCGGAGCTGCGCGAGGCCAACCCGCTCGGCCTCCCGCGCCGCGTCGACGGGCGCCCCGAAGCGGTCTGACCGTCCCCGGGGCGGCCGCGAGCCGCATCCGGGACCGCCGGGGGCGTCACCCGCCCCCGGCGGACGGAGGCCGACCGGACCGGCCGTGCGGGGCCCGGTCCGGTCACCGCCCGCCCCCGGCGCCGTACCCGCCCGCCGCGCCCCGCGCCCGGAATTCCGTTGCCCGCCCACGGCCCTTGCCGCCAGGCTGGGCGGCATGTCACGAGCCTCCGGATTCACGTACGAGCAGCGCGGCGACGGAACCGTCGTCATCACCCACCGCGGGCGCGCCGCGGGCACCCTGCGCGGCGCGCGGGCCGAGAAGTTCCTCGCCGAGGTCGAGGCGGGCGACGGCCAGACGGTGATGGCCCGCTGGACCGGCGCGTACAAGTTCGGCAACGAGCGCCAGGCCCGCAACCACCCGCGCAACCGCCGCTGAGCACCGCGCGGCGCTCCGCGACCCCGCTTCACGACCGCTCGAGAATTCACCTGGGCGGCCTCAAGACGGGGGAACGGCGGCGACCACTCGGTCGTTGACCTGGCATGACCGCTATGACCCCTGGCTCGAACCTGCCGCTGAACTCCGTCCGCGTGACGGTGGACGTGGCCGCTCCGGTACGACTGGACGTATCGGGACTCCTGCTCACCGCGGACGGCAAGGTGCGCTCCGACGCCGACTTCATCTTCTACAACCAGCCGTCCGGCCCCGGAGTCGCCTACCGGTCCGGCGGCGGGGCCACGCCCGACGCGATCACGGTGGACACCTCGGCCGTCCCCGCGGGCATCGAGAAGATCGTGGTCACCGCCAGCCCGGACGCGGCGGGCCAGACGTTCCAGGGCATCGAGCCCACCGCCACGGTGCGCAACGCCGACGACAACAGCGTGATCGCCACGTTCACGCCGCCGCAGCTCGGCACCGAGACCGCCCTCGTGGTCGTGGAGGTCTACCTGCGCGGCGGCGTGTGGAAGGTGCGCGCGGTCGGCCAGGGATACGCCAACGGACTCGCCGGCATCGCGACCGACTTCGGCGTCTCGGTGGACGAGGAGCCCGCGGCGGCCGCTCCCGCCCCGGCGGCACCCCAGGCTGCCCCGGCTGCCCCGCCCGCCGCGACCCCGGCCTGGGGATCCCCCGCCGCGGCCGGCGCCCCCACCCCGCCGGCACCCCCGGCCGCACCCACCGCCGCCGGCACCGGGGGCAAGATCAACCTCGACAAGGGCCGGGTCAACCTCCAGAAGAACCAGACGGTCTCCCTGGTCAAGGGCGGCCGCCCGCTGCTCTCCCAGGTCAAGATGGGCCTGGGCTGGGAGCCCGCGTTCCGGGGCCGCGACATCGACCTCGACGCCTCCGTCATCGCCTACGGCCCCCAGCGCAACCACCTCGACAGCTGCTACTTCGGCCGGCTCTCCATCCTCAGCGGTGCCGTCAAGCACTCCGGCGACAACCTCACCGGCGAGGGCGCGGGCGACGACGAGGTGATCGTGGTCGACCTGGGCCGGCTGCCGGCCGAGGTGACCGGTCTCGTCTTCACCGTCAACTCCTTCTCCGGGCAGAAGTTCACCGAGGTGGCGAAGGCCTACTGCCGGCTCATCGACGCTGCCAGCGGCGAGGAGCTGGTCCGCTTCGACCTCACCACGGCCGAGCCCCAGACCGGCGTGATGATGGCCAAGCTGATCCGGCAGTTCTCGGGCGAATGGGAGATGACGGCCATGGGCGAATTTGTGAAGTCCCGCACAGTGCGGGGCATGGTCAAGCCCGCGGCGCAGGCACTTTGACCCGGGGCGGGCCGCCAGGTGACACATTCCACCCACCAGCCGGAGGTCACTGTCAGTGCCCGCCCGTAGCCTTGTAGGCATGTACGAGACTCCCCCGCCCACGGGTCCCGCCCGTCCGTCCGTCGCCGAGGCGAACGAGGCGATACGGCTGCTCGTGGAGACCCGTGAGGAGGGGGCGGAGTGGCCGGCGGAGGCGTACGCGTTCCTGCTGGCCGAGTGGGCCGAGGGCGTCAGCGCGGAAGCCGAGCCCGTCGCCGCCACGGACCGGTGATCGCCAGCAGGATCCCCGGGGACTGGAGGCAGGCGAAGAGCGTGCGGCCGTCGGGCGAGAAGCAGACCCCGGCGAACTCGGAGAACTCCGGCTCCTCCGCCGTGCCGATGTTGAACTCGTTGCGCGCCAGCGGGTAGGTGCGGCCGGTCTCCGTCGCCCCGAAGAGGTGCTGCAGGCCCTCGCCGTCCTCGGCGAGGACCAGCCCGCCGTACGGCGAGACGGTGATGTTGTCCGGCCCGTCGTAGGCCCCGCTGACGCCGAGCAGCACGGTCAGCCGGACGGTCCGCCGCTTCGGGTCGTAGAACCACACCTGCCCGTCGTGCGCGGCGCCCGGGCTCTCCTCACGGGCGTACGAGGAGACGAAGTACGCTCCCCCGTCCGCCCACCACATGCCCTCCAGCTTCCGGCCCCGGGTGATCGCCCCGTCCGCGAACTGCTTCCGCACGGGCACGTCACGCGCGTCCCGGTCCGGCACGTCCACCCAGTCCACCCCGTAGACGGTGCCGATCCGGGTGGCGCGCGACAGGTCGTCCACGAACCGCCCCGCGCTGTCGTAGCACTTGGGCGCCTGGAGCCGCCCCGCGTCGGCGGCTAGGGTGCGCAGCCGCCCCCGCCCGTGCCGGAAGCCCTGCGGCGGCACCCACCGGTAGAGGAGCCCGTTGGGACCCGAGGCGTCCTCGGTCAGGTAGGCGTGACCGGCACGCGGGTCGATGACCACCGCCTCGTGCGCGTACCGCCCGAAGGCCTTCACGGGCTGCGGGTCCCGATTGGCGCGCCGGTCGGCGGGGTCGACCTCGAACACGTACCCGTGGTCCTTGGTCATGCCGTTCTTCCCGGCCAGGTCCTCGGTCTCCTCGCACGTCAGCCAGGTGCCCCACGGGGTGCTGCCGCCCGCGCAGTTGGTGGAGGTTCCCGCGATGCCCACCCACTCCGCGACCTCGCCCCCACGCCGCACCTCGACGACCGTGCAGCCCCCCGCGGCGGCCGGGTCGTACACGAGCCCCTCGGCCAGCGGCACGGGCCGCTCCCACCGCGACCTCTCCCCCCTCAGCTCATGGTTGTTGACCAGCAGCGTGACACCACGCGCCCCTTCGAAAGCAGCCGTCCCGTCATGGTTGGAGGGCGTCGGCTCACCACTCTCCAACCGAGTCACTCCACTATGGGTGAGCACGCGGTACGAGAACCCCGCAGGCAGCGCGAGGATCCCCGCGGGATCAGGCAGCAGCGGCCCGTACCCGAGCTCGCACGCCGTCCCGTCCTCCTCGGCTGCCAGCGCCCCCGGAGCACTGGCGAGCGCACCCACGGCACCGGTGAGTGCCAGGGCGGATCCGGCGGTGAATTCCCTGCGGCTGAGCGGCATCGGTCCTCCTCGGAAACGTACGCCTCGGTGGGAAGGCTCCCGCCCACACCTGAACGGGAGCCGAACCCCCACCGAAGCACCACCGGCCGCTCTGCGGAACCGCTCCCCCAGCCACCACGAGACCGGTCCACCCCACACCCCAAAGCCCCACCCCGTGCTATGCGACACCGCCAGGCGTACGTCACCTCCCCCGCGTGACACCCCGCCCCGTGGTGTGTGGGGGAGGTGCTTGACGGGGCATGGCAGGCTGGTCCGGAGGCAGGCCCGGGCCTGGGGTGGCCGAAGGCCAGGGCGAAGCCCCAAAGCCCCGGGGGTGGGCCTGCCGCTGGGCCTGCAGGCCATGCCCCGTCAAGCACCGAGGGGACCCACGCACCACGGGGCGCGCCCCCGCAGCCGGCCCCCGGCGCCCCACCCCACCCCAGAACTCAGCCCCAACCCACCCCCGAACTCAGCCCCCACCCCACCTCAAGCCCAGCCCCCCACCCCACCCCAGAACTCAGCCCCTATCCCCGGGACCGAGCCTTGAACGCAGCCTTCCGCGCCTCCTTGGCAGCCTTCCGGTCCGGGTGCAGCCGCCCCATCGCCTCCAGCACGTCCGCCGCGGCCGGGTGGTCCACCCGCCAGGCGGCCTCGAAGAAGCCGCTGTGGCCCCCGGTCAGCCCGGACATCAGATCGGTCAGCTCCGCCGCGTCCCCGTCGGCGGCCAACTGCGCAGCGAGCGTGTCGAACGCGAGCCAGAACACCAGCTCCTCGCCCGGCGGGGGCACGTCCACCGCGCCCCGCTCGGCCAGCCACACCCGCGCCAGCCCGCCCAACTCGGGATCGTCCAGCACCGCCCGTACGGCGGGCTCGGCGGCCGGCCCGACCAGCGCGAGGGCCTGCTGGCAGGAGAGCCGCCGCAGCGGGCCACCCGCGTCGCCGCCCCTGGCCGCGGCCAGCAGCTCGGCCGTCGCCGCCCCCGTCCCGCGTCCGGCCAGCCAGTGCTCGACCTCGGCACGGGCGGCGGCCTCGGGGAAGCCCGGGAGCGCGTCCAGCAGCACGTCGGCCCCCTTGGCGGCGAGGTCGCCCACGGCCGGCGCGGCGACGCCGGCCTCCAGCATCCGGGCCCGCACGCCGAACAGGCCGAGCGGGGTGAGCCGGACCATGCCGTAGCGGGCCACGTCCTCGGGGTTCCCGGCATCGATGCCGCCGGCGAACTCGTCGTCCGCCTCGGCCATCAGCTCCTCGTCGACGGGCCGGAACTCCACGAGCCCCACGGGCTCCAGCATCCGGAACTGGTCGTCGAGCCGCATCATCACCTCGGAGACCCGCTCCAGCACCTCGTCGGTGGGCTCGCCCATGTCCTCCGGCACGACCATCGAGGCAGCGAGCACCGGCAGCGGCACGGCACCCCCGCCCGCACCCGCCCCCACACCCGCGCCCGCACCCGCACCCGCACCCGCACCCGCACCCGCACCACCACCCTCGGCAACGGTCAGCAAGTACAGGTTGGCCAGCACCCCGTCGAGGAACTCGGCCTCGCGGCCCGGATCCCAGTCCAGCCGCTCGAAGTCGATCTCGCCGCCCTCGTCCAGCGCGTCCACCAGGTCGTCCAGGTCCGGAACGGCCGCATCCGCAAGCACGGCCTCCAGCACGCCCAGCCACAGGTTCAGCACGTCGGCCGGCGAGCCTCCGGTGACCAGGGCGAGTTCCTCACCCGCACGGGCGGTACCGCCCTCGGCCTCGCGGCCGGGCTCCGGATCGGTCAGCTCGACCAGACCGGTGTCAACGGCCACCCGCCAAGCCTCACTCGCGTAAGCGGCGCCCTCGTCCTCACCGGCACCGGCACCGGCACCCGCACCCGCACCCGCACCAGCACCCGCACCCGCACCCGCACCAGCACCAGCACCGGCACCCGCACCACCGAGCCCCAGCACGCGAGCCGCACCGGACAACTGCCGCTCATCGAGCTCACCCTCGACCCCCACCCGCAATTCGTCCCCCACCCACCGCGCCACGCGCACCGCCCGCGTCAGCAGCGGGGCGCCCAGGGCGTCGCGGGCCAGCTCCGCCTCCGAAGGCAGCCGTACCGGCGGCAGCACTCGCGGCAGCGTGGGGCGCTCTGCGGACATGGCTGGTTCTCCTCGGATCACACGGGCGGGAGTGAAGTCGGCGCGCCCAGCGTAGACGCAATTCGCCCCATCCCGTCCGGTTCATGCAGACGTCAACCCCCGTCCACCCGCCAGGCCTTGACAACCGGCCAGTAGACACAAGACATTGACGCGCGTAGATCTCAACAGCGGATCCACAGACCACCTCCACTCCGCCCCTCATCCCATACCGGAGTCCTGCCCATGCGTTCCCGTCCCACCGTGACTGGATCCCACTCCCGTTCCGCCGCCGTGGCCTCCGTGGTGGCCGCCGCCCTGGCCGCCGGCCTGCTGGCCGGCAGCGCGTCCGCCGCCGAGCTGTCAGAAGAGGGCACCGCCGCCGCGATACGCGTCCACGACATCCAGGGCGCCACCCGGATATCCCCGCTCGCCGGCCAGCAGGTCACCGGCGTCGAGGGCATCGTCACCGGCGTCCGCACGTACGGCTCCCGCGGCTTCTGGATCCAGGACCCGCAGGCCGACGACAGCGACGCCACGAGCGAGGGCGTCTTCGTCTTCACCAGCTCCGTCCCGACCGTCGCCGTCGGCGACGCGGTCTCCGTCTCGGGCCTGGTCGGCGAGTACGTGCCCGGCGGCCTGAACTCGGGCAACCAGTCGGTCACCCAGATCTCCAAGCCCAAGGTCACCGTGCTGTCCTCGGGCAACGCGCTGCCCGAGGCCACGCTCGTCAACGAGTACTCCGTCCCCGCCGAGTACGCGCCCCAGGGCGACCCGGCCAACGGCGGCAGCATCAACGGCCTGACCCTGGACCCGGCCACCTACGCGCTCGACTACTACGAGTCGCTCGAGGGCATGAACGTCCGCATCGGCGACTCCCGCGTCGTCGGCGCCACCGACCCGTACGCCGAGCTGTGGGTCACCGTGAAGGGCTGGGAGCACCGCGCCCCCCGCGGCGGCACGGTCTACGGCTCGTACGAGTCCCAGAACACCGGCCGCCTCCAGATCCAGCAGCTCGCGCCGCTGGCCCAGCAGCCGTTCCCGAAGGCGGACGTCGGCGACAAGCTGACCGGCACCACCGAGGGCCCGCTGGACTTCAACCAGTTCGGCGGCTACACCCTCGTCGCCCGCACCCTCGGCACCGTCGAGTCCAAGGACCTGCAGCGCGAGAAGACCAAGGCGCAGAAGCCGGGCGAGCTGGCGGTCGCGACGTACAACGTCGAGAACCTCGACCCGTCCGACCCGCAGGAGAAGTTCGACGCGCTCGCCAAGGCGGTCGTGGAGAACCTGGCCTCCCCCGACATCGTCGCCCTGGAGGAGATCCAGGACGACAACGGCGCGAAGAACGACGGCACGGTCGCCGCGGGCGAGACGCTGCGGAAGTTCACCGAGGCCATCGTGGCCGCGGGCGGCCCGGCGTACCAGTGGCGCTCGGTCGACCCGGAGAACAACAAGGACGGCGGCGAGCCCGGCGGCAACATCCGCCAGGTCTTCCTGTTCAACCCGGAGCGCGTCTCGTTCACCGACCGCGACGCGGGCGACGCCACCACCGCCACCGGTGTCGTGACCGAGAACGGCCACGCCGCGCTGACCCACTCCCCCGGCCGCATCGACCCGGCGAACACCGCCTGGGAGAGCAGCCGCAAGCCGCTGGCCGGCGAGTTCGTCTTCCGCGGCCGCAAGGTCATCGTGATCGCCAACCACTTCGGCTCGAAGGGCGGCGACGAGGGCCTGACCTCCCACCACCAGCCGCCGGTCCGCTCCTCGGAGGCCAAGCGGCTGCTCCAGGCGCAGTCCGTGAACTCCTTCGTGAAGGAGATCACGGCGGCGCAGCACAACGCCAACGTCGTGGTGCTGGGCGACATCAACGACTTCGAGTTCTCGGCGACCGCTCAGGCGCTGGAGGACGGCGGCGCGCTGTACTCGGCGATCAAGTCGCTGCCGCGCGCGGAGCGGTACTCGTACGTCTACCAGGGCAACGCCCAGGTCCTGGACCAGATCCTGGTGAGCCCGGGCATCAAGAAGTTCCAGTACGACAGCGTCCACATCAACGCGGAGTTCGCGGACCAGAACAGCGACCACGACCCGCAGGTGCTGCGCTTCATCCCGTAGCCGCTGATCCCATAGCCGCCGGGCGGAACGTTCCGCCGGCTCGCAGCCAGGGCCCCGGTCGCCGTCCCGACCGGGGCCCCTGCCACACTCCGGACCATGATCTTCCGTACCGCGACCCGCCGTGACCTGCCCGCCGTGCTCGCCCTGCTCGCCGACGAGGAGCGCGTGGTGGACCCCGCGTCCGTGACGGTGGGCGAGGCGCACGAGCGGGCCTTCGCCGACATCGAGGCCGACCCGCGCAACGAGGTGCTGGTCCTGACGGAGGAGGACGCGCTGCACCCCGAGGACGCGCCGCACCCGCAGGACGCGCCGCACCCGCAGGACGCGTCGGGCGCCGACCGCGCGGGCGGTACGGTCGTCGGCTGCCTCCAGCTCACGTACGTCCCGGGCCTGGGCCAGGGCGGCGCCGAACGGGCGCTGGTGGAGGCCGTACGGATCCGCGCCGACCTGCGGGGCTGCGGTCTCGGGCGGGAGCTGATGCGGCGGGCGGCCGAGCGGGCCCGCGACCGCGGCTGCGCGCTCGTCCAGCTGACGAGCAACAAGCGGCGTGCGGACGCGCACCGCTTCTACGAGTCCCTCGGATACGCACGCAGCCACGAGGGCTTCAAGCTGCGACTGGACGCCTGAAGGGTCCTCCGGGCACGCCGGAGGGCGCCGGAAAGCCGCCGGAAATACCCCTGAAACACACGGAAAGAAGATGAAAGCCCCTGAAAGGGGCCCTCAGGGCGTGAAGTCGGGACTTTGGACCCTGGCGTGATCTGCGCCACATTGCTCAAGCAATCACGTGATGTTGGTGTTGAGTGTCCTGAACGCCCGACCCGTTCCGCCCCCACCACCCCGTTGGAGGACCGCGTGTTCACCTCCATGTCGCTCGTTCAGGAGATCGGCCTGGCCGTCCTGGTGGTCGCCGCCCTCGTCTGGGTCGTCGGCCTCGGCCACATGCTGTGGGACAGCCGGTTCCACCACCCGGAGCCGGGCGCCTTCGAGGGGCTCGCTTTCATCCCGGCGCAGCGCGGCACCGCCTCGCACCCGATGGAGAGCGTGGAGCTGACGGAGGAGGAGGAGCGCGCGTTCGCGGGCCTGGTCCGCTCGATCCCGCTGCACTGACCCAGTACGGACACGCCGTACCGAACGCGGTACGCAGTGCACGAAGCCCCCGCCCGGGAGTCCCGGGCGGGGGCTTCGTGCGTACCTCGGATCAGCCGCGGTACCGCGGATCAGTTGTGGCTGTGCAGGACCTCGTTGAGGCCGCCCCAGACCGCGTTGTTCGGGCGGGCCTCGACGGCGCCGGTGACCGAGTTGCGGCGGAAGAGGATGTTGCTCGCCCCGGACAGGGTGAGCGCCTTGACGACCTCGCCGTCCGGCAGGGTGACGCGGGTGCCCGCGGTGAGGTAGAGGCCGGCCTCGACGACGCACTCGTCGCCCAGCGCGATGCCGATGCCCGCCTCGGCGCCGATCAGGCAGCGCTCGCCGACCGAGATGATCTGCTTGCCGCCGCCGGACAGGGTGCCCATGGTGGAGGCGCCGCCGCCGATGTCGGAGCCGTCGCCGATGACGACGCCGGCGGAGATGCGGCCCTCGACCATCGAGGTGCCGAGGGTGCCGGCGTTGAAGTTGACGAAGCCCTCGTGCATGACGGTGGTGCCCTCGGCGAGGTGCGCGCCGAGGCGGACGCGGTCGGCGTCGGCGATGCGCACGCCCTTGGGGGCGACGTAGTCGGTCATCCGCGGGAACTTGTCGACCGAGGTGACCTGGAGGTGCAGGCCCTCGGCGCGGGCGTTCAGGCGCACGGTCTCCAGCTGGTCCACGGCGACCGGGCCGAGCGAGGTCCAGGCGACGTTGGTGAGGAGGCCGAAGACGCCGTCCAGGTTCTGGCCGTGCGGCTTGACCAGGCGGTGGCTGAGCAGGTGCAGGCGCAGGTACGCGTCGTGCGCGTCGAGCGGCTTGTCGTCCAGCGAGGAGATGACGGTACGGACGGCGACGACCTCGACGCCACGGACGGCGTCCGTGCGGACGGCCTTGGCGGCGGCCGGGCCGAGCAGTTCCGCGGCCTGCTCGGCGGTCAGGCGCTCGGTCCCGGCCGGGCCGGCCTCCTCGGCCAGCGCGGGGGCGGGGAACCAGGTGTCGAGGACGGTGCCGTCGGCGGTGATGGTGGCAAGTCCGGCGGCGACGGCGCCGGTGGTACGCGTAGTCATGCAGGCACGCTAACCAACGACGGCCGCCGCGGGCGAACCGGTCTCATGTGCCGGTCGCGCGGCGCGTCGTACGGTACGGGCGCCGAGTGCCAGCACGGTGGCGCCGGCCGCGACCCCGAGCAGGGCGCACAGGGGCCAGAGCAGGCCGGGGGCGGCCCCGTAGAGGAGTCCGCCGAGGGGTGCGGAGAGCACGACGCCGCTGACGGAGACCCCGGCGTACAGGCTCTGGAAGCGGCCCACGGCGTGGGCGGGGGCGACGTCGGCGACGTAGGCGGTGGCGGTGGTCTTGTAGAGGATCTCGCCGAGGCTGACCAGCACCATCATCGCGACGGTGGTGGCGGTGGCGGCGCCGAGGAGCAGGGCCGCGTAGCCGCTGCCGACGAGGACGAGGCCGGTGCCGATGATGTGCAGCGGCGAGCGTTCGCGCAGGGCGAGGGCGGCGGGGATCTCCAGGAGGAGGATGACGCCGCCGTTGACGGCGATCAGGAGGCCGTAGACCCGGGTGTCCATGCCGTGGTCGGCCAGGAAGGCCGGGAAGGTCGAGTACTGCTGCCGGTAGACGACGTCGATGACGAGGATGGCGCCGAGGAGTACGAGCAGGGCGGGCCGGGCGCGCAGTTCGTGGCGGATGCCGCGGCCCCGACCCCCGTCCGGGGCCGCGGCGGTTCGGGCGGCGCCGCGCGCGGGGACGACGCGGGCGGTCCAGACGGCGAAGAAGAGGGTGCCGATGCCGTCGGCGACGAACAGCCAGTCGTACGAGAGGCCGGTCGCGACCAGGGCGCCGAGGGGCGGGCCGACGGTGAACCCGCCGTTGGAGACCGCGCGGATGACGGCGAAGGCCTGGCGGCGGGCGCCTTCGGGGACGGTGACAGCGACCAGGGCGGAGTTGGCGGCGCGGATGACGCCGGCGGCGTACTGGGCCGCGGGCAGGGCGGCGCAGAGCAGGGGCAGGGGCAGTGCAGGGAGGGTGACCAGGACCGCTCCGCCGAGGGCCGAGGCGGTGAGCAGGGCGCGACGGTGGCCGTAGCGGTCGCCGAACCAGCCGCCGGTGAAGTTGCCCGCGATCAGGCCCGCGCCGCCGAGGCCGACGATCAGGCCGGCCTGCGCGGCGCCGAGGCCGCGCGGGCCGGTCAGGTACACGAACACGAAGACGAAGGTGAAGCTGACGACGGCGTTGACGAAGACGCCTCCGGCGAGCAGCCAGACCGGCCTCGGTACTTCCTTGAGCCCCCGCAGCATGCGCTCTCCCCCACGAGTCAGTTCCTTTTGGGAACTGACTCTGCCAACATGAAACCCTCGGGTCAACGCCCGTGCGGCACCGGGGCGATCTTGTGGGGAGTGGTCATGGCGCAGCGGACACGGCTCGACGACGCGGACTGCGCGATCGCGCAGGCCCTCGACGTGGTCGGCGACTGGTGGACACTGCTCGTCGTGCGGGACGCGGCGCGCGGGCTCTCGCGGTTCGAGGAGTTCCAGCGGGAGCTCGGGGTCTCCCGCAAGGTGCTCACGGAGCGGCTGCGCCTGCTGGAGGACGCGGGCGTCCTGGTGCGGGAGCCGTACCAGGAGCGGCCGGTGCGGCACGCGTACCGGCTGACCGCGCGGGGGCGGGCCCTGCTGCCGGTGCTGGTGGCCCTCCAGGACTGGGGCGACACCTGGGTTCTGGGCGAGGGGGAGCTGACGGCCACGGCCGGGGAGTCCTCGCGCGAGGCGGAGCGGGTGCACGCGCTGGTGGGCACGCGGGTGCCGGAACTGCTGCTGCCGGACCAGGACGGGCAGGTGCGGGACCCGCTCGGGCCGGAGGGCGCCTGGACGGTGCTGTACTGCTTCCCGGGGGCGTACGCGCGGGTGGAGTCGTACCCGCCGGGCTGGGGCGGCATCCCTGGGGCGCGGGGCTGCACGCTGGAGTCGCGGAGCTACCGGGACAGGCTGGCGGAGTTCACGGCGGCGGGCGCGGCGGTACGCGGCGTCTCCACCCAGCGCCCGGACGAGCAGCGGGAGTTCGCCGAGTCGGAGGCCCTGACCTTCCCGCTCCTGTCGGACGCGGACCTGGCACTGGTGGCCGCCCTGCGCCTGCCGACGTTCCGGGCAGCCGGCGTGAGCCGCCTCAAGCGGCTGACCCTGGTCGTCGACCCGGACCGCACCGTGCGCGAGGTGCTCTACCCGGTCCAGGACATCGAGGCGAGCGTCGGCGCTGCGCTGGCCGCAGTACGGGCGTAGGGCCGGACCCCCTGCGGGGCCCGGTCCAGGGCCCGCCCCGGGGCCGTGGCCGACGGGCCGGGAGGCCCCGCCTAGCCCAGCAGCACCCTGCGGAGCATCTCGGCGGCGTAGGCCCGGTCGTACGGGGTGTCCGTGAGCAGCGCCTGGAGCGAGAGGCCGTCCATCATCGCCACCAGCGCCCGCGCCGTGGCCGGGTCGGTGCGCGGGGCCAGCAGCGCCGCCACCGCCTCGCACCACTCCGCCGCCACCGGCCGGAGCGCCGGCCGGCGCAGGGCGGCGAGGTAGAGCTCGTACTCAAGCTCCACGCCGGTCCGTTCACCCGCGAGCCACTCCCCCAGCAGCCGCGCCAGCTCGTCCGCGAGGTCCACGCGGGGGTCGTCCAGCGCGGTGCTGGCCGCCACCCGCTCCGCGAAGCCCTCGTTGATCTGCCGCAGCGCGGCGACCAGCAGCTCGTCCAGGGTGGCGAAGTGGTAGGTGGTCGAGCCCAGCGGCACGTCCGCCTCGGCCGCCACGGACCGGTGGCTCAGCCCCGCGATGCCCTTCGCGCCCACCACCCGGATCGCCGCGCCGATGATCCGGGACCGCCGGTCGGGGTCGTACCGCCGCGTGGCGGCCATCAGCGCACCCGCCGCATCAGTGCGCACCGCCCAGGTTCAGCAGCACCACGCCCCCGATGACCAGCGCGATGCCGGCCAGCTTGGCGGCGGTGGCGGCCTCGCCCAGGAAGACCATGCCGATGGCGGCGATCGCGGCCGTGCCGACGCCCGCCCAGATCGCGTACGCCGTACCCACCGACATGGACTTCAGGGTCTGGGCGAGCAGGGTGAAGGCGATGGCGTACCCGAGCAGCGTGCCCAGCGAGGGCCACAGCTTGCTGAAGCCGTCGCTGTACTTCATCGCGGTGGTCCCGGCGACCTCTGCCGCTATGGCCGCGGCCAGCAGAACGTAAGGCATGCGTACGAGCGTACACAACGATGTGTACGGTCGTACGCAAATACCTGGCGCACCACCCCTCCACCCCGGCGACCACGGCATATACGGTGCTTGCATGACGCAGAACCAGGGGTGGGGTCCGCCGGAACCGAACGGCGGAGTACCGCACGGCAACCCCCCGGGGACACCCCCGCCACACGGACAGCAGCAGCCACCCCCGTACGGGTCCCCCTACGGCTACCCCGGTGCCTGGGGCGGCGGCTGGGCACCGCCCCCGCCCCCGCAGCCCGGCGTGATACCCCTGCGCCCGCTCGGCGTCGGCGAGGTGCTCGGCGGCTCCTTCACCACCTTCGGCCGCTACTGGAAGCAGCTGGTCGGCGTCATGCTGACCGTCCAGGGCATCGGCATCCTGGTCGTGACCCTCGCGGTCGGCATCGGGGTCGCGGTGGTCCACCCGCACCTGCCCGGCGTCTTCGACCTCCCGGCCGGCGAGAGCCCCGCGCCGGAGGACCTCGACCCCGTGCTGTTCGCGCTCATCCCCGTGGGCGTGCTGCTGTTCGCCGTGCTGCTGCTCGGCTGGGCCATGATCAGCGCGCTGACGCCGGCCGTCCTCCAGGAGGCCGTGCTGGGCCGGCGCACCACGTACCGCGCGATGTTCCGCCGCGCCTGGTCCCGGATGCCCTCGATGCTCGGCACCCTGCTGCTCACCGGCCTGGTGGCCGGCGGGCCGGTGCTGCTGGCGTTCGGCGCCTCCGTCGCCCTGGTCATCACCGCCGCCGCGAACTCGACGAACGGCGACCCGGGCCCCATCGTCCTGCTGATGCCGCTGGCCCTGCTGGTCGCGATGCCGGTGAGCGTCTGGCTGGGCGTCAGGCTCAGCTTCGCCCCGGCCGCCGTGGTGTGCGAGCACCTCGGCCCGGTCGCCGCGCTCCGCCGCTCCTCGCAGCTGGTCAAGGGCACCTGGTGGCGGGTCTTCGGCATCACCCTGCTGACCGCCCTGATCGCCACGGTCATCGGGTACATGATCCAGCTGCCGTTCACGTTCGTGGGGATGTTCGCGTTCTTCCCGACGATGATGGTCGGCGCCGGCAACCCCGAGCCGGACGTGGCCGCCATGGTCGGCGGCATGGTCGTCTACTTCGCCTGCATCATGCTCGGCGGCGTGGTGAGCCAGCTGTTCCAGGTGGGCTTCCCCCAGCTGACCAGCGGCCTGCTCTACATCGACCAGCGGATCCGGCGCGAGGACCTGGCCCCCGCGCTCATGGCCGCCGCGGCGGCACCGCCCGCACCTCCGGGCGGCCCCGCCCCGGCGGGACCGTTCTAGCCGAGGGTGAACCAGGCGGCCCGGGACTTCTTCCACTCGGAGCGGGTGAGGTCCTTGGCCGCGGTCCCGTCCCCGTACAGGTCCGCCGACCCGTTGTCCGTCACCAGCTGCACCCGCGCGCCGGGCTGCGTGAGGTCCGGTACGTCGACCACGGCCTCCCAGCCGCCGGCGTCCGCCGTCGGCAGGTCGGCGCGCTTGACGGGGGCGGGGCCGGGCACCCCGTCCCACGCGTAGAGGGCGTACGGGTCGGTGTTGTCGTCGGCCGCCCAGGACCCGGCCAGGACCAGGTACTCGCCGGCGGCGTTCCGGCGCAGGTCGCGCACGGAGAGACCGCCGAGGTCCAGCTCGACCGCGGTACCGAACACCGGCTTCGCGCCGTTGGCCAGGACCTGGTCGAGGTTGGTGACGGGCACCAGCAGCGCCTTCCCGCCCGGGACGGCGGGGGCCAGCGGGGCGCGGAAGCCGATGTAGGCCGTGGTGGTCGAGCCGGGGGCGAACTCCAGGCCCTCGACGTTGAAGCCGTCGATCTGCTTGGGCACCTGGCCGGCGGCGGTCGCGGCCGCGAAGCCGTAACGGTCGCCGTGGGCCCGGTCCCAGGCCACGAGGTCGCCGCGGAGGCCCTTGTAGGAGCGGCCGAAGGTGAGCTGGGCGGCGGAGCCGGAGCCGGTGACCCTGGTCGTGAAGACGGTGTTCCGGTCGGCCTTGTACTCGCCGTCCTTGTTGTTGCCCAGGGATCCGGTCCAGTAGATCGTGTCGCCGACCCGGGCGGCGCCCTCGATGTCGACCTCCTTGGTGACGCCGAGCTGCGAGGTGAAGTCCCAGGTCCGCACCGGACCGCCGGACCACGAACGGTCGTACAGCCGCAGCACGCCGGGGCGACGGCCTCCCCCTGCGGCGGCCTGCCGACGACGAGCAGACTCGGCCCCCCACCCCAACACCCGGCACACACCACCCGTACGGCGGGCGAACTCCGCACGCCGGGAAGGCCGAAGGCCCCCGGCACACGGGGTGCCGGGGGCCTTCGTACGGACGGGTCCGCTCAGACGTTGAAGCCGAGCGCGCGGAGCTGCTCGCGGCCGTCGTCGGTGATCTTGTCGGGACCCCACGGCGGCATCCAGACCCAGTTGATCCGGAGCTCGTTGACGATGCCGTCGGTGGCCGACTTCGCCTGGTCCTCGATCACGTCGGTCAGCGGGCAGGCCGCGGACGTCAGCGTCATGTCGAGGGTCGCGATGTTGGCGTCGTCGATGTGGATGCCGTAGATCAGCCCCAGGTTGACGACGTCGATGCCGAGCTCGGGGTCGACCACGTCGTAGAGGGCCTCGCGGACCTCCTCCTCGGTGGCCGGCTTCGTCGTGACGACGCCCTCGGTCTGGTCGTTCGTGGTCTCGCTCATGCCGTCTTCCTCTCGGCGCCGTCGCCCAGCGCCTGGGCGGTCGCGTCCTTCCACGCCATCCAGCTCAGCAGGGCGCACTTCACCCGTGCCGGGTACTTCGAGACGCCGGCGAACGCGACCGCGTCCTCCAGCACCTCCTCCATCGCGTCGTCGGGCTCGATCCGGCCCTTCGACTGCATCAGCTCCAGGAAGGTGGCCTGGATCTTCTGCGCCTCGGCCAGCTCTTTGCCGACCAGCAGCTCGTTCAGCACCGACGCGCTGGCCTGGCTGATGGAGCAGCCCTGGCCCTCGTACGAGACGTCGGTGAGCGTCTCGCCGTCGTACTTCACGCGCAGGGTGATCTCGTCGCCGCACGTCGGGTTGACGTGGTGCACCTCGGCGTCACCGTCGCGCAGGCCACGCCCGTGCGGGTGCTTGTAGTGGTCCAGGATCAGTTCCTGGTACATCGAATCCAGCTTCACAGCGGCCTCGTCGCCTCGTCGCCCTCGTGGTCGTCCGTCATCCGAAGAAGTTCCGTACGTGCTCCAGGCCGTCGATCAGCGCGTCGACGTCCGCCGGAGAGGAGTACAGGTAGAACGACGCCCGCGTGGTCGCAGGAATTCCGTACCGCAGGCAGACGGGCCGCGCGCAGTGGTGTCCCACGCGGACCGCGATGCCCTGCTCGTCCAGCACCTGGCCGACGTCGTGCGGGTGGATGTCCCCGAGCGTGAAGGAGATCGCGGCACCGCGGTCCTCGGCCGTGGCCGGGCCGATGATCCGCAGGTCGGGCACCTCGGAGAGGCGCTTGACCGCGTACTCGGTGATCGCGTGCTCGTGCGCGGCGATCTTGTCCATGCCGATCGAGGTGAGGTAGTCCACGGCCGCGCCGAGGCCGACGGCCTGCGCGATCGGGGGCGTGCCCGCCTCGAACTTGTGCGGCGCCGGGGCGTACGTGGAGGAGTGCATCGAGACGGTCTCGATCATCTCGCCGCCACCGAGGAACGGGGGCAGGTCCTCCAGCAGCTCCTGGCGGCCCCACAGGACGCCGATGCCGGTCGGGCCGCACATCTTGTGGCCCGTGAAGGCCACGAAGTCGGCGCCGAGCGCCTGCACGTCGAGCGGCATGTGGGGGGCGGCCTGGGAGGCGTCGATGAGGACGAGCGCGCCGACCTCCTGGGCGCGGCGCACGATCGCCTCGACCGGGTTGACCGTGCCCAGGATGTTGGAGACCAGCGTGAAGGAGACGATCTTCGTC
Organism: Streptomyces sp. NPDC101118; assembly: GCF_044759445.1. Lineage (NCBI taxonomy): Bacteria > Bacillati > Actinomycetota > Actinomycetes > Kitasatosporales > Streptomycetaceae > Streptomyces > Streptomyces sp. NPDC101118. The sequence continues at coordinate 574,647 of NZ_JBIVZG010000003.1, read as the reverse complement.
TTCTCCGTGATGATCTCTTCGATGTTCGACAGGTCGAGGCGGCCGTCGTCGGTGAGGCCGAACCACTTCAGCTTCGCGCCCGTGCGCTGCCCGAGCAGCTGCCACGGCACGATGTTGGAGTGGTGCTCCATCTCCGTGATGACGATCTCGGTCTCGCGGTCGACCCGGTAGGGCTCGTCGGCCCAGCCGAGCATGTTCGCGACCAGGTTGAGCGACTCCGAGGCGTTCTTCGTGAAGATCACCTCGTCGCGGCTCGGCGCGTTGATGAAGGCGGCGACCTTGTCGCGGGCGCCCTCGTACAGTGCCGTGGCCTCCTCGGCGAGCACGTGGACGCCACGGTGGACGTTGGCGTTGTGACGCTCGTAGTAGGCGTTCAGCGCGTCGAGCACCTGGCGCGGCTTCTGCGAGGTCGCCGCGTTGTCCAGGTAAACGATCTTCTTCCCGTCGTGGACCACACGATCCAGCAGGGGGAAGTCCTTGCGGATCGCCTCGATGTCGAGGAGGCCAGGCAGCTGTGTCACGCGGTCGTGCCACCCTTCACGTACTTGTCGTAGCCCTCGGCCTCCAGCTGGTCGGCGAGCTCGGCGCCGCCGGACTCGGCGATGCGGCCGTTCGCGAACACGTGCACGAAGTCGGGCTTGATGTAGCGCAGGATGCGCGTGTAGTGCGTGATCAGCAGGGTGCCGACCTCGCCGGTCTCGCGGACGCGGTTGACGCCCTCGGACACGATGCGGAGCGCGTCGACGTCGAGGCCGGAGTCGGTCTCGTCGAGGATCGCGATCTTCGGCTTGAGGAGCTCCAGCTGGAGGATCTCGTGGCGCTTCTTCTCACCGCCGGAGAAGCCCTCGTTGACGTTGCGCTCGGCGAAGGCGGGGTCCATGGAGAGACGCTCCATGGCCTCCTTGACCTCCTTGACCCAGGTGCGCAGCTTGGGGGCCTCGCCGCGGACGGCCGTGGCCGAGGTCCGCAGGAAGTTGGAGACGGAGACACCGGGAACCTCGACCGGGTACTGCATGGCGAGGAAGACGCCGGCGCGGGCGCGCTCGTCGACGGACATCTCCAGGACGTCCTCGCCGTCGAGGGTCACGGTGCCACCGGTGACGGTGTACTTCGGGTGACCCGCGAGGGAGTACGCCAGGGTGGACTTGCCGGAGCCGTTCGGGCCCATGATGGCGTGCGTCTCGCCCTGCTTGACGGTCAGGTCGACGCCCTTGAGGATCTCGCGGGAGCCGTTCTCCGTCTCGACGGAGACGCGCAGGTCGTTGATTTCAAGCGTAGCCATGGGTGCCTCAGGACTCCTGGGTGAGGGAGACGAGCACGTCGTCCCCTTCGATCTTTACGGGGTAAACGGGGACGGGGCGCGTCGCGGGGAGCCCGGACGGCTTGCCGGTGCGCAGGTCGAAGGCCGATCCGTGCAGCCAGCACTCGATCTGGCAGTCGTCGACCTCGCCCTCCGACAGCGAGACGTTCGCGTGCGAGCAGACGTCGTGGATCGCGAACACCTCCCCCTCGGTGGACACGATGGACAGGGGCGTACCGTCGAGTTCCACCCGCTTGGGGGTGTTCTCCTCGAGCTCGCTCAGCGCGCAGGCCTTGACGTAGGTCATCAGACGGACGCCTCGAGCTCTGCCTCGATCTTGCCGATCAGGCGCTCCTCGACGTCCTCGACACCGATCTGCTGGACCAGCTCGGCGAAGAAGCCGCGGACCACCAGGCGGCGGGCCTCGTCGGCGGGGATGCCGCGGGCCTGCAGGTAGAAGAGCTGCTCGTCGTCGAAGCGGCCGGTGGCGGAGGCGTGGCCGGCGCCGACGATCTCGCCGGTCTCGATCTCCAGGTTCGGGACCGAGTCGACCCGCGCGCCGTCGGTGAGGACGAGGTTGCGGTTGAGCTCGTAGGTGTCGGTGCCCTCGGCGGTCTTCTCGATCAGGACGTCGCCGATCCAGACCGCGTGCGCGCCCTCGCCCTGCAGCGCGCCCTTGTAGGTCACGTTGGAGGTGCAGTGCGGCACGTCGTGGTCGACCAGGAGGCGGTGCTCCTGGTGCTGGCCGGCGTCCGTGAAGTACAGGCCGAGCAGCTCGGCCTCGCCACCGGTGCCCGCGTAGTTCACCCGGGGGTGGATGCGGACCAGGTCGCCGCCGAAGGTGACGACCACGGACTTGAAGGAGGCGTCGCGGCCGATCAGCGCGTTGTGCTGGGAAGTGTGGACGGCGGTGTCGTCCCAGTCCTGCACCGACACGAAGGTGACCTTGGCGCCGTCGCCGACCAGGATGTCGACGTTGGCGGCGCGCACGCCGTCACCGGTGTGGTCGATGACGATGACCGCCTCGGCGAACGGCTTGATGTCGAAGACCGTGTGCCCGAAGGTCGTGCCGCCCTCGCCGTGCAGGGCGACGCGGATCGGGTCCGCGAGGACGGTCTCCTTGGGCACGGTGACGACCGTGGCCTTGGCGAACGAGGAGAAGGCCTGGGCGGCGACCCGGTCCACCGGGGTGCCGGCCTTGCCGACGCGCTCGTCGTCACGGTCGACGGACTCGACGGTGACGCCCTCGGGCGCGTCGATCTGGGCCTTCATCGTGCCGTTGGCGACCGCGGTGCCGTCGTGGAGGCCGCGCAGGCGCTCCAGCGGGGTGAAGCGCCACTCCTCCTCGCGCCCGTGGGGCACGGGGAAGTCCGCCACGTCGAAGGACGGGGGGGCGCTCATCCGGGTGGCGACGGTGGACTCTGCGGCCACCGCGATAGCGCCGGCCGTGGTCGAACCGGCCGGAATGTTCTGAGCCTCAGCCATGGCTGTCGTTCTGCTCTCTTCCTACGTCGAAAGGATGTCGATGTGCTGCGGGGGCCGCGGCGGCGATCAGCCGACCGCGCCCTCCATCTGCAGCTCGATCAGCCGGTTGAGCTCCAGCGCGTACTCCATCGGCAGCTCCTTCGCGATGGGCTCGACGAAGCCGCGCACGATCATGGCCATGGCCTCGAACTCGGTCATGCCGCGCTGCATGAGGTAGAAGAGCTGGTCGTCGGAGACCTTGGAGACGGTCGCCTCGTGGCCCATGGTCACGTCGTCCTCGCGGACGTCGACGTACGGGTACGTGTCCGAGCGGGAGATCTGGTCCACCAGCAGGGCGTCGCAGAGCACGTTCGACTTGGAGCCCGGGGCGCCCTCGCCGATCTCGACCAGGCCGCGGTAGGAGGTGCGGCCGCCGCCTCGCGCCACCGACTTGGAGACGATGTTGGAGGAGGTGTTCGGCGCCATGTGGACCATCTTGGAGCCGGCGTCCTGGTGCTGGCCCTCGCCCGCGAAGGCGATGGACAGGGTCTCGCCCTTGGCGTGCTCGCCCATCAGGTAGACGGCCGGGTACTTCATGGTGACCTTGGAGCCGATGTTGCCGTCGATCCACTCCATGGTCGCGCCCTCGTACGCCACGGCGCGCTTGGTGACCAGGTTGTAGACGTTGTTCGACCAGTTCTGGATGGTCGTGTAGCGGCAGCGGCCGCCCTTCTTCACGATGATCTCGACCACGGCGCTGTGCAGCGAGTCCGAGGAGTAGATCGGGGCGGTGCAGCCCTCGACGTAGTGGACGTAGGCGTCCTCGTCGACGATGATCAGCGTCCGCTCGAACTGGCCCATGTTCTCCGTGTTGATGCGGAAGTAGGCCTGCAGCGGGATCTCGACGTGCACGCCCTTCGGCACGTAGATGAAGGAGCCGCCGGACCACACGGCGGTGTTCAGCGAGGCGAACTTGTTGTCGCCGACCGGGATGACGGTGCCGAAGTACTCCTTGAAGAGCTCCTCGTGCTCCTTCAGCGCGGTGTCGGTGTCGACGAAGATGACGCCCTGCTCCTCCAGGTCCTCGCGGATCTGGTGGTAGACGACCTCGGACTCGTACTGGGCCGCGACACCGGCGACGAGGCGCTGCTTCTCCGCCTCCGGGATGCCGAGCTTGTCGTACGTGTTCTTGATGTCCTCGGGCAGTTCCTCCCAGGAAGCGGCCTGCTTCTCGGTGGAACGCACGAAGTACTTGATGTTGTCGAAGTCGATGCCCGACAGGTCGGAGCCCCAGGTCGGCATGGGCTTCTTGTCGAAGAGCCGCAGGCCCTTGAGGCGGAGCTTCAGCATCCACTCGGGCTCGTTCTTCTTCGCCGAGATGTCGCGGACGACGTCCTCGTTCAGACCCCGCTTGGCCGCGGCACCGGCCGCGTCGGAGTCGGCCCAGCCGTACTCGTACTTGCCCAGGCCCTCGAGCTCAGGGTGAGCAATCTCCGTGGTCATGCGGGGTTCCTCCCGGCCGTGCTTGCAGATGCTGATGTGGTTGCCTGTGCGGCGCTTCGCGGAATGAAGGTGGTGCACACCCCATCGCCGTGGGCGATCGTGGCGAGTCGCTGCACGTGCGTCCCGAGCAGTCGTGAGAAGACCTCGGTCTCCGCCTCACAGAGCTGCGGGAACTGCTCGGCGACGTGGGCGACCGGGCAGTGGTGCTGACAGAGCTGTTCACCGCTGTGCGGACCGGGAGCGCTCTTCGCCGTAGCAGCGTACCCGTCCACGGTCAATGCCTTGGCCAGGGCCTCGGTGCGCTCCGCGGGGCCCGCCGCGTCGACGGCCTCCCGGTAGGTCTCGGCCTGTGCGGCCAGCCGCGCCTTGGCGAATTCGGCCACCGCCGCCTCGCCGCGCTCCCCGCCGCCCGCGGCCTGCGCGATCCAGCGCAGGGCGTCGACGGCGAGCTTGTCGTACGACTGGTCGAAGGCGTCGCGGCCGCAGTCGGTCAGCGCGAACACCTTGGCGGGCCGCCCGCGGGTCCGCGTGCCGTACACGCGCTGTTCCCGGGCCTCGACCACGTCGTCGGCGACGAGCGTGTCGAGGTGGCGGCGCACCGCGGCCTGGGTGAGGCCGAGACGCTGTGCGAGGTCGGCGACCGTGGACGGACCGTGGTCCAGGATCGAGCGCGCGACCCGGTTGCGGGTTGACCGCTCCCCGGTCGCGAGGTCCCCCTGAGGGGTCTCGATCGTCCGTGCACCGTTTTTCACAACGCCATTGTTGCTTAATTCGGCGAGCCCGGACAAGCCGTGACGGAGACCACTCCTGGTGGCCTCCATCACTAAGGGTTACCTAATCTGTCGACGCAGAGTTATTCGGAATGCGTTCTTCCGGGCACCCTCCGGGACCCTCCGGCGAACCAGTAAACGGCTCCGACCAGCAATCCTCCGCCCACCACGTTGCCCGGCACGGTGCAGACCAGATTGCGCAGAAGGTCACCGGATCCGGCGCTCCCGTCGAGGATCGCGAGACTGAAAAGGGCCATGTTCGCCACGCAGTGCTCGAAACCCACGGCCACGAAGACCGCCACCGGCAGCCACAGGACGAAGATCTTCGCGGCGTCGCCCCGCGCCCGGGTGAACATCCAGACCGCCAGGCAGACGAGCATGTTGCAGAGCACCGCCCGCCAGAAGAGCTGCCCGCCCGACAGCGCCGTCTTGCCGTGCACCATCTCCGCCAGCATCGCCCGCGCCGGACCGCCCGAGACCACGCCCGAGGCGTGCACCATCGCGCCGAAGAGGAAGGCGCCCGCGAGGTTGCCCACGAGCGAGAGGGACCAGGCCGCCGCCAGATCCCCGAGCCCGGTACGCCCGGACAGGGCACCCACCAGCATCACCATGACGTTGCTGGTGAACAGCTGGGCCCCGGCGAACATCACGATGGTCAGCGCGACCGGGAAGACCGCACCCTCCAGCAGCTTCACCGCCGCCGAGCCCCGGGCCGCGAACGGCGAGATCGCCACGAGCAGCAGCACCTCGCCGATGCCGATGTACGCGCCCGCCAGCACGGCGGAGACGAAATAGCGCGGCCGGTGCGCGAGGTCGTGCGCCTTGTGTTCGGCCTGACCAGAGGTCTCTTCCACGTTCTGCGCAATGCTGTTCACCATTCGACATTAGGTTTTCGGTGAAGAGCCGGCCCGCATGAAAAGGTCACCATTTCCGGGTCCCGGGACCCCGCGCCCCCGGGACCTAGGACCCCCTCCGGGCTCCGTAGACTCGCCCCCATGAGTGAATCCCCGGCCGCCGCCGTCCGCGTACGCGGCCTGGTCCAGCGTTACGGCGACAAGACCGCGGTGGACGGACTGGACCTGGACGTCCTGACCGGCACCGTGACCGCCGTCCTCGGCCCCAACGGCGCCGGCAAGACCACCACCGTCGAGACCTGCGAGGGCTACCGCCCCCCGGCCTCCGGCACCGTCCGCGTCCTCGGCCTCGACCCGTACGCCGACGCCGCGGCCCTGCGGCCGCGCGTCGGCGTGATGCTCCAGTCCGGCGGCGTCTACTCGGGCGCCCGGGCCGTGGAGATGCTCCGCCACATGGCGAAGCTGTACGCGAACCCCCTCGACGTGGGGTCCCTGGTCGAGCGCCTCGGGCTGGGCGGCTGCGGCCGCACCCCCTACCGCCGGCTCTCCGGCGGCCAGCAGCAGCGGCTGGCCCTCGCCATGGCCGTCGTGGGCCGCCCGGAGCTGGTCTTCCTGGACGAGCCCACCGCGGGCCTCGACCCGCAGGCCCGCCGGGCGACCTGGGACCTGGTGCGGGAGCTGCGCGCCGACGGCGTGACCGTGGTCCTCACCACCCACCACATGGACGAGGCCGAGCAGCTGGCCGACGACGTGGCAGTCATCGACGCCGGCCGGGTCATCGCCCAGGGCAGCCCCGAAGAGCTGTGCCGCGGCGGCGCCGAGAACACCCTGCGCTTCACCGGCCGGCCCTCCCTGGACCTCGCCGCCCTGCTCAAGGCCCTGCCCGACGGCACCGCGGCCGCCGAGCTCACCCCCGGCGCCTACCGGATCACCGGCAGCGTCGACCCCCAGCTGCTGGCCACCGTCACCTCCTGGTGCGCCCAGCACGGCGTGATGCCGGACAGCATCTCCGTCGAGCGGCACACCCTGGAGGACGTCTTCTTGGAACTCACTGGCAGGGAGCTGCGCGGATGAGCGCCGGCACGTTCACCCCCAAGCCCGGGGCCGCCCCCCTGGCCCGCATGATCGGCGCCCAGGCGGCGCTGGAGACGCGGATGCTGCTGCGCAACGGCGAGCAGCTGCTGCTGACGGTGATCATCCCGGCCCTGCTGCTGGTGCTGTTCGCCTCCGTCGACATCGTCGACACGGGCGCGGGCCGCAGCGTGGACTTCCTGGCCCCCGGCGTGCTGGCCCTCGCGGTGATGTCCACCGCCTTCACCGGCCAGGCCATCGCCACCGGCTTCGACCGCCGGTACGGCGTCCTCAAGCGGCTGGGCGCCTCGCCGCTGCCCCGCTGGGGCCTGATGGCGGCCAAGACCCTGTCCGTCCTGGTCACCGAGGTGCTCCAGGTGGCGCTGCTGACCGCCATCGCGTTCGGCCTGGGCTGGTCCCCGCAGGGCAGCCCGGTCGCCGTGGCCGCCCTGCTGCTGCTGGGCACCGCCGCCTTCTCGGGCCTCGGCCTGCTGATGGCCGGCACCCTCAAGGCCGAGGTCACGCTGGCCGCGGCGAACCTGGTCTTCCTGCTCCTGCTCGTGGCCGGCGGGGTGATCGTGCCGCTGGAGAAGTTCCCGGCCGGCGTCCGCTCCGTACTGGAGCTGCTGCCGATCTCCGCGCTCTCCGACGGGCTCCGCGACGTGCTCCGGCACGGTGCCGGGATGCCCTGGCAGCAGCTCGGCCTGCTGGCCGGCTGGTCCGTGCTCGGTCTGGGCCTGGCGGCGCGCCACTTCCGCTGGGAGTGACCTTCCCGCGAGGATGGACCGGACCACAGACCACGGTTCCGGGGGGCGGACATGGTGCAGCGAGAGGCCGTACTGCGGCTGGACGAGGAATGGACACGGATCAGGTCGGGGGCCGCGCCGGCGGATCCCGCCGAGCGTGAGGCACTGCTGGCGGAGCTGATAGCGGCCCTGCGCGAGCCGGCCCGTACGGACCCGGAGTGCGCGGCACGGCTGGGCCTGCGGCTGAGCGACCTGGCCGCCGCACGGTTCTCGGCGGGGGACCGTCCGGGCGCCCTCGGCGCCATCGAGGAGGCGCTGCGGTACGCCGAGCAGGCGGCCCCGCACTCGCCCGAGTACGCGCGCTGGTACGCCCGCGGGCTGATCAACCACGGGGTGTGGCTGGCCTGGCCGCTGAGCGACGGCGACCGGCTGCCGCGCTTCCCGCTGGGACCGGCCGCGGAGGCGGTGCCGGGCCCTATGGAGCGCGTGGCCGGCGAGCGGGCCCGCGATCTGACCCGGGCCGCGGTGGACGTCTGGCTGGGTCTGGACCAGCAGGATCCGGTCAACCGGCGGGGTCTGGCCCAGGCGAAGGTGTTCCTGGGCGACCGGCTGGCCGAACTCGGGCTGACCGAGGACGCGGTGGCCTGGGCGGTCGACGCCGAGAACGACTTCCGGCAGGCGGCGCAGGCGCCCGGCCCCGGCCAGGCGGAGGCCCAGGAGGCCGTAGGCCACCTGGGACGCCAGCTCGAACTGCGGCTGCGCTTCCTCACCTTCGAGTCGCTGGTGGCCCTGCGGGCCGAGGGCCTGCTGCCGGGGCGGCTGCTCCCGCACGCGGTGGTGGCGGCGCGGATCCAGGGCGTGGACCCGGCCGCGGTCGCCGCGGGGCTCGCGGTCGACGAGGGGGCGGTACGGGCCACCCTCAGCGCGCGTCCCTGGCGGGCGGCATGGCGCTTCGAGGTGCGGAACCCTGACGGATTGTGGGACGTAATAGGACATCCCTGGCGGGGCACCACGGACGTGACCGATCGCACGGCGGAGGAGGTCGGGACCGGTCTCGTACGGCAGTTCCTCGCGTCCCCCGAGGGGCCCAAGGAGGCAACTCACTGGCGGATCCTGGTGTGGTGGCACGAGGAGGGCGATCCGGCGGGCGCCCGCTTCCGGCTGACGTCGGCCGCCGCGGCGGGGCCGGGCGCCACCCCCTCGTGAAAGTTTGCACAAGTGGCGCCCTACGATAGGGCCCGTGTTGAACCCCCTCGCATACATCGCGCAGCGCTGGACGCCCACACCCAGGACGCTCCAGCGGGCCGCGCTCGCCGCCGTCGTCATGAGCGTGGTCATCGTCGTCACGGGTGGCGCGGTGCGGCTGACCGGATCCGGTCTCGGCTGCGACACCTGGCCCAAGTGCACGGACGACAGCCTGTTCGCGACGCCCGCCCAGGGTGTCCACGGCGCCATCGAGTTCGGCAACCGGATGCTGACGTACGTGCTGTGCGCGGCGGTGGGCTGGGCCATCATCGCGGCCCGCTCGGCCAAGCCGTGGCGCCGCTCGCTGACCCGGCTGGGCTGGACGCAGTTCTTCATCGTGATGGGCAACGCCGTGCTCGGCGGCATCACGGTGTGGACGGGGCTCAACCCCTACAGCGTGGCGGGGCACTTCCTGCTCGCCACCTCCCTGATCACGGTCACCACGCTGACCTGGCAGCGGACCCGCGAGGGCGACACGGAGCCCCGGCCGCGGGTCCCGCGGCCGGTCCGCAAGCTGGGCTGGGCCATCGCCGGCACGTCCCTCGTGCTGATCGCCGCGGGCACGGTGGTGACCGGCTCGGGGCCGCACGCGGGTGACAGCAGCGAGGTCCCGCGGATGCCGTTCGACTGGTCCACCACGGCCCACGTCCACGCCGTCGCGGCCTGGGTGGTCTGCGCGCTGGCCGTCGCGATGTGGCTGGTGCTGCGCGTGGTGGACGCCCCGGACGACACCCGGGCGCGCGCCCGCGACCTGCTGCTGGTGCTGCTGGCCCAGGGCGCGATCGGGTACGTGCAGTACTTCACGAAGCTGCCGGAGGCCCTGGTGTCCGCGCACATGCTCGGCTCGTGCCTGGTGTGGATCGCGGCGGTGCGGCTGGTGCTGAGCCTGCGGGAGCGGCCGGCGGCCACCCCGGAGATCCCGGCGCAGCCCGACCCGGCCCTCTCGACGGCCCGCTAGGCGGTATCCGCGGGGTCCTGCCCCGCCCTGCGGCGGGGCCCTTCAGGCCCGGTCCAGGCGGTAGACGCGGCGGGCGTTGCCCGCCGCGATCATGCCCGCGACGCGTTCGGCGTCGCGCAGGGACCAGGCCCCGTCGCCGACCCAGCCGCCGAGCACCCGGGCCAGGGCCTCGCGGAACACCCGGGCGCCGACCACGTGGAGTTCGGGCAGCTCCCGGCCGCCGCTGGAGAACAGCAGCTTGCCGAAGGGCGCCAGTTCCAGCAGCTCCGCCAGCACCTCGGCGGCCCGTGCCCCGGTGTGGGCGAGGGCGGGGCCCAGGTCGGCGTACACGTGCGGGAAGGCGCCCGCGAGGTGTGCGGCGTGCCGGTGGTACGGGTAGCCGTGCAGCAGCACGATGTCGGTGCCCAGGCCCGCGGTGGCCCGTACGAAGTCGGTGAGCAGCGTCGGGTCGGCGCGGTCGATGCGCTGGCGCGGGTCACCCGCCCCGGCGTGCAGCTGGAGCGGCAGCCCCGAGGCCACGGCGCTCCACAGCAGGTGCCGCAGCAGCACCGGGTCCACCCCCGCCCCCGCCACGCCCGCACCGCCGGAGGGGGTTCCGCGCCGGGCGGCCCTGGCCAGGGCCCGGTGCTCCAGCCAGCGCCCGGCGGCGCCCCGCACCTCTCCCGGGCCGGGCGGCTCGGGGGCGAAGGCCAGGGCGCAGCCGGCGCCCGCGACGGAGGTGAAGGCCACCGCGGCGGCGGCGGCCGCGTGGACGGCCTCGTCGAGGTTGGCCAGGAAGGCCTCGACGGTGCCCGAGGTGTCGGCGACCTGACCGGCCAGCAGTTCCAGCCGGACGATCTCGTGGGCCTCGGCGTCACCGGCCAGGGCGAGCTCGCGGGGGCCGGTGAGGTCGCCCGGCAGGCCGGTGTCGACCAGGTAGGTGGAGATCCCGGAGCCGCGCAGCAGCCGGCGGCCCGATTCGAGCACCCCGAGCTCGCGCCGGCGGGCCAGGTAGCGGGCCGGTGGGCAGTGGGGTTCGAGGCCCAGGAGCGGTGGACACCAGCGGCGCACGGCGAAGCCGGTCTGGGTGTCGAAGAAGGTGGTGCCGGGTGCGGGCGGGCCCGAGGCACGGCCGAGATGGGCCTCGAAGGTGCCGAGGCCCAGTTCCGTGCGGAGCACCCCGTGGCAGTACTGGTCCACCAGCGACGGCGTGTCGATCATCCGGGCATCCCGTTGCGGACGTCGGGAATCCCTCGGCCGGGCGAGCCCGGGAGGGACGAGCTTCCACACGTCCTAACGGGTGACCGGGGCGTCAGGTGTTGCTGGCGCCGGTGGGCGTACCGCTGTTCGACGGGGTGCCGCGGGTCAGGAGGGGCTGCCGAGCTGGAGGCCGGCCATCCGCTTCCACTCGTACGCACTGGTGCGGACCTTGGCGGCCAGCTCGCCGTCGAAGTCCTCGTGGAGGGTCAGCCCGGCCTTCTCGGCGGCCTGCTGTGCGACCTCGTACGAGGGGGCGACCAGGTCGCCCCAGCCGCCGTCCTCGCCGACGAGGACGATCCGGGTGCCCATCTGCCCGATGTAGGCGAGCTGCCCCTCGGCGCCGCCGTGCTCCTTGGAGAAGGCGCCGATCTGCTTGGCCAGCCTGGCCGCCTTGCGCTCCTGCTGCTTCGTGTCTGCCATGAACGGCATGCTACCGACGAGTAGGTCCGTGGAGGAAGAGATGCCCGTCACCGCCGCCCGGCGTGCGCACGGGCGGCGGACGCGGGTCAGCGCAGGAAGGGGTCCACGGCCACGGCGACGAAGAGCAGCGACACGTAGGTGATGGACCAGTGGAACAGGCGCATCTCCTTGAGCTTGCCGCCCGTCGCACCGGCCTTGGCGCGCGCCTGGAGCGCGTGCGCCTCCCAGAGCCACCAGCCGCCCGCGGCGAGCGCCACGGCCGTGTAGAACCAGCCGGTGTAGCCCAACGGGGTGAGCGCCAGCGAGACGGCGACCATCACCCAGCTGTAGAGGACGATCTGGCGCGCCACGACCCTGTTGGAGGCGACGACGGGGAGCATGGGGACGCCCACCCGCGCGTAGTCCTCCTTGACCTTCATCGACAGCGGCCAGTAGTGCGGCGGCGTCCAGAAGAAGATGACGAGGAAGAGGATGACCGCGGCCCAGGACATCGAGTTGGTCACCGAGGACCAGCCGATGAGCACCGGCATGCAGCCCGCGATGCCGCCCCAGACGATGTTCTGGGCGGTGCGCCGCTTCAGGATCATCGTGTAGACGACCACGTAGAAGAGGAGCGCACCGAGGGAGAGCGCGGCGGACAGCCAGTTGACGAGGAGTCCGAACCACAGGGTGGACACCACGGCCAGGACCAGTCCGAAGACCAGGCCCTCGCGCGGGCTGACCATGCCGGTCACCAGCGGACGCTGCGACGTGCGGTCCATCAGCGCGTCGATGTCGCGGTCGATGTACATGTTCAGCGCGTTGGCGCCGCCGGCGGAGAGGTAACCGCCCAGGCAGGTCGCGAGGACCAGCCAGAGCGAGGGCACCCCCTGCTCGGCCAGGAACATCACCGGCACTGTGGTGATCAGCAGAAGTTCGATGATCCGCGGCTTGGTCAAAGCCACGAAAGCCATGACCCGGGCCCCGAACGGCCGGTCACCGGGGCTCGTCCCGAGCACCCCCGCAGGACGGGATTCGACGGCCGTCACGCACACCCCTGACGAAAGACTCCCAGCAAGTCTTCCTGGTTCGGGCGTGAATGCCCGGTAAAGACTTGCGCGTACCACGCCACTGTAGACGTTGCCCAGAGGTCGCCCGGCGCCGGGGTCCACTCGTGTTGGACCGACCGGCGCAACTGCGAGAAGTGTGATCTCGAAGTGACAGAGCGGAGGCACTCGAATAGCTGCACGTCCTGTCGACGGTAGGCTCGGAAACGCACCCGGTGCGCGGTTCGCCGCCGGGAACCGGTGCGCCCGTCGTCACCGGGATTCGACATGTGGAGAGGAGCCCTGACCCAGGGTGAGCACCAAGCCGACCACCACAGAGCTCGACTGGACCGAGTTGGACCAGCGCGCCGTTGACACCGCTCGTGTCCTCGCCGCGGACGCCGTACAGAAGGTGGGCAACGGCCACCCGGGTACGGCGATGAGCCTCGCGCCCGCCGCGTACGTGCTGTTCCAGAAGGTCATGCGTCACGACCCCGCGGACCCCGAGTGGGTCGGCCGCGACCGGTTCGTGCTGTCCGCCGGCCACTCCTCGCTGACCCTCTACACCCAGCTGTACCTGGCCGGGTTCGGTCTGGAGCTGGACGACCTCAAGGCCTTCCGCACCTGGGGCTCGAAGACCCCGGGCCACCCGGAGTACGGCCACACCAAGGGCGTGGAGACCACCACCGGCCCGCTCGGCCAGGGCGTCGCCAACGCCGTGGGCATGGCCATGGCCGCCCGCTACGAGCGCGGTCTGTTCGACCCGGAGGCCGCGCCCGGCGCGTCGCCGTTCGACCACATGGTCTACGCGATCGCCGGTGACGGCTGCCTCCAGGAGGGCATTGCCGCCGAGGCCTCCTCGCTGGCCGGCCACCAGAAGCTCGGCAACCTCGTCCTGCTCTGGGACGACAACCACATCTCGATCGAGGGCGACACCGAGACGGCCGTCTCCGAGGACACCCTCAAGCGCTACGAGGCGTACGGCTGGCACGTCCAGCGCGTCGAGCAGCAGGCCAACGGCGACCTGGACCCCAAGGCCCTGTACGCCGCCCTGGAGGCCGCCAAGGCCGTGACCGACAGGCCGTCGTTCATCGCGGCCCGCTCGATCATCGCCTGGCCGGCCCCGCACGCGCAGAACACCGAGGCCGCGCACGGCTCGGCCCTGGGCGACGAGGAGGTCGCGGCCACCAAGCGCGTCCTCGGCTTCGACCCGGAGCAGACCTTCGAGGTCGCCGACGAGGTCATCGCGCACACCCGCAAGGCCCTCGACCGCGGCCGCGACGCCAAGGCCGAGTGGGAGAAGGAGCTCGCCGCCTGGCGCACCGCCAACCCGGAGCGCGCCGCCGAGTTCGACCGCATCCAGGCCAACGAGCTGCCCGAGGGCTGGGAGGACAAGCTCCCCGTCTTCGAGGCCGGCACCGGCGTCGCCACCCGCGCGGCCTCCGGCAAGGTCCTCCAGGCGCTCGGCGCGGTCATCCCGGAGCTGTGGGGCGGCTCGGCCGACCTGGCCGGCTCCAACAACACCACCATCGACAAGAACTCCTCGTTCCTGCCGACGGGCAACCCGCTGCCGGAGGCCGACCCGTACGGCCGCACCATCCACTTCGGCATCCGCGAGCACGCCATGGCCGCGGCCATGAACGGCATCGCGCTGCACGGCCACACCCGCATCTACGGCGGCACCTTCCTGGTGTTCTCCGACTACATGCGCAACGCCGTCCGCCTGTCCGCGCTGATGCACCTGCCGGTGACGTACGTGTGGACGCACGACTCCATCGGCCTCGGCGAGGACGGCCCGACCCACCAGCCGGTCGAGCACGTCGCCTCGCTGCGCGCGATCCCGGGCCTGAACGTGGTCCGCCCGGCCGACGCCAACGAGACCGCCATCGCCTGGCGCGAGATCCTCAAGCGCCACACCAAGGTGTTCGGCAAGGGAACCCCGCACGGCCTGGCCCTCACCCGCCAGGGCGTGCCGACGTACGAGGCGAACGAGGACGCGGCCAAGGGCGGCTACGTGCTCTTCGAGGCCGAGGGCGGCGACGCCCGGGTCGTCCTCATCGGCACCGGCTCCGAGGTCCAGCTGGCGGTCGCGGCCCGCGAGGCGCTGCAGGCCGAGGGCATCCCGGCCCGCGTGGTCTCCATGCCGTCCGTCGAGTGGTTCGAGGAGCAGGACCAGGCGTACAAGGACAGCGTCCTGCCGCCGTCCGTGAAGGCGCGCGTCGCGGTCGAGGCCGGCATCGGCCTGACCTGGCACCGCTACGTGGGCGACGCCGGCCGGATCGTCTCGCTGGAGCACTTCGGTGCCTCGGCGGACGCGAAGGTCCTGTTCCGCGAGTTCGGCTTCACCGCAGAGGCCGTGACCGCCGCCGCCAAGGACTCGATCGCCGCCGCGCGCTGACGCCCGGCAGCAACTCAGGTAGGAGATGCAATTCCCATGACAGACGCACTCAAGCGCCTCTCGGACGAGGGCGTGGCGATCTGGCTGGACGACCTGTCGCGCAAGCGCATCACGTCCGGCAACCTCGCCGAGCTGATCGACCAGCAGCACGTGGTGGGCGTGACCACCAACCCGTCGATCTTCCAGAAGGCGATCAGCAGCGGCGACGGCTACGAGCAGCAGCTCAAGGACCTCGCGGCCCGCAAGGTCACCGTCGACGAGGCCATCCGCATGATCACGACGGCGGACGTCCGCGACGCCGCCGACATCCTGCGCCCGGTCTACGACGCCACCGAGGGGCAGGACGGCCGGGTCTCCATCGAGGTCGACCCCCGTCTGGCCCACAACACCGCGGCGACCGTGGCCGAGGCCAAGCAGCTGGCCTGGCTGGTGGACCGGCCGAACACGCTCATCAAGATCCCGGCGACCAAGGCCGGCCTGCCGGCGATCACCGAGGTCATCGGCCTGGGCATCAGCGTCAACGTCACGCTGATCTTCTCGCTGGAGCGCTACCGCGAGGTCATGGACGCGTACCTGGCGGGCCTGGAGAAGGCCAAGGCGCGCGGCCTGGACCTGTCCAAGATCCACTCGGTGGCGTCCTTCTTCGTGTCCCGCGTGGACAGCGAGATCGACAAGCGCCTGGACAAGCTCGGCACCGACGAGGCGAAGGCCCTGAAGGGCAAGGCGGCACTCGCCAACGCCCGTCTGGCCTACGAGGCCTACGAGCAGGTCTTCTCCTCCGAGCGCTGGGCCGCCCTGGACAAGGCGCACGCCAACAAGCAGCGCCCGCTGTGGGCCTCCACCGGCGTCAAGGACCCCGCGTACAAGGACACCCTGTACGTGGTGGACCTGGTCGCCCCGGGCACCGTGAACACCATGCCCGAGGCCACCCTGGAGGCCACCGCCGACCACGGCGAGGTCGCCGGCGACACCGTCCGCGGGACCTACGAGCAGTCACGTGCGGAGCTCGACGCGGTCGCGAAGCTGGGCATCTCGTACGACGATGTGGTTCAGCTGCTCGAGGACGAGGGCGTCGAGAAGTTCGAGGCGTCCTGGAACGACCTGCTGAAGTCGACCGAGGCGGAGCTGTCGAAGCTCGCCCCCACGGAGGCCTGAAAACCTTGTCTGTAAACGGAGCGAACCCGCTTCGTGACGCACAGGACCGGCGGCTCCCGCGGATCGCGGGGCCGTCCGGCCTGGTCATTTTCGGCGTTACGGGCGACCTCTCGCGCAAGAAGCTGATGCCCGCCGTCTACGACCTCGCGAACCGCGGTCTGCTGCCCCCGGGCTTCTCGCTGATCGGCTTCGCCCGGCGCGAGTGGGAGCACGAGGACTTCGCCCAGGAGGTGCACGACGCCGTCAAGGAGCACTCGCGCACCCCCTTCCGCGAGGAGGTCTGGCAGCAGCTGGTCCAGGGCTGCCGGTTCGTCCAGGGCGACTTCGACGACGACCAGGCGTTCGAGACGCTGAAGGCGACGATCGAGGACCTGGACAAGGCGCAGGGCACGGGCGGCAACTTCGCCTTCTACCTGTCCGTACCGCCGAAGTTCTTCCCCAAGGTGGTCCAGCAGCTCAAGAGCCACGGACTCGCCCAGAAGGAGGGCTCGTGGCGGCGCGCCGTCATCGAGAAGCCCTTCGGCCACAACCTGGCCAGCGCCCAGGAGCTCAACAAGATCGTCCACGAGGTCTTCCCCCGGGACGAGGTCTTCCGGATCGACCACTACCTGGGCAAGGAGACCGTCCAGAACATCCTGGCGCTCCGCTTCGCCAACACGATGTTCGAGCCGATCTGGAACCGGTCGTACGTCGACCACGTGCAGATCACCATGGCCGAGGACATCGGCATCGGCGGCCGTGCCGGGTACTACGACGGCATCGGCGCCGCCCGTGACGTCATCCAGAACCACCTGCTCCAGCTGCTCGCGCTGACCGCGATGGAGGAGCCCGGCTCCTTCCACCCCAAGGCGCTGGTGGCGGAGAAGCTCAAGGTGCTCAGCGCCGTCCAGATCCCCGAGGACCTGGGCAAGCACACCGTGCGCGGCCAGTACACCTCCGCGTGGCAGGGCGGCGAGAAGGTCGTCGGCTACCTCGAAGAGGACGGCATCGACCCCGGGTCGAAGACCGACACCTACGCGGCCATCCGGCTGGAGATCAACAACCGCCGCTGGGCGGGCGTGCCGTTCTACCTGCGCACGGGCAAGCGCCTGGGCCGCCGGGTCACCGAGATCGCGGTGGTCTTCAAGCGGGCCCCGTACCTGCCGTTCGAGTCCGGCGCCACGGAGGAGCTGGGGCAGAACGCCCTGGTCATCCGGGTGCAGCCGGACGAGGGCGTGACGGTGCGCTTCGGCTCCAAGGTGCCGGGCACCTCCATGGAGGTCCGGGACGTGACGATGGACTTCGCGTACGGCGAGTCCTTCACGGAGTCGAGCCCCGAGGCGTACGAGCGTCTGATCCTGGACGTGCTGCTCGGTGACGCGAACCTCTTCCCGCGCCACCAGGAGGTCGAGCTGTCCTGGAACATCCTCGACCCGATCGAGCAGTACTGGGACGAGCACGGCAAGCCGGCGCAGTACCCGGCGGGCACGTGGGGTCCTGTCGAGGCGGACGAGATGCTCGCACGAGACGGACGGAGCTGGCGCCGGCCATGAAGATCGATCTCACGGAGACCACCTCCAGCAAGATCAACGCCGCGTTGGTGCAGGCGCGCCGGGACATCGGCACGCCTGCCATCGGCATGGTGCTCACGCTGGTCATCGTCACGGACGAGGAGAACGCGTACGACGCGCTCAAGTCGGCCAACGACGCCTCGCACGAGCACCCCTCGCGGATCATCGTCGTGATCAAGCGGGTCAGCCGGTCGCCGCGCAGCCGGCGGGACGCGCGCCTCGACGCCGAGGTGCGCGTCGGTGCCGACTCGGGCACCGGTGAAACGGTTGTCCTGCGTCTGCACGGCGAGCTGGTCAACCATGCGCAGTCCGTGGTCCTGCCGCTGCTGCTGCCGGACGCGCCGGTGGTCGTGTGGTGGCCCGAGGGCGCGCCCGCGGACGTCGCGGGCGACCCGCTGGGCGCCCTGGGCCAGCGCCGGATCGTCGACACGTACGCGACCGAGGACCCGTTCGCGGAGCTGTCGGCGCGCGCGGAGACCTACGCGCCCGGCGACACCGACCTGTCCTGGACCCGGGTCACCCCCTGGCGCTCGATGCTGGCGGCGGCCCTGGACCAGCAGTCGGTGCGGGTCACCTCCGCGGTCGTCGAGGGCGAGGACGAGAACCCCAGCTGCGAGCTGCTGGCCATGTGGCTGGCGGACCGGCTCCAGGTGCCCGTACGGCGCACCCAGTCGGCCGGTCCCGGGCTCACCGCGGTCCGGCTGGAGACCGGTGACGGCGCGATCGTGCTGGACCGGGCCGACGGCTCGCTGGCGACGCTGTGCATGCCGGGCCAGCCGGACCGCGCGGTGGCGCTCAAGCGGCGCGACACCTCCGAGCTGCTCGCGGAGGAGCTGCGCAGGCTGGACCCGGACAACACGTACGAGGCCTCGCTGAAGTACGGCGTGGACCGGCTGGAGGCGGAGTCCGCGGCGGCGGCCGCGAAGTCCGTCCCCGCGGAGCCCGTCCCCGCGGAGCCCGCCCCGGCGGCGGCCGGCCACGACGGGCCCGCTCCGGCGGCGGGGAGCGCCGCGGACTCCGCGGACGCCCCGGAGAAGCCCGCCAAGGCGCCCGCGAAGAAGGCTCCGGCCAAGAAGGCGGCGTCCCGGTGAGCGTCCCGCAGGTCGTGGTCCACCGCGACAAGGAGCTGATGGCTCAGGCCGCCGCGGCGCGCCTGATCACGCGCATCGTGGACGCCCAGGCGGCCCGCGGCTCCGCGTCGGTGGTCCTCACCGGCGGGCGCAACGGCAACGGCCTGCTGGCCGCCCTCGCCGCCGCGCCCGCCCGGGACGCGGTCGACTGGTCGCGGCTCGACCTGTGGTGGGGCGACGAGCGGTACGTGCCGGCCGACGACCCCGAGCGCAACCACGTCCAGGCCCGTGAGGCGCTGCTGGACGCGGTCCCCGTGGACCCGGCGCGCGTGCACGTGATGCCCGCCTCCGACGGCCCGTACGGCACCGACGTGGACGCGGCGGCCGCCGCGTACGCCGAGGAGCTGGCGCGGGCCGCCGGGCCCGAGGACCACGGCCCGGTGCCGCGGTTCGACGTGCTGATGCTGGGGGTGGGCCCGGACACGCACGTGGCCTCGCTCTTCCCCGGGCACCCGGGCGTGCGCGAGCAGGCCCGTACGGTGGTGGGCGTGCACGGCGCGCCTAAGCCGCCGCCGACCCGCGTCTCGCTGACCCTCCCGGCCATCCGGGCGGCGCGTGAGGTGTGGCTGCTCGCCGCGGGCGAGGACAAGGCCGGTGCGGTCGCGATCGCCCTGGGCGGCGCGGGTGAGCTCCAGGCCCCGGCGGCGGGTGCGTACGGCCGCGTACGCACCCTCTGGCTGCTGGACCGGGCCGCCGCCGCAAAGCTCCCGCCGCAGCTGTACCCGCCGGCGTCCGCCTGATCCGGCCGCACGACAAGGGCCCCCGCTCTCCTCGGAGAGCGGGGGCCCTTGTCGTGCGCCTGCGGTCAGCGGCCGCGCAGCGTGCGGTACTTGGCGACCAGGGCGGTGGTGGAGGCGTCCAGGCCGCCCACCTCGGTGCCCCGGACCAGGGCGGGCTCGATGCGCTTGGCCAGGACCTTGCCCAGCTCGACGCCCCACTGGTCGAAGGAGTCGATGTTCCACACCGCGCCCTGGACGAACACCTTGTGCTCGTACAGCGCGACGAGCTGCCCCAGCACCGACGGCGTCAGCTCGGCGGCCAGCACCGTGGTGGTCGGGTGGTTGCCGTGGAAGGTCTTGTGCGGCACCAGCTCCTCGGCGACGCCCTCCGCCCGCACCTCCTCCGGCGTCTTGCCGAAGGCCAGGGCCTGCGTCTGCGCGAAGAAGTTGGCCATCAGCAGGTCGTGCTGGGCCGCCAGCTCCGGGGACAGCCCCTCGACGGGCCGGGCGAAACCGATGAAGTCCGCCGGGATCACCTTGGTGCCCTGGTGGATCAGCTGGTAGTAGGCGTGCTGGCCGTTGGTGCCGGGGGTGCCCCAGACCACGGGGCCGGTCTGCCACTCGACCGGATTGCCGTCGCGGTCCACGGACTTGCCGTTGGACTCCATGTCCAGCTGCTGCAAGTAGGCCGTGAACTTGGACAGGTAGTGCGAATAGGGCAGAACCGCGTGGGACTGCGCGTCGAAGAAGGCGCCGTACCAGATGCCCAACAGGCCCATCAGGAGCGGGGCGTTCTCCTCCGGAGCGGCGGTCCGGAAGTGCTCGTCGACCAGGTGGAAGCCCGCCAGCATCTCGCGGAAGCGGTCCGGTCCGATGGCGATCATCAGCGAGAGGCCGATGGCCGAGTCGAAGGAGTAGCGGCCGCCGACCCAGTCCCAGAACTCGAACATGTTGGCCGTGTCGATGCCGAACTCGGCGACCTTGCCGGAGTTCGTGGACAGCGCCACGAAGTGCCGGGCCACGGCCTCCCGGTCGCCGCCCAGGCCGTCCACCAGCCACTGGCGGGCGGAGGTGGCGTTGGTGATGGTCTCGATCGTGGTGAAGGTCTTGGACGCGATGATGAACAGCGTCTCGGCCGGGTCCAGGCCGTGCACCGCCTCGTGGAGGTCCGCGCCGTCGACGTTGGAGACGAAGCGCACCGTGAGGTCGCGGTCGGTGAAGGTGCGCAGCACCTCGTACGCCATCGCCGGACCGAGGTCGGAGCCGCCGATGCCGATGTTGACGACGTTGCGGATGCGGCGGCCGGTGTGGCCGGTCCAGACGCCCGAGCGCACGCGCTCGGAGAAGTCCGCCATCCGGTCGAGGACGGCGTGCACGCCGGGGACGACGTTCTCCCCGTCGACCTCGACGACCGCGCCCGCGGGGGCGCGCAGCGCGGTGTGCAGCACCGCCCGGTCCTCGGTCGTGTTGATCTTCTCGCCGCGGAACATCGCGTCCCGCAGCTCCGCCACGCCGGTCGCGGCGGCCAGGTCCCGCAGCAGCCCCAGGGTCTCGTCCGTGACCAGGTGCTTCGAGTAGTCGATGTGGAGGTCCCCGACCCGCAGGGTGTAACCGGTGCCCCGCTCCGGGTCCGCCTCGAACAGCTCCCGCAGATGGGTCCGGCCGAACTCCTCCCGGTGCTTCGCCAGCGCCGCCCACTCGGGCGTCCGGTTGAGCTTCACGCGGCCTTCTGCCTTCATCTCGGACATCAACCCACTTCTTCCTGTCCTGTTGTGCCCCGCCACCTCCCAACCTAAGGGATCAGAAGGGCTCCAACCGACACAAACGGGCCCGGCCCGCGGGAGAAGGTCTCCCACGGGCCGGGCCCTGAGTCAGACGGTGCGTCCGGGCCGCGGACGGCTCAGATCTCACCCCGGAGCTTGGCGAGCGCCTCGGCGAGGATCGCCTCGCCGTCCGCGTCCGTGCGCCGCTCCCGTACGTACGCGAGGTGCGTCTTGTACGGCTCGGTGCGCGGCGGGGCCGGGGGGTTGTCCCGGTCCTGGCCGGCCGGGAAGCCGCAGCGCGGGCAGTCCCAGCTGTCCGGTACCTGCGCGTCGCTGGCGAAGCTGGGCTGGGTCTCGTGCCCGTTGGAGCACCAGAAGGAGATGCGCAGGCGCGGCGCGGACTCGCCGCGCTCGGCCTCACCCATCGGCCCCGCTCCGACCCGGCTTCCACGGATCGCGTTGCCACTTGCCACGGTCGTAACTCCCTGCGTGATGGTGCCGCGTTCGCTGTGTTGTCCGCCGCGGGCGCCCCAGTCTACGGAAGTCCCAACGCGCGTCCAATGGCCGGAGTTACTTCCGGTCAGCTGTCGAGCTTCATCATCAGGCCAAGCGCGACAATGCACGCGAACCACAGCAGACCGACCACGACGGTGATGCGGTCGAGGTTGCGCTCGGCCACCGAGGAGCCGCCGACGGAGGACTGCATGCCGCCGCCGAACATGTCGGAGAGGCCGCCGCCCTTGCCCTTGTGCATCAGCACCAGCAGCATCAGCAGCAGGCTGAAGACGATCAGGGCGATCGAGAACCCCATAATCACGGCTGGACCCTACTTCCTTGGTTATCGAGAGCGGGGGCCAGTGGCTGCTGATTCAGCCCCCTGGCCCCCGCAAGGGTACGACGGATCCGCCCTACCGCATACTCACTGACCTGGTCACTGGTCCCGGAAACGGACGATCTTGACGAACTCGTCCGCATCGAGGGCCGCACCGCCGACCAGGGCGCCGTCCACATCGGGCTGCGCCATGATCGCCGCGATGTTGCCGGCCTTCACGGAGCCGCCGTACTGGATGCGGACCTTGTCGGCCAGCTCCTGGGAGTACAGCTCGGCCAGGCGGCCGCGGATGGCCCCGCAGACCTCCTGCGCGTCGTCGGGGGTGGCGACCTCGCCGGTGCCGATGGCCCACACCGGCTCGTACGCGATCACGATGGACTCGACCTGCTCGGCCGGGACGTCCTTGAGGCCGCCGTCGACCTGGGTCAGCGTGTACTGGACCTGCTGGCCGGCCTTGCGGATGTCGAGGCCCTCGCCGACGCACAGGATCGGGGTGATCCCGTGCTTGAAGGCGGCCTTGACCTTGGCGTTGCAGATCTCGTCGTTCTCGCCGTGGTACTGGCGGCGCTCGCTGTGGCCGACGGCCACGTACGCGCACTTCAGCTTGGCCAGCATCGGGCCGGAGATCTCACCGGTGTAGGCGCCGGAGTCGTGCGCCGAGATGTCCTGGGCGCCGTACTTGATCTTCAGCTTGTCGCCGTCGACCAGGGTCTGGACCGAACGCAGGTCGGTGAAGGGCGGCAGGACCGCGACCTCGACCGCGTCGTAGTCCTTGTCGGCCAGGGCGAAGGCGAGCTTCTGGACGTGCGCGATGGCCTCGAGGTGGTTGAGGTTCATCTTCCAGTTGCCCGCCATCAGCGGGGTGCGAGAGGTCACGGGTCAGCCTTCCAGTGCCGCGATGCCGGGGAGTTCCTTGCCCTCGAGGTACTCGAGGGAGGCGCCGCCGCCGGTGGAGATGTGTCCGAACGCCTTCTCGTCGAAGCCGAGCGTGCGCACGGCCGCGGCCGAGTCGCCGCCGCCGACGACGGTGAAGGCGTTGCTGTCGACCAGGGCCTGCGCGATCGCGCTGGTGCCGCCGGCGTAGTCGGGGTGCTCGAAGACGCCCACCGGGCCGTTCCAGAAGACGGTCTCGGCGTCGGCGATCTTCGACGCGTACAGCTCGCGCGTCTTCGGGCCGATGTCCAGGCCCTCCTTGTCGGCGGGGATCTTGTCCGCGTCGACGGTGACGAACTCGGCCGGGGTCTTGCCCTTGAGGTCCGGGAACTCGGCGGAGGCGAGCACGTCGACCGGGAGGACCAGCTCGACGCCGGTGCGCTCGGCGCGCTCCATGTACTCGGTGACCTTGTCCACCTGGTCCTTCTGGAGCAGGGAGATGCCGACCTCGTAGCCCTTGGCGTACAGGAAGGTGTACGCCATGCCGCCGCCGATCAGGATGCGGTCGGCCTTGCCGAGCAGCTCGTCGATGACGGCGAGCTTGTCGGAGACCTTGGCGCCGCCGAGCACGACCACGTAGGGGCGCTTCACGTCGGCGGTGAGCTTCTTGAGGACGCCGACCTCGGTGGCGATGAGGTAGCCGGCGGCGTGCGGGAGGCGCGCCGGGAGGTCGAACACCGAGGCGTGCTTGCGGTGCACCGCGCCGAAGCCGTCACCGACGTACAGGTCGGCGAGCTCGGCGAGCCGGTCGGCGAACGCGCCGCGCTCGGCGTCGTCCTTGCTGGTCTCGCCCGCGTTGAAGCGCAGGTTCTCGATGACCGCGACCTGGCCGTCGGCCAGGGCCGCGACGGTCTCCTTGGCGGAGGAGCCGACGGTGTCGGTCGCGAACGCGACCTCGGTGCCCAGCAGTTCGCCCAGGCGGCGGGCGGCCGGGGCGAGGGTGAAGGCGGGGTCGGGGGCGCCCTTGGGGCGGCCGAGGTGGGAGGCGACGACCACGCGGGCGCCGGCCTCGGCGAGCTTCGCGATGGTCGGCTGGACGGCGCGGATGCGGCCGTCGTCGGTGATCACGCCGTCCGCGAGCGGGACGTTGAGGTCGGCGCGGACGAAGACCCGCTTGCCGGAGACGCCCTCGGCGAGAAGTTCGTCGATCGTCTTCATGCTGTTTCTGACTCCTTTGGCGCCCGTACGGGGCGAAGAACGACAGGAAAACTACAGGGTCCGGGCGGCGCTCCGTTGCGCCGGCCGGACCCTGTGCTTCACATCGTGGTGTTCCTGGCCCTGCTCAGAGACGGTCGCCGACGAAGACCGTGAGGTCCACGAGGCGGTTGGAGTAGCCCCACTCGTTGTCGTACCAGCCGACGACCTTGACCTGCTTGCCCTGGACCATGGTCAGGGAGGAGTCGAAGGTGCAGGAGGCCGGCCAGTTCACGATGTCCGAGGAGACGATCGCGTCCTCGGTGTAGTCCAGGACGCCCTTCAGCTGGCCTTCGGCGGCCTTCTGGAAGGCGGTGTTGATCTCGTCCTTGGTGACCTCGCGGTCCAGCTCGATGACCAGGTCGGTGACCGAGCCGGTGGGGACCGGGACGCGCATGGCGATGCCGTCCAGCTTGCCCTTGAGCTGCGGGAGGACCAGGGCGGTGGCCTTCGCGGCACCCGTCGAGGTCGGGATGATGTTCTCCGCGGCGGCACGGGCGCGGCGCAGGTCCTTGTGCGGGAAGTCGAGGATGCGCTGGTCGTTGGTGTAGGCGTGGACCGTGGTCATCATGCCCTTGACGATGCCGAAGTTCTCGTCGAGGACCTTCGCCATCGGCGCCACGCAGTTCGTGGTGCAGGAGGCGTTGGAGATGACGTGGTGGTTGGCCGCGTCGTACTTCTCGTGGTTGACGCCCATCACGATGGTGATGTCCTCGTCCGTGGCCGGGGCCGAGATGAGGACCTTCTTCGCGCCCGCGGCCAGGTGCTTGGCGGCGTCGGCCTTCTTCGTGAAGATGCCGGTGGACTCGATGACGATGTCGGCACCCAGCTCGCCCCAGGGGAGGTTCGCGGGGTCGCGCTCGGCGAAGGTCTTGAAGGTGTTGCCACCGACAGTGATCGTGTCCTCGGTGTGGCTGACGTCCTGCTTCAGGCGGCCGAGGATGGTGTCGTACTTGAGCAGGTGCACCAGAGTGGCGTTGTCAGTCAGGTCGTTGACACCGACGATCTCGATGTCCGCCCCCTGCTCCAGGAGCGCCCGGAAGTAGTTGCGGCCGATACGGCCAAAACCGTTGATACCTACGCGGATCGTCACGAACCGATCTCCTCGTATGTGCGCCGGTCTGTGCGCCGGCGAGCTGTATGGGATGTCCCCGACCGCCTCCGACCCTACCCCTCCGTGAGCCTTTGAGTGACATCGTGAGGGCACGGACGCGCGGGGACGGCCTGTACCAATGGGGCAGGCACAGGCCGCCGGGGACCCAAGGTCCCGTCACGCAGAGTCAGCGGTGCAGGGACCTGAGAGCCTTACCGATGAGTACGGAGCGGTCCTGCGGGTTGGCGAGGTGTTCGAGCCCGAACCCGAGCAGCACCGTGTCACGCGTTGTGACCGACGCATAGGACTTGAACAGCTCACCGGAGCGGGACCAATCTCCCGGAACTTCGGGACTTCCGGCGGGCGCGCCCTGTGCGGTCCATCCGCCGAGGGAGGTCTCGAAGCCCTCGGTGTCGCGGTCCGCACCGCCGACGACCAGCCGGGTCTCGTCGGCGAAGACGCCGCGGCCGCCCGATCCGGGGTCGGTGACGTAGGAGAGGGCCAGTTCGACCTTCTTGCCCGCGTACGCGCTGAGGTCGAAGGTGACCTCCTTCCAGCCGCCGGACGAGCCGGTGAAGCTGTGCCACGCGCCGCTGGAGCCGCTCGCGGTGCAGCCGCCGGAGGACAGGGTGAGGTAGCGGGAGAGGAAGGGGTGGTCGTTGATGAAGAACCCGGCCGCGCACTCCTCGGGCACGGTCGAGGAGGTCAGGCCGGAGGCCTCGGGGAGGGTGGTCCAGTCGTCGGCGCCCGACGTGTGCGCCTCCAGCAGCGCGTGGTCGTAGCCGGGTTCGGTGTTCCAGTTCAGGGCGAGGCGCAGTTCGGGCCGGTCGGCCGCGGTGACGCCGGTGAGGTCGACGGTGCGGACCAGGCGCCGCCAGTCGTCGTCCTCGTGGGTGGCGGCGGCCATGCCGGTGCCGCGGTAGGGGGCGTACGGGTTGACGACACCGGCGTACTGGCCGGCCTGCGCGCTGCCGAACTGGGGGAACGTGGCGGGCGGCAGGGTGTCGGAGGTGACGGTGTAGGCGCCGGCCGCGTTCAGCGGGTTCCCGGGGTCGCCGGGGGCGTCGCCGAGCGGGCCGGCCGCTCCGGCCAGGGCGCCTGCGCCGCCGAAGCCGGTGGCGCCGCGGGCGCTCGTACGCCCGTAGGCGCCGAGGTAGTACTGGCTGAAGTCGTTGGTGACGGCGCGGCCGACCTGGGCGCCGCCGCCGGCCAGCTCACCTGCCTCGACCAGCCTGCCGCCCTCGTTGAGCCAGTCGCGGAGCGCGAGCTGCGTGGGGCCCGAGGGGGCCTGGGCGCCCGTGTAGTGGACGGCGGTGCGGAAGTGGGACAGGACGCCCAGCGCGTGCGGCGCGCCCTGTGCGGCGACGTCCCAGACGGTCGCGGAGCGGCCGGCGGCGCGGAGCGCGTCCACGTACTTCTGGGCGTGCTGGGCGGCCGCGCCCTCCTCGGCGATCACGAGGACGTCCGCGCGGGGGCGTTTGGCGACGGTGTACGTGAAGTGCTCGCTGGACACCCGGGTCCCGGTGCGGGTGCGGCCGGTGAACCAGACCTCGACGGTGTCGCCGGGCCGGGCGCCCTCGACCTCGGCGCGGTACTGGTCGAAGTACAGGTTGTCGGTGCCGCCGTAGCGCTCGCCGCCCCGCCAGGGCGCCAGGTCCTCGTCGTGGGTGCGGCCGCCGTTGATGCGGTAGTTGAGCTCCTTGTTCCGGAGCGACGTGCGCGCGGTGACCGCGACCTGCTGGTCGCCACCGCGGGCGTAGGAGGTGGTGAAGGGGTCGGGGGTGAAGTCGGCGGCGGTCAGGCCGACCGAGGAGGAGGGCCGGTCGGGGTGGGCCGCGGTCTCGGCCACCGAGAGCGCGAAGGGGATGTTCTTCGCGAACTCGCCCTGGATCAGCTTCTCGTCGTCGGGGAAGTTGAAGCCGGACTGGCAGTCCTCGGCGCGCCACTGGTCGTTCGGGTCGAGGTCGGAGGCGGTCTGGCAGGTCGTCATCTCCGGGGTGAACATCATGATCCCGTTGACGTTGCCCGCGTGGCCGTCGGCCTCGCCGTTGGTCGTGTAAAGCTCCGAGGAGACCTGCGGGTAGTAGCCGGGCACCGCGGGGTTGTCGGGGGTGCCGGCCAGCGACTTGTAGAGGACGTCGTCCGGGGTCGGGGTGGCCACCTGCCAGCCCACGCCGTAGAGGATGAGCTCGGCGGCGGAGTGGTAGTTGATGCCGTACTCGAAGCCGACGCGCTTCTGGAAGCGGTCGAGGGCGACGGTCTCGGGCTCCGAATTGGGGCCGGAGCCGCGGTAGGTCTCGCTGAACGTGACGGGCGAGGAACCCTCGTTGTCGTAGCCCCACTTGTAGGCGAAGTTGCGGTTGAGGTCGACCCCGTCGCCGGTGGTGGTCTTCCCGTCGCCGTTGTTGTCGCGGAGGTTCTTGCGCCACAGCCGCTCGCCGTCGGGGGCGTGCGTGTAGTCGTACCCGTCGGGGTTGGCGGAGATCAGGAACCACAGCTCGGTGGTGTCCACCAGCCGCGTGATCCGCTGGTCCTTGCCGTAGTTGTCGAGGTAGTGGTGGAGCAGCCGGCGGGTCATCTCCGGGGTGATCCACTCGCGGGCGTGCTGGTTGGACATGTACAGCACGGCGGGTTTGGCGCCGTCCTTCGTGGTGCGGGCCCGCTTGGACACCTTGATCGCGAGGATGTCCCGGCCCTTGACCGTCTTGCCGATGGAGACCACCTTGGTCAGGCCCGGGTGGGACTGGCCGGTGCGGACGATCTCCTCCTGGATGTTGCCCTTGCCGCTGTACGGGCGGTACACCCCGTCCCCGGCGGCGCGGGCGCGTGCCAGGCCGCCGGGCGACACGGTGCGCTCGGTGAGCCTGACGCCCTGGGCGCCGAGGGCGCGGGCCTGGCCGCCGGTGAGGAACAGCTCGACGCGGGCGGTGCCGCCGGCGGGCGGTCGTTCGCTCAGTTCGTGTGCGTCCTGGCCGGCCGCCAGGACCAGTGGGACCTGCTGCTGGGTGATGTCTGCCTGGTAGACCCGTACCTCGTCGGCGGCCGCGGGTCCGGCCTCCGGCGCGGCGGCCGGGCCGGGCTGGGCCAGTGCCGCGGGTACGGCGGCCATCGAACCGAGGATCAGTGCGCCGGTGGCGAGGATCGAGCCCGCTCTGCGCCTCATGTGCCCCCCTTGCTGTCGTCCGTCACGAAAGCGTGCGGACGCCAGGCTTACGGTGGTGCATGGTCATGTCAAGAAGGCCTCGGGTGGCGGAGTCGTCCGGGTGGAGGGCCCCTGTGACGCGTGGGACGGGTGGGACACCCGATGCGTTCTGGGGTGCCCGGGGCGGTGTCCGCGGCGTGTGCGCGAGGCGTGCGTCCCGGTCCGTCGCGCCGTCCGGAACGGCGACCCTGCGTACCGGCCGGGGCCGGCGTACGGGCCCGGCCGGCACGCGGCGTACGGGGCGGCCGGCGCGGGGCCTACGGGGCGCGGCGTACGGGGCGGGGCCGGTGCCGGCGGTCGCGTGCGTACGCGACCGCCGGCCGGGACCCGTACCGTCCGGCGCGCCTAGCCGACCAGGTTGTCGGCCATCTCCTCGGTGAGGTTCGACTCGGTGCCCGGGATGCCCAGGTCCTGCGCCCGCTTGTCGGCCATGGCCAGCAGCCGGCGGATCCGGCCGGCCACCGCGTCCTTGGTCAGCGGCGGGTCGGCGAGCGCGCCCAGCTCCTCCAGGGAGGCCTGCTTGTGCTCCATCCGCAGCCGGCCGGCGGCGGCGAGGTGCTCGGGCACCTCCTCGCCGAGGATCTCCAGAGCGCGCTGGACCCGCGCCCCGGCGGCCACGGCGGCCCGCGCCGAGCGGCGCAGGTTGGCGTCGTCGAAGTTGGCCAGCCGGTTGGCGGTGGCCCGCACCTCGCGGCGCATCCGCCGCTCCTCCCAGGCCAGCACCGACTCGTGCGCGCCGAGCCGGGTGAGCAGGGCGCCGATGGCGTCGCCGTCGCGGACGACCACCCGGTCCACCCCGCGGACCTCGCGGGCCTTGGCGGCGATGGACAGCCGGCGCGCCGCGCCGACCAGGGCCAGGGCCGCCTCCGGACCCGGGCAGGTCACCTCCAGCGAGGAGGAACGGCCGGGCTCGGTGAGCGAGCCGTGCGCGAGGAAGGCGCCGCGCCAGGCCGCCTCCGCGTCGCAGGTGGCCCCGGAGACCACCTGCGGGGGCAGGCCCCGGATGGGCCGCCCGCGGCCGTCGACCAGGCCGGTCTGGCGGGCCAGCTGGTCGCCGCCGGCGACCACGCGGACCACGAAGCGCGAGCCGCGGCGCAGCCCGCCGGGCGCCATCACGATCAGCTCCGAGCTGTGCCCGAAGATCTCCAGGATGTCCTTCTTCAGCCGGCGCGCCGCGAAGCTGGTGTCCAGCTCCGCCTCGATCACGATGCGGCCGCTCACCAGGTGCAGCCCGCCCGCGAAGCGCAGGATCGCCGAGACCTCCGCCTTCCTGCAGCAGGTGCGGGTGACGGGGAGACGGGAGATCTCGTCCTTCACCGCAGGCGTCATCGCCATGGGCCGATCCTTCCATGCATCCGAAAAATACGGTCGTACGCGGCCGCCAGCAGCTCGGGGTCGTGCCTGGCAGAGGCACCCCCGGAGCCGTCGGCCTGGGAGCTGCCCCCAGGCCGCGCCGCCACAGGAGCCAGTTCGACCGCGGCACCGAACCGCTTGGCGGCATCGGCGAGGGACTCGCGGTCGGGTACGGCAGCCTGGTCGGCCAGCACCACGTCCAGGGCGAGTTTAGGGGCGTGTCGTGCCAAAACCTCCAAATGACGCTGCGGTGAGAAGCCATCGGTTTCCCCGGGCTGCGGGGCGAGGTTCAGCGACAGCACCCGCCGGGCCTTGGTCTCGACCAGCGCGTCGAGCAGCTGCGGCACCAGCAGGTGCGGGATCACGGACGAGAACCAGGACCCCGGACCCAGCACCACCCAGTCCGCGTCGAGGACCGCCTCGACCGCTTCCGGCACCGCCGGCGGGTCGTGCGGCACGACGTGCACGGACTGCACCTCGCCGGGCGTCAGGGCCACCGTGGCCTGCCCGCGCACCACGTCCACGTCGTTCGGCCGGTCCGGGTCGTGCCCCCTGACCAGGGCCTGGAGCTCCAGCGGCACGGCCGACATGGGCAGCACCCGGCCCTGCGCCCCCAGCAGCCGCCCGACCAGGTCGAGGGCGCTGACGTGGTCGCCCAGCTGCTCCCAGAGGGCGACGATCAGCAGGTTGCCCACGGCGTGGCCGTGCATCTCGCCCTTGCTGGCGAAGCGGTGCTGGATGACCCGCGCCCAGGTCTGGCCCCAGTCGTCGTCCCCGCACAGCGCCGCGAGGGCCTTGCGCAGGTCGCCCGGCGGCAGCACGCCCAGCTCCTCGCGGAGCCGGCCGCTGGAGCCGCCGTCGTCGGCGACGGTCACGACGGCCGTCAGGTCGCCGGTGATCCGCCGCAGCGCGGCGAGCGAGGCGGACAGGCCCATGCCGCCGCCGAGCGCGACGACCTTGGGCTGTGCGCCGCGCCTGCGGCGGGCCCGGGCGGCGTCCTCGCCGAGCCCGGGCGTGATCCGCCGCAGACGCCGCAGCCGGAGGCTACGGCCGGTCACTCGCGCCCCATGTCCCGGTGTACGACGACGGTCTCGACTCCCTCGGAGGCGAGGCGGGCGGCGAGCTTCTCGGACATGGCCACGCTGCGGTGCTTGCCGCCCGTGCAGCCCACCGCGATGGTCACGTACCGCTTGCCCTCGCGGCGGTAGCCGGTGGCGATGAGCTGGAGCAGCTCGGCGTACCGGTCGAGGAACTCCTTGGCGCCGGGCTGGTTGAAGACGTAGCCCGACACCTCCTCGTTGAGGCCGGTGAAGGGGCGCAGCTCCGGGACCCAGTGCGGGTTGGGCAGGAAGCGGCAGTCCACGACGAGGTCGGCGTCGACGGGCAGGCCGTACTTGTAGCCGAAGGACATGACGGTGGCGCGCAGCTCCGGCTCCTCGTCCCCGGCGAACTGGGCGTCCATCTTGGCGCGCAGCTCGTGGACGTTGAGGCTGGAGGTGTCGATCACCAGGTCGGCGTCGCCGCGCAGCTCGCGCAGCAGGTCGCGCTCGGCGGCGATGCCGTCGACGATGCGGCCGTCGCCCTGGAGGGGGTGCGGCCGGCGGACCGACTCGAAGCGGCGGACCAGCGCGTCGTCCGAGGACTCCAGGAAGACGACCCGGTGGGTGACGCCGCGGCCGTCGAGGTCGGCGAGCGACTCGCGGAGGTTGTCGAAGAAGCGGCGGCCGCGGACGTCGACGACGACGGCGATGCGGGCGACGTTCCCCTGCGAGCGGGCGCCGAGCTCCACCATGGTGGGGATCAGCGCGGGCGGCAGGTTGTCGACCACGAACCAGCCGAGGTCCTCCAGGCACTTCGCGGCCGTACTGCGGCCGGCTCCGGACATGCCGGAGATGATCACCAGCTCGGGGATGGCCGCCTCGGCGGCTTCACCCGCCTCCACGCTCGTGCCCGTACTCACCTGTGCTCCGTCTCGGTCGTGTGCGTTCATTGCTCCGTCCCCCGTTCGGCCGAGGTCCCCGCGGGCGCGGGGGTCTCGTCCTCAATGATCTCTCCTGTCGCGGTGTTCACGGCAGGAGCCGCGGGGGCCGCCCGGGCGAGGGCCACGGCCACGGTCTCGGCCGTCTTGCGTCCTATGCCCGGGACCTCGCAGATCTGGTCGATTGTCGCCTGTCGCAGCTTCTTCACCGAACCGAAGTGCTTGATCAGCGCCAGCTTGCGGCTCTCCCCCAGGCCGGGTACGTCGTCCAGGGGGCCCGCCTTCAGGCGCTTGCCGCGCTTGTTGCGCTGGTACTGGATGGCGAAGCGGTGAGCCTCGTCACGTACCCGCTGGAGGAGGTAGAGGCCCTCGCTGGTGCGGGGCAGCACCACCGGGTCGTCCTCGCCGGGCAGCCAGACCTCCTCCAGCCGCTTGGCCAGGCCGCAGACGGCCACGTCGTCGATGCCGAGCTCCGTGAGGGCCCGCTGTGCGGCCTCGACCTGCGGGCGGCCGCCGTCGACCACGACGAGCTGGGGCGGGTACGCGAAGCGCTTCGGCCTGCCGTCGTCCTCCGGCTGCGGGTCGTCGCCGTCCTCGGGGCTCCACTCCCCCGTCTTCAGCTTCTCCTGGAGGTAGCGCCGGAACCGCCGGGACACCACCTCGTGCATGGACCGCACGTCGTCCTGCCCGGCGCCGTGCCAGACCTGCGTGTCTCCGACACGCCCCTTCACCTGGAAGCGGCGGTACTCGCTCTTGCGGGCCAGCCCGTCCTCGAAGACGACCATGGAGGCCACGACGTCGTCCCCCTGGAGGTGGGAGATGTCGAAGCACTCGATGCGCAGGGGTGCGCTGTCCAGCTCCAGCGCCTCCGCGATCTCCTCCAGGGCGCGGGAGCGGGTCGTCAGGTCGCTGGCGCGCTTGGTCTTGTGCAGGGCGAGCGACTGCACCGCGTTCCGCCGGACCGTTTCCATCAGGTCCTTCTTGTCGCCGCGCTGCGGGATGCGCAGGCTGACCTGGGAGCCGCGGTGCTCGGCGAGCCACTGGGCGACGGCGGCGGAGTCCTCTGGCAGGGCGGGGACCAGGACCTCCTTGGGGACGCCCTCGCCGTGCTCCTCGCCGTACAGCTGCTGGAGCGCGTGCTCGACGAGTCCTGCGGTGTCGACCGCCTCGACCTTGTCGGTGACCCAGCCGCGCTGGCCGCGCACGCGGCCGCCGCGGACGTGGAAGATCTGGACGGCCGCCTCCAGCTCGTCCTCGGCGACGGCGATCAGGTCGGCGTCGGTGGCGTCGGCCAGGACGACGGCGTTCTTCTCCATGGCCCGGCGGAGCGCCCCTATGTCGTCGCGCAGGCGGGCGGCCTTCTCGTACTCCATCTCCTCGGCGGCCTCGTGCATCCGCTTCTCGAGGCGGGAGAGGTAGGTGCCGGTGCGGCCGGCCATGAAGTCGCAGAACTCCTCGGCCAGTTCGCGGTGGTCCTCCGGGGTGATCCGGCCGACGCAGGGGGCGGAGCACTTGCCGATGTAGCCGAGCAGGCAGGGCCGGCCGATCTGCGCGGAACGCTTGAACACGCCGGCGGAGCAGGTCCTGACGGGGAACACCCGCAGCATGAGGTCGACGGTCTCGCGGATGGCCCAGGCGTGTGCGTAGGGGCCGAAGTAGCGCACGCCCTTCTTCTTGGGGCCGCGCATGACCTGGACGCGGGGGTACTCCTCGCCGAGCGTCACCGCGAGGGACGGATAGCTCTTGTCGTCGCGGTACTTGACGTTGAAGCGGGGGTCGTACTCCTTGATCCAGGAGTACTCCAGCTGGAGCGCCTCGACCTCGGTGGAGACCACGGTCCACTCGACGGAGGCGGCGGTGGTGACCATCGTGGCGGTGCGGGGGTGCAGGCCGGCCACGTCCTGGAAGTAGTTGGCGAGCCGCTGGCGCAGGCTCTTGGCCTTCCCGACGTAGATCACCCGGCGGTGCTCGTCACGGAACCGGTAGACACCGGGCGAGTCGGGAACCTGGCCCGGCGCGGGGCGGTAGCTGGAGGGGTCGGCCATGCCCTCCACCCTACTGGCGGGCACCGACATCCCGGCCCATTCGGCAGGGGGTGGAGAGGGCTCCACGAACACCGCCCGGCGGCCACGGCTGCGCCGGGGCAACGGGGTCCGGCAGGCGCCGGGGGCGGGGGTACGGAGCGCTGCCCGCGAGGGGGCGCGGGCATGCCGGGAACACGGCCCGGGCCGAGGGGCGGAGCCGGGCGGGGGGTCGGGCGGGGGGGGCGGGGGGGCGGGGGCGGCGCCTCGCGTCCGGGAGCCGCCCGACGGGGATCCGGGGGCGGGCCCCTGCCCTAGGGCGGAGCCCAGCCGGGATCCGGGGACAGAACCCGGACCCTGGGGCGGCATCCAGCGGGGACCGGGGGGCAGAACCCGGACCCTCGGGCGGAACCCGGCAGGGTCCGGCACAAAGCCTCGGGTCCGGGGGGCGGGACCCGGCGAGGATCCGGGGACAGAACCCGGACCCTGGGACGGGATCCAGCGGGGACCGGGGGCAGAACCCGGACCCTCGGGCGGAACCCGGCAGGGTCCGGCACAAAGCCTCGGGTCCGGGGGGGGGCGGGACCCGGCGGGGATCCGGGGGCGGAGCCCGGACCCTGGGACGGGACCCAGCGGAGACCGGGGGGCGGAACCCGGGGCGGGGTCCACGGCGGAGCCCGGCCCCTGGGGCGGGACCCGGCAGGGATGCGGGCGCAGACCCCGGCCCTTGCGACGGGACCCAGCGGGGATCCGGGGGCGGAGCCGGGGCGGGATCCGCGGCAGAGCCTGGGTCCTGGGGCGGGACGCGGCCGGATCCGGGACGGAGCCTCGGGTCGGGGGGCGGGACCCGGCGGGGGCCCGGGCCGGGCATGGACGGGGGCCGGGCATGGACGGGGGCCGGGCAAGGCCGTGGGCCCCGGGGCGGTACAGGTTCCCCGACCCGCCCTTCCTCCGTTCCCCGGGGCTCCGCCCCGGACCCCCGTCTGCGCCGACCCCGTACGCGGCCCCAGCGTGCACACCGACTGCGCCCCGGCCCCCCTGAGTGCGCCTGGGGAACCTGGGTCCCGGGGCCGCACCCCGCCTCCACAGCCTCTCCGGCGTTTGAGGAGCGGGGGCCTGGGGGCGGAGCCCCCGAAGGGTCCGGGCAGCGCCCGGGGAACGGTGGAAGGGCGGGGCGGGGAGAAGGCCGCCGGCGGCCCGGCGACCACCGACAGGGCCGGGCGCAGGCACAGGGGGCGCAGCCCCGCGGGTGCGGGGCACAGCGCCCGGGAGCGGAGCAAGGGCGGCTCGAGGAGGAGGCAGCCTGCCGCGTAGCGGCCACCTACGAGGCCGGACGCAGGCACAGTTCGGGGCACAGCCCGCGGGTCCGGGGCACAGCCCCCGGGAGCGGAGCAAAGGCGGGGCGGGGAGAAGGCAGCCGGCCGTAGCCGCCACCTACGAGGCCGGACGCAGGCACAGTTCGGGGCACAGCCCGCGGGTCCGGGGCACAGCCCCGGGGAACGGAGGAAGGGCGGGGCGGGGAGATGGGAGCTGCAGTGCGCGGGGGCCGCGTGCGGGGCCCGACGCGGGCCGGGGCGGAGCCCCGCGGGGGCGGCGGTGAGGGCGCCGGCTCCCGCGGGGGTACGGGGCGCGGCCCATGGGGTGGGGCGCGCCCCGCAGATGGCGGCCGGCGCCGTCAGGCGATCCGGCGGCGCCGGACGAGCCAGACCGCAGCGAGGGCCGCCGCGCCGGCGAGCCCACCGGCCGCCGGCACGGCCACGTCACGTCCGGCCCCCGCAGACCGCACGGCCTCGTGAACGCCGGCACCCGCAGACCGCGCAGCCACGTCACCGCCGGCACCCGCAGACCGCGCGGCCGCGTGACCGTCGGCACGCGGGGACGCCGCGGCCGCGTAGCCGCCGGCCTGGCCGGACCTCGCGTACGCGGACCCCGGCAGCTTGGCGCCGTAGGCGGCCCTCACCCGCGCCCCGTACGCGGCGAGCGTGGTGCCCCGGGCGCCCACGGCCCGTACCGCGTCCGGGTCGAGCGGGAGCACCTTCGCCCCCTTGGCCACGTACCACGCGTCGATCTGCGGCTCGCGGAAGACCAACCCGCCCGGCAGGGCCCGGGCCCCCGCGGCGGCGTAGCGGAACTCGTCGTCGCCGGTGGCGATGTTCACCACCTGCCAGGCCCCGCCCACCGGCGCGGTCCACAGCGAGGCGAGCTGCCCGTCTGCGGCGACGGCCTTGCTGGCCAGGAACTCGACCCGGGCGACCGGCGCGCCGGCCCGGCCCGCCACGAACTCGGGCGACAGGTAGTGCACGGCGAGCGTCCCGCCCTCGACGCGCGGCTCGGCGGCCGCCGCCGAGAGCTTGCCCTCGCGGGAGAAGAACCGGGACAGGGTGGAGAGCGTGGCCGGCGCGGCGGCCGCGGCCCGGGCGGCGGCCAGGCTCTCCGCGGAGGCCGGCACGGCGGCCGGCACGGCGGCCGGCGCACCGGGCGGCTGGGGGGCGGCGGCCTGCGCCTGCGGGGCGAGGGCCAGCAGGGCCGCGGCGACGGCACCGGTCAGGGCGGTGGCAGTGGCAGTGGCACGGACGGTCATGCTGCTCACGCCCCGATCCGGTAGAGCGAGTGGGTCCAGGAGAAGGAGTTGTTGTTCACGTACCAGGCGTGGGAGGCCCAGTTGTAGCGGTCGCTGGACGGCCACGGGTCGCCCCAGTAGACCCAGCTGTTGGCGTCGTCGTAGCCGTAGACCACGTGCATGTGGCCGCCGCCGCTCGACCACTGGATGCGGGTCTCGACCGGCCGGTTGTAGTTGATCTCGTTCTGGACGGTGGAGTAGCGCAGCCAGCCGTTCACGTACGAGCCGGAGCTGATGCCGGCCCAGTCGAGGGCGGTCTGGACGTTGCCGAGCGTGGCCTGCGAGTTGGGGCAGTCGTACCCCTGCTGGCGGTTGAAGGCGGCGTTGCAGAACTGGTTCTGGGAGTAGTTCCGGCCGAACCAGGTGGCGATCGTGTTGCCGGAGGCCGCCCAGCACCAGTTGGTCTTCTGCTGGGCCTGCATGGTGATGTTCAGCCGCTTGTAGGCGAGGGCGGCCGCCGGACTGCCCGGGGCCGTCGGTACGGACCTGCTCGCCCGTACGTCGTCCTGCGGGCCGGCGGCCGCCGTGGCGGAGGCGGGGCCGGCGGGCAGGGCGACCAGCAGGGCGGTGACGAGGGCGGCCAGGGACAGCCGCCCGTTTCTGTTGCGCATCGCGTTCCTCCCGGAGTGGGGATCCCCCGGGCCCCGCCGTCCGGCGGCAACCGGTCGGCGGGGCCCGGGGGGTGTGGGGATGGAGGAGCGCGTCCGGACGCTGTGGAGGAGCATCAGGTGTTGTCGCGATCAGGTCAACACGGTTCAATGCCAGGTGACATTGCAGTGTGAACGGTGACGCTGCGATGTGAACGCCCGGCCTCCGTCGACCAGGAACCCGGGCGCCACCGGTGGAACCTTCGTCCCACCAGGCGTGAACATTCACAGAGGAGTCGCCAATGCGGCGCACCAGCGACCCCGGGGGCGATACGGGGGCCGCGGCGGGTGAGCTCGCGCAACTGCTCCGCGCGGGCCCCTTCCACCTCGCCCTGCGCGCCGCGCTCGCCGCGCGCGGTCTCCCCCTGCACCGCGTCCAGCACCGGCTGGCGTCCCGGGGCATCAAGGTCGGGGTGACCAGCCTCAGTTACTGGCAGCAGGGCGCCCGGCGCCCGCAGCGCCCCGAGTCGCTCAAGGCGGTGCGGGCGCTGGAGACGATCCTGGAGCTGCCGTCGGGCGCGCTGACCCGGCTGCTGCTGCCGGCCGGGGCGCGTACGGAGCCGGGCCGGCCGACGGCCCGCCCGTACCCCGCGCTGCTGGCGGCCGGGGATGCGGTCGAGCGGCTGCTGGCAGAGCTGGAGTGGCCCGCGGACGGCGGCCTGCACACGGTGGGCCACCACGAGCGCGTGCGGATCGGGGCGGGGTGCGAGCTGAGCGGCCGCGACTCCCAGCACGTGGTGCGGGCCCACCGCGACGGGGTCGACCGCTACCTGGCGATCCACCACGGGGACCCGGGCTGCGACCCGGCGCAGGTGGAGGTGCGGGCCCAGGAGAACTGCCGGACCGGGCGGGTGCGCTGGCACCGGGAGACCGGTGTGGTGGTGGCGGAGCTGCTGTTCGACGCGCGGCTGCGTTCCGGGGACACGTACCTCTTCGGGTACGGCTTCGAGGACGGCACCGGCGGCCGCAGCAGCGAGTACCTGCGGGGCTTCAGCTACGCGGGCGGCCAGTACGTGCTCCAGGTCCGCTTCGACGAGGCCGCGCTGCCGGTGCGCTGCCGGCGGTTCAGCCAGTCCGGCCCGGGCGCGCCGCGCGGCGAGGTCGCGGACCTGACCCCGAGCGGGCGGCACCGCGCCGTGCACCTGGTGGAGACCGGCGTACGGCGCGGGATCCTGGGCATCGGCTGGGACTGGGAGTAGCGGGCGGCAGCCACTCCCGCCCGCCCCCGGCGGCCTCAGCCCGCGATGAGCTTGCCGCCCTCGACCTTCACCGGGATCTCGGGCAGCGGGCTCGGGGCGGGTCCGGAGAGCACCTTGCCCGTCGCGACGTCGAAGCGGCTCATGTGGCAGGGGCAGTTGCCCTCGCCGTTCTCGATCTTGTCCAGGATGCAGCCCGCGTGGGTGCACTTGGCGCTGAAGGCCCGGTACTGCCCCGCCGACGGCTGGCTGACCAGCAGCCGCTGCTCGCGGAACAGCTTCGCGCCGCCGACCGGCACGGCCTCCGCGGCTCCCAGGTCCAGGGGCTCGCTGGGCTTCTCGGCGTCGACGGTGCTGCCGGCCTCGGTGGAGCAGGCGGCGAGCGAGATGCCGGCGCCGGCGGCACCCGCGAGCGCGGCGGCGCCCTTCAGCACGGTTCGGCGGGCGGCGGGCTGGGCGGACATGATGTCTCCCGGGGGTCCAGGGGGCGGTCGCGGTGGCCGCGAGGGCGCGGAAACCCCTCCGACGATACCGGCGCTGCCTGTGCGGGGGCTGTCTGGGATACGTTCGCCCCGTGATCGTCGTCGGTGGAGAAGCCCTGATCGACCTCGTGCCCGCGCCCGGGCCCGCGGAGGCCCTGCTGCCCCGCCCGGGCGGCGGGCCGTACAACACCGCCCTGGCGCTGGGGCGGCTCGGGGACCGGGTCGCGTTCTGCTCGCGGGTCTCGACGGACGCGTTCGGGGAGAAGTTGCTGGCCGGGCTGCGGGCGGCGGGGGTGGACTGCTCGCTGGTGCAGCGCGGGCCCGAGCCGACGACGCTGGCGGTGGCCTCGGTCGGGCCGGACGGCTCGGCGGCGTACAGCTTCTACACCGAGGGCACGGCGGACCGTTTCTTCACCCTTCCCGAGCTGCCGTCCGGGGTGCGCGGCCTGGCGCTGGGCACCTGTTCCCTGGTCCTGGAGCCGGGGGCCGGTGCGTACGAGGCGCTGCTGCGCCGGGAGGCCGGGCGCGGGGTGTTCACGCTGCTCGACCCCAACGTCCGGCCGGGGCTGATCGCGGATCCCGATGCGTACCGGGCGCGGTTCCTGGGCTGGCTGCCGTACGTCTCGCTGCTGAAGCTCTCGGAGGAGGACGCGGCCTGGCTGGGCGGGAGCGTGGACCAGTGGCTGGCGGCGGGGCCCCGCGCGGTGGTGCTGACCCGGGGCGCGGACGGGATGACGGTGCGCACGCGGGAGGGCGCGGAGCACTCCGTGCCGGCGCGGCGGGTGGCGGTGGCGGACACGATCGGGGCCGGGGACACGGTGAACGCGGCCTTGCTGCACCGGCTGTTGGGTGCGCCGGATCCCGAACGGCCGGACTGGCCTGCCGTGCTGGACTTCGCGGCCCGGGCCGCCGCGCTGACCTGTACCCGCGCGGGGGCCGAGCCGCCGTATGCGGCGGAATTGTGACGGATCGCCAACAAGCCAGCAAAATTTCGGAGTTTACGATCACGGCACCGGTCGGCGACGCTTGGACCGGGCAACGGCACCCCAGAACGAAAAGGGACCACAGTGACGGAATTCCTGGAGTACGACGGCGGGCGGATCGCGTACGACGACAACGGGGCCGAGGGGCCGCTCGTCGTGTGCGTGCCGGGGCTGGGCAACACCCGCGCCGCGTACCGGTTCCTGGCTCCCGACCTGGGCGAGTCGGGGTTCCGGGTGGTCACCTGTGACCTGCGCGGGTCGGGCGGGTCCACCGCGGGTGAGCGGGAGTACGGGCAGGACGCCCTGGCGGGTGACCTGCGGGCCCTGGTGCGGCACCTGGGTGCGGGGCCGGCGTTCGTCGTGGCGCACTCGAACGCGGCGGGTGCGGCGGTGGTCGCGGCCGCCGAGGAGCCGGGGCTGTTCGGCGGGCTGGTGCTGGTGGCGCCGTTCGTCCGGGCCGGGGCGGGCGCGGGGCTGCGGGCCGGGCGGTTCGTGCGGTCGTGGACGCGTCAGTGGGCCGGGCTGTTCCCGAAGGACAAGCCCGAGGACTTCGCCGACGCGCGGCGGGAGCTGTCGGAGTCGTTGCGGCAGCCGGGGCACCTGGCCGCGCTGCGGGCCATGATCGCGGCGGGTGCCGGGCCGGCCGAGGCGGCGCTCGGTGCGCTGCCGGTGCCGGTGCAGGTGGTGATGGGCGGGACGGACCCGCACTTCGGGCCGGACCCGCTGACCGAGGCCGAGTGGATCGGGGAGCGCACCGGTGGTGAGGTGGTCCTGATCGACGAGGCGGGGCACTACCCGATGCTGGACCGGCCGTCGCAGGTCATGGCGGCCGCGGTGCCCTTCATGGCCCGGGTGGCCATGCGGCGCGCGGCGTAGCGGGGCGCGGTCGCGCCGGCCCGCCGGGCCGGAGGACGGAACGACGGCGGGGCCCGGTCCACACGAGTGGTGGACCGGGCCCCATCTGCGTTCACGGGGTGGGTGCCGGGGCGCGGCACCCGCCCGCTCAGCTCTTCTTGGCCCGCGAGGCCGCCGCGGTCTTCTTCGCGGCCGTCTTGCGCGGTGCCGCCCTCTTCGCGGACCGTGCCGCCGGCACCGTCGCGTCCGAGACCCGGTCGGCACCGAGGATGTCGCGGAGGAACTTGCCGGTGTGGCTGGCGCCGACGGAGGCGACCTGCTCGGGCGTGCCCTCGGCGACGACCATGCCGCCGCCGTAACCGCCCTCGGGTCCCATGTCGATGACCCAGTCGGCGGTCTTGATGACGTCCAGGTTGTGCTCGATGACGATGACCGAGTTGCCCTTGTCGACCAGCCCGGAGAGCACCTTGATCAGCTTCGAGATGTCCTCGAAGTGGAGTCCGGTGGTGGGCTCGTCCAGGACGTAGACCGTGCGCCCGGTGGAGCGCTTCTGCAGCTCGGAGGCGAGCTTCACGCGCTGCGCCTCGCCGCCGGAGAGGGTCGGCGCGGACTGGCCGAGGCGGACGTAGCCGAGGCCGACCTCGTTGAGCGTGCGCAGGTGGCGGGCGATGGTCGGGACGGCCTCGAAGAAGTCCAGGGCCTCCTCGATCGGCATGTCCAGGACCTCGGCGATGGACTTGCCCTTGTAGTGGACCTCCAGGGTCTCCCGGTTGTACCGGGCGCCGTGGCAGACCTCGCACGGGACGTACACGTCCGGCAGGAAGTTCATCTCGATCTTGATCGTGCCGTCGCCGGAGCAGTTCTCGCAGCGGCCGCCCTTGACGTTGAAGGAGAAGCGGCCGGGGAGGTAGCCGCGGAC
The DNA here is from genome assembly GCF_044759445.1 of Streptomyces sp. NPDC101118. Classification (NCBI taxonomy): domain Bacteria; kingdom Bacillati; phylum Actinomycetota; class Actinomycetes; order Kitasatosporales; family Streptomycetaceae; genus Streptomyces; species Streptomyces sp. NPDC101118. The sequence goes on along the minus strand of NZ_JBIVZG010000003.1, from coordinate 533,029 downwards.
CTTCGCCTCCATCGTCTCGGCGAAGAGCTTGCGGACGTGGTCGAAGACGCCGGTGTACGTGGCCGGGTTGGACCGCGGGGTGCGGCCGATGGGCGACTGGTCGACGTGCACGACCTTGTCGACCAGGTCGTCGCCGGCGACCCGGGTGTGGCGGCCGGGCACCGTGCGCGCGCCGTTCAGCTCGCGGGCCAGGTGCGTGTACAGGATGTCGTTGACCAGCGTGGACTTGCCGGATCCCGAGACGCCGGTGACGGCCGTGAACACCCCGAGCGGGAAGGACACGTCGATGTCCCGGAGGTTGTTCTCCTTGGCGCCGTGCACGGTGAGCTTCCGCTCGCCGTTCACCGGGCGGCGGACGTCCGGGACGGCGATCGACTTCTTGCCGGAGAGGTACTGGCCGGTCATCGAGTCGCCGTTCTTCAGCAGCTCCTTGAGGGAGCCGCTGTGCACGACCTTGCCGCCGTGCTCGCCGGCGCCGGGGCCGATGTCGACCACCCAGTCGGCCACCTTGATGGTGTCCTCGTCGTGCTCGACGACGATCAGGGTGTTGCCCATGTCGCGGAGCCGGACCAGGGTCTCGATGAGCCGGTGGTTGTCCCGCTGGTGCAGGCCGATGGACGGCTCGTCGAGGACGTAGAGCACGCCGACGAGGCCGGAGCCGATCTGGGTGGCCAGCCGGATGCGCTGGGCCTCGCCGCCGGAGAGGGTGCCCGCGGCGCGGTTGAGGGAGAGGTAGTCCAGGCCGACGTCCACCAGGAAGCGGAGGCGTTCGTTGACCTCCTTCAGGACGCGCTCGGCGATCTTCTTGTCGCGGGCGTCGAGACGGAGGCGGCCGAGGAAGTCGGCGCACTCGCTGATCGACATCGCCGATACCTCGGCGATCGACTTCTCCATGACCGTGACGGCGAGCACGATCGGCTTCAGGCGCGTGCCCTCACAGGTCGGGCACGGCACCTCGCGCATGTACCCCTCGAAGCGCTCGCGGCTGGAGTCGCTCTCGGCCTCCGAGTGCCGCCGCTTGACGAAGGGCACCGCGCCCTCGAAGGCCGTGGTGTACGCGCGCTCGCGGCCGTAGCGGTTGCGGTACCGCACCTGGATCTGGGTCTTGTGCCCGTACAGCAGGGCCTTCCTGGCCCGCTGCGGGAGGCCCGCCCAGGGGATGTCGGTGCGGAAGCCCAGCTCGTCGGCGAGGGCGCCGACCAGCCGCGCGAAGTAGTCCTTGGTGTGGCCGAGCGACCAGGGCGAGACCGCGCCCTCGTCGAGGGACTTCTCCTCGTCCGGGATGATCAGCTCCGGGTCGACCTCCATGCGCGTGCCGATGCCGGTGCACTCGGGGCAGGCGCCGAAGGGCGAGTTGAAGGAGAAGGAGCGCGGCTCCAGCTCCTCGAAGGAGAGGTCGTCGTACGGGCAGTAGAGGTGCTCGGAGTACATCCGCTCACGCTCGGGGTCGTCCTCGGCGAGGTCGACGAAGTCGAGGATGACCATGCCGCCGGAGAGGCCGAGCGCGGTCTCGACGGAGTCGGTCAGGCGGCGCTTGGCGCTGTCCTTGACGGTGAGGCGGTCGACGACCACCTCGATGGTGTGCTTCTCCTGCTTCTTCAGCGTCGGCGGCTCGGAGAGCTGGACGGTCGTGCCGTCGACCCGGGCGCGGCTGTAGCCCTTGGTCTGGAGGTCGGCGAAGAGGTCGACGAACTCTCCCTTGCGCTCGCGCACCAGCGGCGAGAGGACCTGGAAGCGGCTGCCCTCGGGCAGCGCGAGGACCTTGTCGACGATGGCCTGCGGAGACTGCCGGGAGATCGGGCGGGAGCACTCCGGGCAGTGGGGCTTGCCGATGCGGGCGAACAGCAGACGGAGGTAGTCGTACACCTCCGTGATCGTGCCGACCGTGGAGCGGGGGTTGCGCGAGGTGGACTTCTGGTCGATCGAGACGGCCGGGGAGAGGCCTTCGATGAAGTCGACGTCGGGCTTGTCCATCTGGCCGAGGAACTGGCGGGCGTACGAGGAGAGCGACTCGACGTAGCGGCGCTGCCCCTCGGCGAAGATCGTGTCGAACGCGAGGGAGGACTTGCCCGACCCGGAGAGTCCGGTGAAGACGATGAGCGAGTCGCGGGGCAGGTCGAGCGAGACGTTCTTCAGGTTGTGCTCGCGAGCGCCACGAACGATGAGACGGTCGGTCACGCCGGTCCGCACCTTTCTAGAGAGAGCGGGGGAACGGGCCCCCGTCCCAGGGTATGGGGGGTGCCACGAAGCTGTATCGAGGTTCGACTTCCGAGCGTATAGCACGCGCATTCGATTTATGGCGCGCGAACGCTTCCTTCACCCGAAGGTGTGGCGGCGCTATCGTCGGCGCCATGATTGATCATGTGCACGACCTGCACTCCGTACGTGCGGCGACCGACCGGCTGCTGAGCGCGGTCGCCAAACTGGACAACGCGTCCCTCGCCGAGCCGTCACGTCTGCCCGGCTGGACCCGGGGCCACATCCTGGCCCACCTCGCCCGCAACGCGGACGCCCTCGTCAACGTCTTCGAGGGCCGCCCCATGTACGCGAGCGCCGAGGCCCGGGACGCGGACATCGAGCGCGATGCGGGACGCACTCTGGAAGAACAGCTGACGGACGTCCGTGATTCCGCGGACCGCTGGCAGGCCGTGACGGAGGTCCCCGCGGACTGGTCCCGCACGGTCGAACTGCGCAACGGCGTCACGGACAGCGCGGCGCGCGTCCCCTTCCGCCGCCTGGTCGAGGTCGAGCTGCACCACGTCGACCTGGGCATCGGCTACGAGCTGGCCGACCTGCCCGCCGAGTTCACCGCCCGGGAGATCGAGTTCCTGGCCGAGCGCTGGTCGGGCCGCCCCGAGGTGCCGCCCGTGGCCCTGGTCGCGGCGGACGGCGGCAGGTGGCACACCGGCTCCGCGGAGGGCACCCAGGTGACCGTCCGCGGCACCTCCGCCGACATCCTCGGCTGGCTGGCGGGCCGCGGCGACAAGGGCGCGGCGCTCACCGTCGACGGCGGCACGCTCCCCGCCCTGCCCCCGCTATAGGCTGCCGACATGACGTACAGCGGAGCGGTGAAGGTCGGCGGTCCGGCCGACGTGCACGAACTCACGGACCTGATGATCTCCAAGGTCGCGGTGGGCCCGATGAACAACAACGCCTACCTGCTGCGGTGCCGGGCCACCGACGAGCAGCTGCTGATCGACGCCGCGGCGGAGCCGGAGACCCTGCTCCACCTGATCGGCGACGACGGCATCGCGTCCGTGGTCACCACCCACCAGCACGGCGACCACTGGGGCGCGCTGGCCGAGGTGGTCGCGGCCACCGGCGCGCGCACGTACGCGGGCCGGTACGACGCCGAGGGCATCCCGGTGCCGACCGAGGTGCCCGTCGAGGACGGCGACACGATCACGGTCGGCCGGGTCTCCCTGACCGCGCGCCACCTGGTGGGGCACACCCCGGGCTCGATCGCCCTCGTCTACGACGACCCGCACGGCCACCCCCACGTCTTCACCGGCGACTGCCTCTTCCCCGGCGGCGTCGGCAACACCTGGGGCGACGCGAAGGCCTTCGCGTCCCTGATCGACGACGTCGAGCAGAAGCTTTTCGGCCGCCTCCCGGACGAGACCTGGGTGTACCCGGGCCACGGCAACGACACCACCCTCGGCGCCGAGCGCCCGCACCTGGCGGAGTGGCGCGAGCGCGGCTGGTAGCCGCCGCCCCCGCGTACGGAAGGCCCTCCCGCGCCGCGCGGGAGGGCCTTCCGCATGCCCGGTCCCCGCTGTCCGCGGCCCCCGTACGGGCACTCCCGCACCGCGCCACGGGCCCTGCCCGACCGGTCAACCGGGCCAGGCGGGTGCACTCCTTCCGGTCAAGCTGTCCGGCACCCCCTCGCGAACCGGGCGCGGAACCGGTAGTTGGAGGCCCATGCGCGCCGATCACTCGCCCCCCATGGTCCGCCTCGCCCTGGCCTCCCTCGCGGGGACGGCCATCGAGTTCTACGACTTCTTCGTCTACGGCACCGCCGCCGCCCTGGTCCTCGGCCCCCTCTTCTTCCCCACGTTCTCGCCCCTGGCCGGCACCCTGGCGGCCTTCGCGACCTTCGGCGTCGGCTTCGTGGCCAGACCGCTGGGCTCGGCGGTCTTCGGGCACGTCGGCGACCGGTACGGCCGCCGCCCGGTGCTCTTCACGTCCCTGCTGCTGACCGGCGCCGCGACCGTGGCGATCGGCTTCCTGCCGACGTACGCCGCCATCGGCGTCGGGGCGCCGGTGCTGCTCCTCGTGCTGCGCTTCCTGCAGGGCTTCGGCCTGGGCGGCGAGTGGGGCGGGGCCGTGCTGCTCACCGCGGAGCACGCGCCGGAGCGGCGGCGCGGGCTGTGGACGAGCTTCCCGCAGATCGGCCCGGCCGTCGGCTTCCTGATGGCCAACGGCGTGATGCTGGGCCTGTCGGCGGTGCTCACCGACGCGCAGTTCCGGTCCTGGGGCTGGCGGGTGCCGTTCTGGGTGGCCGGGGTGCTGGCGGTCGGCGGGCTGCTGCTGCGGGCCGCTCTGGAGGAGACCCCGGAGTTCCGGGCGCTGGCCGAGAGCGGTACGCGGGCGTCCGCGCCGCTGGCCGAGGTGTTCCGCGGGCACTGGCGGCTGGTGCTGCTGACCGGGGGCGCGCTGTCCGTGGGGTACGCCGTGTTCTACACGGTGAGCACGTGGTCCCTGGCGTACGGGACGGAGCGGCTGGGCGTCAGCCGGACCACGATGCTGACCTGCATCATGACGGCGGTCGCCCTGAAGGGGGCCACGACGCCGTTCATCGCGATGCTGAGCGACCGGTACGGCCGGCGCCCGCTGTGCCTGATCGGGTGTGCGGCGGCGACGGTGTGGATGTTCCCGCTGATCGCGCTGCTGCGGACCGGGCGGCCGCTGCTGATGACCCTCGGCTTCCTGGGCGGGCTGATGGCGATGGTCACGATGTTCGCGGTGGTGGCGGCGTACCTGCCGGAGCTGTACGAGCCACGGGTGCGCTGCACGGGCGCCGCGGTGGGCTACAACCTGGGCGGGGTGCTGGGCGGGGCGGTGACGCCGCTGGTGGCCACGGCGCTGGCGGACGTGGACGGCCCGCCCTGGGGGGTGGCCGCCTATCTGACCGGGGTGTGCCTGGTGAGCCTGGTCTGCTTCGCGCTGCTGCCGGAGACCCGTCCGGCCTCGGTACGCGCCGCGGGGGCGGCCGAAGCGACCGCCCCCGCATAGGGCTCGTGGAGCAGGCCTCCGTACGCGGGTCCCGCGGGACCCGCGCGACGGGGGTCAGGCCTCGACGCTCTCCTTCTCGGCGGCGGCGGCCTCGGCCGCCGCCTGCTTCCTGGAGGCCATCAGGCTGGTGATGGTGGTGACCACCAGGACGCCGCAGATGACCGTGAGCGAGAACGGGATGGAGATCTCGGGGACGTGGACGCCGGACTCGTGCAGCGCGTGGAGCACGAGCTTGACGCCGATGAAGCCGAGGATGATCGACAGGCCGTAGCTGAGGTGGACCAGCTTCTTGAGCAGGCCGCCGATGAGGAAGTACAGCTGGCGCAGACCCATCAGCGCGAAGGCGTTGGCGGTGAAGACGATGTACGGGTCCTGCGTGAGGCCGAAGATCGCCGGGATGGAGTCCAGGGCGAACAGCACGTCGGTGGTGCCGATCGCCAGCATGACGATCATCAGCGGGGTCAGCACCCGCTTGCCGTTCTCCAGGATGAAGAGCTTGGTGCCGTGGTAGCGGTCCGCGACGCCGAACTTCTTCTCGATGGACTTCAGGAGGCGGTTCTCCTCGAACTCCTCCTCGTCCTCGTCCTTGCGGGCCTCCTGGATGAGCTTCCAGGCGGTGTAGATCAGGAACGCGCCGAAGATGTAGAAGACCCAGGAGAAGCTGCTGATGATCGCGGCGCCGGCGGCGATGAAGATCGCGCGCAGGACCAGGGCGATCAGCACGCCCACGAGCAGCACCCGCTGCTGGAGGTGGGACGGGACCGCGAACTTCGCCATGATCAGGACGAAGACGAAGAGGTTGTCGACGCTCAGGGACTTCTCGGTGATGAAGCCCGCGAAGAACTCTCCGGACGCCTGGCTGTTGCCGAAGACCATCAGGCCCAGGCCGAACAGCACGGCCAGCACGATCCAGACGACCGTCCAGATTCCGGCTTCCTTGACCGACACGTCATGCGGCTTGCGGCCGATGAAGAAGTCGGCACCGATGAGGATGCAGAGACCGAGGATGGTCAGCACCCAGACAGACAGAGAAACGTCCACTTACGCCTCCGGCAGATGGCTCGAGCACATGGTCAGCGTCATCGCTGCCGGAGGTCTCTTCCACCAGGGCGCACCGCGCTCGGGCCGGCGCCCCGGGACCGGTCACGGTCCGTATTGACGGGAACGCCGCAGCAGGAATACTCCCCTCCGCGCTCTCAGGGTACCGGCCGGACCGCCTTTAGGTAAAGACAATCCCAAGGAATGGTCAGCGGACGGTCAGTGCGGGGCCGGTCCCGGGCCGGGCCGGGACCGGCTCGCGGTCACCGCCCGGTGATCCTGGCCAGCACCTGCTGCGCCTCCCAGGGGGCCAGGTGCAGCGGCTCGAACGTCCAGGCGTGCCCGACCCAGGGATCGGCCAGGTGGTCGTCCGGGACGGGGCTCAGCCGCAGCAGCGAGCGCCAGAGGGGGTCGAGCAGCGGCCCGTAGGCCGAGGCCTCGTCACGGTCCGCGACCATCAGGAGGTGCACGCCGACCTGCGGACCCTCGTCGGCCAGATAGCGCAGACGGGTGACGGCGCGCTCGTCGAAGCCGTGCGGGAAGTCGTGGACGATCACCAGCCGGCGCGCGGTGTCGAGGTCCGGCGGCAGGTCCTCCGGGGCGCCCGCCTTGAGGGCCATCTGCACCAGGTCCACCCGCCGCGTCAGCGAGGCCAGCAGCTCGGACACCCCGGCCGCACCGGCCGCCGGCGCCTCCGCGAGCAGGCCGGACAGCGGCGCGAGCGAGGCGGCGGCGGCTCCGGCCGGGTCGATGGCGTGGACCCGGAACTCGCCGGCCGGGTGACTGGCGAGCACCCGGATCGCCAGCGCGACGGCGGTGTCCATGGCGACCCGGCGCAGGTCGTCGGTGTCCATCGCCATGGCGGCCTCGGAGCCGGTGCGCCCGCTGTCGATCCACAGGCCGCGCTCCAGCGGCAGCCTGACCAGCATGGGGATGCGCAGCTCGGGGCTCTCGGGGAGGTACAGGTCTCCGAGGCGGAGCGCCATCGGGGACTCGTCGGGCTGCTCCGCGCCCTGCCACTGGGGGGCGTCCCAGCGGGCGAAGGCCGGCGGCAGGGCGGGTTCGACCACCTCGGACTCGGCGACGAGCTGGGCGAGGTCGCGGTCCAGCACGGCGCGGGCCTGGGCGACCAGTTCCTCGCGGCGGGCCTGGGCGGTGTCGCGGGCGGAGTCCGCGGCGCCCCCGAGGCGGGCGCGCGGGTCGGTGAGGGTCTGGTCGAGTTCGCGCTCCAGCCGGGAGTCGGCGAACTCGACCGCGTTGCGGTACGCGGCGACGGCCCGGGCCAGGTCCTCGAACATGCCCCAGACCTGGTTGTAGAGCCGCTCCTCCATGGTCCATCCGGTGGCGTCGCCCGCCACGGGGCGGGGTGCCTCGCCCTCGGCCGGCTCGGGGGCCCGCGGGACGGGCGGCGGGGGCGTGGTGCGGGCGCGCCGCGGGTGGGCGTAGTCGATGCCGGAACCGCCGGTGGCGGGCTCCGCCGCGGTGCCGGCGGGCGCGCCCGGCACGTCGGACGGCACGGGCGGTACGGGGCCGGTGACGGTGGTGCGTACGGGGCCGGCCCCGGCGTGTACGCGGGCGGCCAGGTCGGCGGCCTCGGGGGCCGGCAGGCCGTGGTCGGCCAGCAGTGCGGCGAGGCCCCCGGCGTAGCCCTGGCCGACGGCCCGCACCTTCCAGGCGTCCTGCCGGCGGTAGAGCTCCAGGGCGATCAGGGCGGTCTCGGCCCCGAGGCCGGTGACCGTGTACGTGGCCAGCTCGACGCCCGTGGGCTCGGTGACCGCGACGAAGGGCGCGGCGGCCGAGCCGAAGCTCACGGGCCCGGCGCCGGGCACGAGGGCCAGCAGCACGCCGACCCGGTGCACCTCGTCGGGCAGCTCGGCGAGGTCGACCGCGATCAGGTGCCGGGCTGCGGCACCGCCGGGCAGGGTGACTCCGGGCAGGCCCGGGGCCCGGTGGGCCAGGGCCCCGGGCCCGGACACGCGGCCCGCGGCGTCACAGAGGACGGCGCCGGCCAGTACGGCGGTACCCGCCGACACCCGGATCTCGACCCGGGTCCCGGGCAGCGGGTGGTTCTGCCCCCGCGTCAGCTCGGCCGTCATCGCCGTACTCCCCCTCGTGTCACATGGCCGCGGCCGGCACCCGTGGCCGTACGCGGCGCCGCCGGTGCCACCGGGCACCGGACGGATCGGTTCCGCGCCGGCTCCCGAACGGCCGGCGCCGGGGCCCCGAGAGGCCCCGGCGGGAACCTACAGGTACCGGACGATCTCCGGCATCAGGTCCTGGAAGGTCCGCCCGTTGGCCGGGTTGCCGAGCGCGGTCATCTTCCAGCCCGCGCCCGCGCGGTGCACCTTGGCCATGATCTGCGCGGTGTACGCGCCGCCGCCGGTGAGGGTGTAGCGGGCCAGCTCCTGGCCGTTGGCCTCGTCGACGATGCGGCAGAAGGCGTTGTCCACCTCCTGGAACGTCTGGCCGGTGAAGGAGTTCACCGTGAAGACGATCTGGTCGACGTGGACCGGCACGCGCTGGAGGTCCACGAGGATGGCCTCGTCGTCCCCGCCCTGGCCGACGCCGCCGACCAGGTTGTCGCCGGTGTGCCGGACCGAGCCGTCGTCGCTGACCAGGTGCCGGAAGAACACCACGTCCACGGGCTGTCCGTCGGCGAAGAGCACCGCGGAGGCGTCGAGGTCGATCTCCCGGGTGCGCGACCCGAACAGCCCGCGCCGCTTGGCGGCCTGCCAGCCCAGGCCCATCCGCACCGCGGTCAGCGTGCCCCCGTCGGCCTTCTGCAGGCTGATGGCCTGGCCCTTGGTCATGTTGACCGTCACGCTCGGTCCCCTCTCGAAGCGTCCACCGCCGCGTATCACGCGGCTGCCCCAACCCTACGCACCGGCGCCGACATCAAGCCTGGTCCGGGCCGAATCTGTAGCTCTCCTGAGACACAGACCCGGCCCGGCGGAGGGCCGGTCAGGCCTGGCCCGCCTCGCGCATCTGCCGCAGCTCCTTCTTGAGTTCGCCGACCTCGTCCCGCAGCCGGGCCGCGATCTCGAACTGGAGCTCCGCCGCGGCCGCGCGCATCCGCGCGGTCATCTCCTCGATCTGCTCCGCCAGTTGTGCCGCCGGACGGTCGGTGAGCACCTCGGTGCCCGCGGCCGCCTTCCCGCCGCCCTTGCCGGCCGCCTTGCCCGACGCGGCCTTGCCGGCCTTCGCGGCCTTGCCGCCGAGGGCGGGCACGGGCGCCTTGGCGGCCTTGCCCTCCTTGCCCTGGCGGTAGCCGGTGCCGAGCAGTTCCTCGGTGTCGATCTCCTCGCGGGCGATGGTCGCCACGATGTCGTTGATCTTCTTGCGGAGCGGCTGCGGGTCGATGCCGTTGGCCGTGTTGTACGCGACCTGCTTCTCGCGTCGCCGGTTGGTCTCCTCGATGGCCTTCTCCATCGCCGGCGTCATCTTGTCCGCGTACATGTGGACCTGGCCGGAGACGTTGCGCGCCGCGCGGCCGATGGTCTGGATCAGGGAGGTGCCCGAGCGCAGGAACCCCTCCTTGTCCGCGTCGAGGATCGCGACGAGGGACACCTCGGGCAGGTCGAGGCCCTCGCGGAGGAGGTTGATGCCGACCAGGACGTCGAACTCGCCGGCGCGCAGCTCGCGGAGCAGTTCGACGCGGCGCAGGGTGTCGACGTCGCTGTGGAGGTAGCGGACCTGGATGCCCAGTTCGAGGAAGTAGTCGGTGAGGTCCTCGGCCATCTTCTTGGTGAGCGTGGTGACGAGGACCCGCTCGTCCTTCTCGACCCGCTGCCGGATCTCGTGGACGAGGTCGTCGATCTGGCCCTCGGTGGGCTTGACCACGACCTCGGGGTCGATCAGGCCGGTGGGGCGGATGATCTGCTCGACGAAACCGTCTCCGCGGGACAGCTCGTACTTGCCGGGCGTGGCCGAGAGGTAGACGGTCTGGCCGATCCGCTCCAGGAACTCCTCCCACTTCAGCGGCCGGTTGTCGAGAGCCGACGGCAGCCGGAAGCCGTGGTCGACCAGCGTGCGCTTGCGGGAGGCGTCGCCCTCGTACATCGCGCCGATCTGGGGCACGGTCACGTGGGACTCGTCGATGACGAGGAGGAAGTCCTCGGGGAAGTAGTCGATCAGGGTGTTCGGCGCGGAGCCGGGCTCGCGGCCGTCCATGTGCAGCGAGTAGTTCTCGATGCCGGAGCAGGACCCGATCTGCTGCATCATCTCCAGGTCGTACGTGGTGCGCATGCGCAGCCGCTGGGCCTCCAGCAGCTTGCCCTGCTTCTCCAGCTCGGCCAGCCGCTCCGCCAGCTCGGTCTCGATGCCCCGGACGGCGTTGTGCATGCGCTCCGGGCCGGCGATGTAGTGGCTGGCGGGGAAGACGTACAGCTCGCGGTCCTCGCTGATCACCTCGCCGGTGAGCGGGTGCAGGGTGGAGAGGGCCTCGATCTCGTCGCCGAACATCTCGATGCGGACGGCAAGTTCCTCGTAGACCGGGAAGATCTCGATGGTGTCGCCGCGGACCCGGAAGGTGCCGCGGGTGAAGGCCAGGTCGTTGCGCGTGTACTGGATGTCGACGAAGCGGCGGAGCAGCTCGTCCCGGTCGGTCTCCTCGCCGACCCTGAGCGGCACCATGCGGTCCACGTACTCCTGCGGGGTGCCCAGGCCGTAGATGCAGGAGACGGACGCGACGACGACCACGTCCCGGCGGGTGAGCAGGGAGTTGGTGGCGGAGTGGCGCAGCCGCTCCACCTCCTCGTTGATCGAGGAGTCCTTCTCGATGTAGGTGTCCGACTGCGGGACGTACGCCTCGGGCTGGTAGTAGTCGTAGTACGAGACGAAGTACTCGACCGCGTTGTTCGGCAGCAGCTCGCGGAACTCGTTCGCCAGCTGGGCGGCGAGGGTCTTGTTCGGGGCCATGACCAGCGTGGGACGCTGGAGCCTCTCGATCATCCACGCCGTCGTGGCCGACTTGCCGGTGCCGGTGGCGCCGAGCAGGACGACGTCCTTCTCACCCGCGCGGATGCGCCGCTCCAGCTCGTCGATGGCGGCGGGCTGGTCACCGCTGGGCTGGTACGGGCTGACGACCTCAAAGGGCGCCACCGTGCGTTCGATCTTCGATACGGGCCGCATGGAACCACCGTACGACCCCCCACTGACATCCCGCCCCGACCGCCCCGGGGCGGCGGTGACCGGCCGGCCGGTTCAGCGGTCGCCGGGGCGGTACGGCCGGTCCCACGCCCGGTCGGGCGCCTGGCCTCCGTTCCGGCCGGGGAGGCGCCCGTACCCGTACCCCCTGACCTGGCCCTGGACCTGGTCGTGGGCCCGGTCGTACGCCTGGCCGTAGCCCTGGTCGGCCCGCGGGAGCACCGGGTAGACGGGCCGGCGGGGCCTGGGCGCGGGCGGCGGCGTCTCGCCGGGCTTCTTCCAGTCGGGCGTGCCCATGACCAGCAGCGGGTCGAACATCACCACCACGCCGGCGATCACCAGGAAGACCACCGGGCCGATCAGCATGGGTGCGAGGAGGGTCGCGGGCGCGGAGCCGCCGATGTCGGTGAACCCTCCGTGCAGGCGCACCGACACGGAGGTCATCGCCGTGTAGTGCATCCCGCTGACCGCGCCGCCCATCACCAGGCTGGCGCCGACCGCCGGCAGGAACCCGCGGACGGTGACCGCCGCCCAGAGGGCCGCGGTGGCGGCGACCACGGCGATCACCACCGAGAGGGCCACGACCTTCGTGTCGTACTCCAGGTGGCCGCGCAGCCGCATCCCCGCCATGCCGAGGTAGTGCATGGACGCGACGCCCAGCCCGGTGATCGTGCCGCCGGTCACCAGGGACATGGGGGTGCTGCCCCGGTAGCCCACGATGAAGATCCCCACGCCCACCATGACGACGGCCACGGCAAGGCTGGCGAATGTGGTCCGTTTGTCGTAGTTCAGTGGCGACTCGGCGACCGAGAACCCCATCATCGCGATGAAGTGCATGGTCCAGATGCCGGAGCCGATGGCGGTGGCCCCCAGGGCGAGCCAGCCGGGCCGCCACGAGCGCTCGACGAGGAGGGAACGAGTGGTGCAGCGCAGGCCGAGCGCCCCGCCGAGACACGCCATCAGATACGCCGCGAGGGGCGTGATCACGCCATAGCTGAACCCGTCGACCGTGCCGACCGTGCCGGTCACGACGTCCGTCCCGCCCATCCCTGCCCGCCCTTCAGCAAGTCCCGGCCGTGACCGGCACCAACTCGTCCCGCCCTGGGCCTGATTGAGGGCGAGATTAGGGCCGCCGGGCGCCCCCGCGCACTGCCAAGCGCCAGATTCCCCGCACCCGATTTCCGCCACGGCGGAGCCATGACGGCGATCCGGTCGGATTCGTTCTCCTCTCGGCCACCCCGGCCCCGCCCGCCGTTGCCGGCACACCGTCATGCTCGCCACGGCCACCACTGTCGTCGCCGGCCGGACCGCCGGCCCCCGGCACCAGGAGCACGCCCATGTACGTACGCCCCTCCCGGCGATCCCTCTCCCTGGCCGCGGCCACCGCGCTGCTCGGCCTCGCCCTCACCCTGGCCGGAGCCACGGCCTCCGTTGCCCGGTCCTCCGCCGAACCGGCCGCGGGGACCCCGGCCCGACCCGCCCTCCCGGGGGCGCCCGGGGCCCTGCCGGGCCGGCTCGGCGCCCCCACCGTCTTCGCCCACCGGGGGGCTTCGGCGTACGCGCCGGAGAACACCCTCGCCGCCGTCGACCACGCCGACGGGCTCGGCATCGACTGGGTGGAGAACGACGTCCAGCGCACCAGGGACGGCGAGCTGGTCGTCGTCCACGACGAGACCCTGGCCCGGACGACGGACGTGGAGCAGGTCTTCCCCGACCGCTCGCCCTGGCGGGTCGCGGACTTCACGGCCGCCGAGATCGCCCGGCTGGACGCGGGCAGCTGGTTCGGCTCCGCGTACGCGGGGGCCCGGGTGCCCACGCTGCGCGAGTACCTCGACCGGCTGGAGCTGAACGGGCAGCGCCTGCTGCTGGAGATCAAGCTGCCCGCCCTCTACCCGGGCATCGAGGAGGACACCCTGCGGGTGCTGGAGGAGGCCGGGTGGCTCGACCTGCGGCACGTGACGCGGCGGCTCGTGGTGCAGAGCTTCGCCGCCGACTCGATCCGGGCCGTGCACGCGCTGCGGCCTGACCTCACCACGGCCTTCCTGGGCACCCCCGCGGTGGCGGACCTGCCCGCGTACGCGGCCTTCACCGACCGGATCAATCCCTGGTACGGCGGCATCTCCGCGGAGTGGGTGGCGGCCGTGCACGACCTCAGGGGGCCGCACGGCAGGCGGCTGGAGGTCGACGCCTGGACCGTGGACAACGCGGACGCCGCCGTGCGGATGGCGGACCTGGGCGTGGACGGGATCATCACGAACCGGCCGGACCGGATCAGGGACGCGGTGACCGGCCGCTGAGCGGGCCGGAGGGCACCCCGGGCGGGCGCGCGGCGACCCTGCCGGCGGGCGCGCGGAGATCACGGCGGGCGTTGTCGGCGGGGCGCCGTACGGTGGTTGCGTGAACCTCGATGAGCGCCACCTCGAATGGACCGTCGTCGACAGCGGCGTCGGCCCGCTGTTCCTCGCCGCCACACCCGCCGGGCTGGTCCGCGTCGAGTTCCACGGCGAGGAGCGCCGCATGGCACCGCTCGCCGCGCGCCTGGGAGCGGAGCCGGTCCGGCCGCCCGCCGGCGAGGAGGTGCTGCTGGCGGAGCCCGTGCGCCAGCTGGCCGCGTACTTCGCCGGGGAGCTCAAGCGGTTCGAGCTGGCGCTGGACTGGCGGCTGAGCGCCGGCTTCAACCGCCGGGTGCTGCACGAGCTGGAGCGGTCGGTGCCGTACGGCTCGGTCGTGGGGTACGGCGAACTGGCCGCCCGTGTGGGACAGCCCGGGGCGGCGCAGGCGGTGGGCGCGGCCATGGGCTCCAACCCGCTGCCGGTCGTGGTTCCCTGCCACCGGGTGGTGGAGAACGACGGGGGCATCGGCGGCTTCGGGGGCGGTCTGGAGGCCAAGCGGACGCTGCTCGCGCTGGAGGGCGTCCTCCCGGAGCCGCTGTTCTGAGCCGCCGGCGGTGGTGGGGACGCGGCGGCAGGCGGCACCGGAAAATGCCTGTTCCGCCCGGGGGTGAGGGCTGCGACACTGCGTCGGTGACCACCGATCCCGCGTGTACCGACGCCACCCCCGGCACCCCGTCCGCCGCCGCACCCGCCGTGACCCCCGAGGAGCTGCCCGCGCTGCGGCGGCGCACCTCCGCGGTGCTCATCGGCAGCCAGATCCTGGGCGGCCTCGGCGTGCCCATCGCCATCGCGCTGGCCCCGGTGCTGGCCACCCAGGTGAGCGGCAGCGAGTCGATGTCCGGCCTGGCGCCGACGGCCTCGGTCACCGGCACCGCGCTGCTGTCGCTGCCGCTGGCCGCGCTGATGACCCGGCGGGGCCGGCGGGCCGGGCTGGTCCTCGCGTACGTGATCGGCGCGTTCGGCGGCGGCCTGGTGGTCCTGGGGGCGGCGCTGGACAACTTCCCGCTGCTGCTGCTCGGCATGGCCTGCTTCGGTGCGGCCTCCTCGGCGAACCTCCAGGCCCGCTTCGCGGCGGCCGACCTGGCCGCGCCGGACCACCGGGCGCGGGCCATCTCGACGGTCGTGTGGGCGACCACCATCGGCGCGGTGCTGGGACCGAACCTGGCGGCGCCGGCGAGCCGGAGCTTCGCCGGCACCTCGATACCCGAGCTCGCCGGGCCCTTCCTGTGGGCGGCGGCGATCTTCCTGCTGGCCGCGCTGCTGGTCGGCGTACTGCTCCGGCCCGACCCCCTGCTCACCGCACGCGCGCTGGCCGGGCCCGCCGAGCAGCAGGCGGAGGCACGTTCGCTGAAGGCCGGGCTGGCGGCCGTGGCGGCCTCGCCGCGGGCGCGGCTGGCGCTGGTCACGGTGGCCGTGTCGCACACCGCGATGGTCTCGATCATGGTGATGACGCCGGTGGACCTCGGGCACCACGGAGCGGACCTGGAGCTGGTCGGCCTGGTCATCAGCGGCCACATCGCCGGCATGTACGCCTTCTCGCCCGTGTGGGGCTGGCTGGCGGACCGGGTCGGCAGGTTCTCGGTGATCGGCCTGTCGGCCGGCCTGATCGCACTGGCCGCGCTGCTCGCCGGCACGGCCGGCCCGGACCACGGGCGGACCGCGGCCGGACTCTTCCTGCTCGGCCTGGGCTGGTCGGCCGGGCTCGTGTCCGGCTCGGCGCTGCTGACCGACTCGGTGCCGCAGGCCGCGCGGGCCGCCGTACAGGGCCTGGCCGACCTCACCAGCAGCGCCTGCGCGGGCCTGGGCGGCGCGGCCGCGGGCCTGATCGTGGCGCAGGCGAGCTATGGCTGGCTGAACCTCATCGGCGCCTCGCTGCTGCTGCCGATGGCGGGGCTCGCGCTGTTCACGGCGCGCCGCCACCCCGCGCCGAAGACGCGGGGCGGGAAGCCGGCGGACCCGGCGTCGTAAGCGCTTCGTCCGCTTGGCGGCGGCGTGGCGACGGCGGCGACGGCCGGCGTGGCGACTGCAGTGTCGTCGGGCGGTCGTCAGGGGCTCGTCGCGGGCTCCGGGGCTCGTCAGAGGCTGATGTGGTACGCCTTGCGGAGGGTCTCGTGGACGGTCCACGTCGTACGGTCGCCCTCGCGCAGCACGGCCGCCGTGCCCGGTCCGACCTCCAGCGTGTCGCCGCCCTCCACCTCGACGGTGGCCCGGCCGCTGATCACGACGAACAGTTCGTTCGCCTCGGTGTCCGTCACCACGCCCGGGGTGATCTGCCAGATGCCGCGCAGTTGCTTGCCGTCGGCCGACTCCCAGAGCACCTTGCCGGTCACCACGGGGTCGCCGGAGACGATCTGGGCCGGGTCCAGGGGCTCGGCCTCCAGCTCGACGTCGGGGACGGAAACGGCGAAGGAGGCGGGGGCGAGGTCATGGTCACGGGTGCTCATGGCCCGCCACACTAGCCGCCGCGCGACGTGTCGTGGCTGGTCAGACCGTCCACAATCGGCCCCTTGCACGCGTCAGAGTGCCGGGCGCGTTTGACGGCGTGGATCTCGTGCCATGGATGGGGACATGCCACAGCAGCCAGCGGTCCCGGTCCTGTCGGAGGAAGTGCGCGAGGCGGTGGAGCGCGGCGCTCCCGTCGTCGCCCTGGAGTCCACGATCATCGCGCACGGGCTGCCACGCCCGCGCAACCTGGCGGTGGGCGAGGAACTGGAGGCGCTGGTGCGCGCGGAGGGCGCGGTGCCGGCCACCGTCGCGGTGCTCGACGGCGTCCCGTACGCGGGCCTGGACAAGGCCGGTCTCGAACGGATCGCGGGGGACGCCTCGGTGCGCAAGCTCGGGCACCGCGACCTGGCTCCCGCCATGGCGGCGGGGGCGTCGGGGGCGACGACGGTGTCCGCCACGGCCTTCCTGGCCGCGCGGGCCGGCCTGCGGGTCTTCGCGACCGGCGGGCTGGGCGGCGTGCACCGGGAGTGGGCGGCGACCCAGGACGAGTCCGCCGACCTGGCGCTGCTCGCCCGGACGCGGATCACGGTGGTGTGCGCGGGGGTGAAGTCGATCCTGGACGTGCCGGCCACGCTCCAGCGGCTGGAGACCCTGGGCGTCGGCATCCTCGGCTACCGGACGGAACGTTTCCCCGGCTTCTACCTGAGCAGTTCGGGCCTGCCGGTCGACTGGACGGTGCGTACGCCGGAGGAGGTCGCCCGGGTCATGGCGGCGCAGGACGCCCTCGGGGGGCCCGGGTCGGCGCTGCTGGTGGCCAATCCGGTGCCGGAGGCGGAGCAGTTGGATCCCGCGCTGCACGACCGGGTGCTGGCGGAGGCCCTGGAACGCTGCCGGGCGGAGGGGATCACGGGCCAGGCGGTGACGCCGTTCCTGCTGGACCGGCTGGTACGGGCGACCGGCGGGGCGTCGCTGGAGGCCAACCTGGCGGCGGTGCGCGGGAACGTGCGGCTGGCGGCACGGGTGGCCGGGGTGTGGGCGGGCCGGCCCGGTGCGGGGCGCGGGGCGGGTCCGGGTGTGAGGGGCGAGGCGGGTCCCGGTGCGGGGCGCGAGGCGGGTCCCGGTGCGGGGCGCGAGGCGGGTCCCGGTGGCCGGCCGGGGGCCGGGGCGGGTCCCGCGCGGTGAGCGGGGGGCTGCTGGTCGTGGGGGACGTGGTGACCGACGTGGTGGCGGTCCATCCGGAGCCGCTGGCCCCGGCCACCGACACGCCCGCCCGCATCCGGACGCTGCCGGGCGGCGCGGGGGCCAACGCGGCGTGCTGGGCGGCGCACGAGGGGCTGGCCGAGGTCGGCCTGCTGGCCCGGGTGGGCGCCGAGTCCGCGGCCTGGCACGAGCGCGCGCTGGCCGAGGCGGGGGTGCGGGCCCGGCTGGTCGTGGACCCCGCGGAGCCGACGGCCACGGTGGTCTCCCTGGTGGACGGGGCCGCGGAGCGCACCTTCCTCACGGACAGCGGCGCCGCCCTCTGCCTCTCCCCCGCCGACTGGGCGCCCGAGCTGCTGGACGGGGTGGCCCACCTGCACCTGTCGGGCTACCTGTTCTTCGGTGACACGAGCCGGGCCGCGGCGGTGGCGGCACTCGGTTCGGCGCGGGCGCGGGGGGTGCCAGTGAGCGTGGACCCCGCGTCCGCGGGCTTCCTCTCCGGGCTCGGGGCGGAACGTTTCCTCGATGCGGTGGGGGACGCCGGCGTGCTGCTGCCGAACGCGGACGAGGCCCGGCTGCTGGCCGGTCTGGCGCCGGACGCCGACGCGGGGCTGGCGGCGGCGGAGCTGAGCCGGCGGGTGCCGCTGGTGGTGGTGACGCTGGGGGCGGCGGGCGCGCTGGTGGCCGAGGCGGGCGCGGTGACCGCCCGGGTGCCGGGGCGGCCGGCGCGGGCCCTGGACACGACGGGTGCGGGGGACGCGTTCACGGGCGCGTTCCTGGCGGCCCGGCTGGGCGGTGCCGGGGTGGCCGACGCGGCCCGGGCCGGGTGCCGCGCGGGCGCGGCCGCGGTGGGGCGGCTGGGCGGCCGGCCGGGGTGAGGGCCGGGCCCTGGGGTCAGGTGCGGAAGCCCGTCCAGGCCGGGTGCCGCGGGTCGTCGGCCCGTACCAGCGCGTCCGCCGCCTCCCCGGGGGCGGTCTCGGCCTCGTACCGCTCGAAGGCCGGCAGCGTCCACCGGTCGGCCTCGGGCGTGCGGCGGGCGAGCGCGCCGGGCGACAGGCTCACGTGCACGCTGAGGTCGAAGGGGAACCAGCGCCCGAGCAGCAGCGGACCGTGGACGATCAGCACGCCGCCCGGCGGGAGTTCGACATACGGGCTGCGGGTGGCCCGGTCGGTGACCGGGTCCCACAGGTCGGGCAGGACCCGTCCGCTGCCGCCCGGCTCCAGCGGGCCGAAGACCTCCCGCCAGAGCGCGTTCGTGTCGTACCAGCCGCCGAGGTAGGACTCCACGTCGCGGCGGCCGAACTCGTAGCGCAGGGAGGCGGGGCGGAGGAAGCCGTCCGCGGGGACCACCAGGACGGAACGGCCGCGCAGCCGCAGCTCGTCGGCGGTACGGGCGGCCAGGTCCCCGGTGCCGGCGGCGGGCGCGCCGTCCACGGCCAGCCGCTGCCAGGGGCCCCCGTCGCGGGTGTCCGGGTGTGCGCCGAGGTGGTCCGCGAGGGCCTCGGCCAGCCGTTCCCAGGTGATCGCTTCCATCCGCACGGTCCCATTGTCCCGGTCGTCCGCCGGGCGTTGTCAGTGGTGGGCCCTAGCGTCTTTCCCAGTGATCTCCGGCGGCGGGAAAGCCGCCGGTACCGGCCTGGGGAGGGGTCTGTCATGTCTGCGGAGTCGCTGGTCGAGGACGTCACGTACCTGGAGCTGTCGCAGGACGGCGGCGGTGCGCACAAGTTCTACGAGGTGACGGTCGCGGGCACCGCCGTCACCGTGCGGTACGGCCGGATCGGGGCCGACGGCCAGGTGCAGCGCTCGTCCTTCCCGACCGTGGGGAAGGCCCGCGCGGCCGCGGCGAAGAAGATCGGCGAGAAGGTGCGCAAGGGGTACGCCCCCGCGGTGCGCGGGCAGCGGGCCGCCCGGGCGGTGACCCGGCGTCAGGTGACGTCGTCGCGGTCGACGGCACGGTCGGTGGCGCCCGTGCTGTGGCGCTTCCGCACCGGGGCCGCCGCCTTCGGCATCCACATCGACGCGGACCGCTGCTGGGTGGGGAACCAGGCGGGCGACGTGTACACCCTCAGCCACGGCGGCGAGGTGCTCGCCAGGTACTCGCTGCCGGACGGGGTGAAGTGCCTGGTCGCGGACGAGTTCTGGATCTACGCGGGCTGTGACGACGGCACGGTGTACGACCTGTCGTCGAAGGTGCCGTTCGGCGCGTACTCGATCGCCGACGACGTGGACATCTTCTGGCTGGACATCCACGAGGGCGTGCTCAACGTGGCCGACGCGAACGGCGGCCTGACGGTGATCGACCACGAGGACGAGTTCCAGTGGTCGCGCCGGTCCTCGGGGCGGCACGCCTGGATGGTGCGGGCGGACGCCGGCGCCGTCTACCACGGGCACGACAAGGGCGTGACGGCGTACGCCCCGGACGGCGGCGGGGAGCTGTGGCACACGCCGACGAACGGCTCGGTGCTGTTCGGCTGGCAGGAGGACCACGCGGTGTACGCCGGCACGGGGCGGAGCGTGGTGCAGCGGCTGTCGAAGGCGACGGGCGCGGTGGAGGCGACCTACCACTGCGACACGACCGTGTACGCGTGCGCCACCTCCGAGGACGGGCGGCACGTGTTCGCCGGCGACTCCTCCTCGTCGGTGTACTGCTTCGACGCGGACGGGCGGCGGCTGTGGAAGCTGGGCACCGGGGGCGGTTCCGCGCTGTCGATGCAGTACCTGGACGAGAAGCTGTACCTGGTGACCACGGACGGCTCGCTGGTCTGCGTGGACGCGAGCGAGGCGGCCATCACGGCGGCGCAGTCGGGTTCGGTGCCGACCGCGGTGGACGTGAAGCAGGCGGCCGCGCTGCCCACGTACACCCCGGCCGCGTCGGTGGCCCAGGTGGCGACGGTGACGGTGGCCCCGGCGGGCGGGATCGTGGTCGAGTGCGTGCAGCAGGGCGGACGGCTGCGGGTCCACGTGGTGTCGGACGGCTACGAGCCGTCGTGGAACGTGCAGTTCCCGCGCGGGATCCGGGAGCCGGGCGCGCGGTACGTGGTCGAGGGGCTGCACGCGGCCTCGTCCGGGTTCTACCGCGTGCGCGGTGAGATACGGCGCCTGGTGTGAGGCAGCGGCGGCGGATCGCCCGCGGCAGGTGAGAGCGGGGTCCGGGAGCGGTATCAACCCACCGTCAACTTCTCGGCCCTGAAGGACCGAGCTTGCCACCCGATCCGCGAAAGGCCGTGATTGCAAGTGGAGCGCGACTGGCTGCCGCGTGGTCCCCTGCGTCCGGAACTAGCTGACGCCAGTTCTGGGGCGATTGACTGCGCCCCGCTGCCACGCGGCATCGGCCCGGTGGGCGATGTTGCGGGAGCCGTTGTGGTCCGCGTGCAGGGTGGTCCCGCAGGACTTGCACACGAACCGTGCTTGGGTGATCCGGTTGGACCTGTGGGTGTGCCAGCACTCGGAGCATTGGCGGGAGGTGTTGCGTGGGTCCACATGGACCACGGGGACACCGGCCCGCTGTGCCTTGTAGGCGACGAATGCACCGAGCTGGGCGAATGCCCAGGAGTGCAGCTTGGCCCGCTGGTCCTTCTTGGCCGTAACCCTGGCGCGGATACCGGAAAGGTCTTCCAGTCCGATACCGCGCGAGGTGCGTTCAGCGGTGGTCACAAGCTTCTTGGCGATGACGTGGTTGGTGTGGGCCGCGTGCCGGGCTTCCCGGCGGCGGACGCGCTTCAGGACCCGCTTGGCGGACTTGGTGCGCTTCTTCTGCAACTTCTGCCGCAGGTCACGGTGCCGCTTGCGGTAGCGGTTCAGGCGGCGTCCGGCCAGAATCTCCCCGTCGGACGTCGTGGCGATGTTCACGATCCCGAGGTCCACGCCGAGGAACCCTTGAGGTTCGATCAGCTCGGGTTCGGGCACGTCGATGGTGGCGATCAGCAGGAACATCCCGTCGCGCATCACCAGGTCGCTCTCACCCTTACGCGAGCCAAGCAAGCGCAGCGCTTCGGGCGAGCACACGAACGGAACGTGCTTGAGCCGACCGGCCACCGTCCAGATGCTGACGGTCCGGACGTCCAAGTTCCAGGTCAGCATCCGGTCGTCGTACGGCTGGGCCGCACCGTCACGGAAGCTGATCGGCTTGGACTCGGCGCGGGTGCGCCGCTTGGAGCCCGGCTTTCCGAGGTTCCCGGCCTTGATGTTGGCCTTGAGCGTGGTGTACGCGTCGCACACCTTCGTGATCGTGCGGACCGCCGCCTGCGCCCCGAGGTCGAAATCGGCCCGGAGCCGGTGGTAGACGGCATCCTGCAACACATTCCGCCGCTTGAGGTCCTTGGCGAACGCCACCTCAGAGGCCGCATTCGCGGCCCGGTTGCAGGCACGCAGAGTCGCCGCCAGTGCGCCCGCATCATGCGCGGACGCAGGCAACAACTTCACCTGCGCGACAATCTTCACGCAGAACACGCTAGTAGCGCCGATCGCGGGAGGTCAAGTTGAGGTACCGACAGATGTGCAGCGAACTCCGGCGCTCCGCGCCTCCGCGCCAAAGACCAATTCCTCCCGGGGCTGAAGGCCCTGGCTTCCTTGGAGAAATCCGGTGAACCTCGTGGTCTTCGAACCCCTCAAGGCGGTGCACTGCGCGGAGTGCCGGGCCGGACCGCTGCGCCGGCACGTCCGGGAGAACCGCGTGCCCCGCTGTCTGGACTGTGCCGACCTCGGGCACCTGGTCTACCTGCCGCGCGGCGACACGGCGCTCACCCGCCGGGCGCGGGAGGGCAGTTCGCTGTACGCCGTGGTCGTGCGGTTCAACAAACGGCGCCGCAGGCACGAGCGGCAGGGGCTGCTCGTGGAGGGGACCGCGCTGGTCCGGGCCGAGGCCCGGTGCCGGGCGGACGCCGGCGCGCGGGCCCGGCGGCGGGCCCGCGACCAGGTGCGCCGCGCGGCCGAGGACAGCCGGTTCACCGCGGCGTTCGCGGCGGAGATACGCCGGCTGTTCCCCGGCATCCCGCCCGAGCGGGCGCTGTCGGTCGCCGCGCACGCCTCGGTGCGGGGCAGCGGGCGGGTGGGGCGCAGTGCGGCCGGCCGCGCCCTGCACGAAGACGCGGTCGCGGTCGCGGTGCGCGCCTCCGTGCGGCACATGGACACGGAATACGACGCGCTGCTGATGGCGGGGGTGCCCCGCTTCGAGGCCCGGGCCCGGCTGGCGGCCCGGATCGAGGCGGTGATGGCCTCCTGGCGGGACCCGGCCTGACCCGCCGCCCAGACACCCCCGCCGGTCCTAGGGGGCGGTGCGGAACCGCCGGTAGAGCAGGGCGCCGCCCAGCAGCAGGCCGGCGCCCGCGGGGGCGAGGTAGCCGAGGGCCTCGGTCCCGGTGTGGGCGAGACCCGGGCCGCCGGGCCGCGGCGGCTGCGCCACGGGCCGGGGGGTGGGCGCGACCGGGCGCGTCACCGGCGGCTGCGGGGGCTTGGGGCCGCTGCGCACCGGTCCGGGGCCGTTGACGGACGTGTTGCCGGTGGAGGCGTTGCCGACGCCGACGACGTTGACCGAGTTGCCGCTGACGTTCACCGGCACCTTGACGGGCAGTTGGACGGCGTTGCCGGAGAGGATCCCCGGTGAATCCTTTCCGCTGCCGCGCACCAGCACGTCCTCGCCCTCTCCCCCGTCGTCGTGCCCCCCGCCGGGTTTACCGGGACGGGCCCGGCCGTCCTCGTTCGTGCAGGTGTTGCCCGCGGCCGGGTTGAGCAGCCCGGCCACGCTCACGGTGTTGCCGCAGACGTTCACCGGCACATGGACCGGGAGCTGTACGAGGTTCCCGGAGACCAGTCCGGGCGATCCGGCCGCCGCGCCGTCGGCGGCGCTGTCGGCCCAGGCGCCCCCGGCGAGGCCCGCGAGGGAGAGCGCCCCACCCGCAACGACCGTCGCGATCAAGCCATTTCGAGGAAGCTGCCGCATCTGTGTCCCGCCTTCCGGAGAAGTGTCCGCGGGTGACGCACCCGCACCGGAATCAACGCGATGAAGCCATTCGGGTTATGGCCGGTACGCATTTCACTCCATCGTGTCCTGGGTACTCCGTACTTCATGACCGATCGTCCGCTGCTCCTCCTCGACGTCGACGGACCCCTCAACCCGTTCCGCTCCCGCCTCTCCGGCCTGCGCGGATACACCAGTCACCGGATGTGGCCCGAGCCCTGGCTCGCCCGCCAGCGGCCCGGTTCGCGACGCGCGCGGCGCGGCGTCCGGGTGCGGCTGCACCCGGACCACGGAGCGCGGCTGACCGCACTCCCGTACGAACTCGCCTGGGCGACCACCTGGATGCACCAGGCGAACGAGATGATCTCCCCGCACGTGGGGCTGCCCGGCGATCTGCCGGTCATCGAGTGGCCGGAACTGTTCGCCCGTGACCCCGACGGTCTCTTCTGGAAGACCCGTCCCCTGCTGGAGTGGGCGGCGGGCCGGCCGTTCGCCTGGGTCGACGACATGTTCACCCACCGGGACCGCGTCTACGCCACGGCCCGCCACGACGCACCCTGCCTGCTGCTGCACGTCGACCCCCGCCGGGGGCTGCGCCCGGCGGACTTCACCGCGCTCACGGAGTGGGCGGACCGCCTGTGACCCCGGCCAGTGCCGCCACCGGGTCGGCGGCCGGGCGGCCCGCCGGCCACCACACGGGCGGGGTGGCCGGCGAGGACTCGTACGGGTACCACAGGCCGTCCCGGCCCAGCCTGAGCTGGCGGCTGCCCGAGGTCAGGTGGTTGCGTTGGGGCCGGAACGCCCCCTCACCCGCCGCCAGCAGCGCGGGACGGGCCCGGTCGAAGGGTCCCGCGGGCGGGTCCCAGGCCTCCTCCAGCACGGTCAGCGCCACCAGCCCGCCCTGCCGCCAGGCCGCGCCGGCCCGGGCCAGCTCCGTGGTGCTCCGGCCGGTGGCCCCGGCCAGCTCGCGGTACAGGCCGCGGGCCGTGCCGGTCAGCCCCGAGGTGGGGTGCGCGGAGGCCAGCCGGGCCGCGTCCTGCCAGGGCGTGAGACCGGCGACCGGGTCCGTGCCGGTGGTGAGCAGCGCGTACGCCCGCACCGCCGCGTCCGTCGCCAGCTGGTCCAGCGCCAGCGGATCCGGGGCGGCCGGATCGTCGGGGCAGCCCGCCGGGTGCCCGGGGGCCGACGGCGGCGGCAACGGCACGGGGAGCGGCGGGAGTTCCCGGGGCGCGAGGGCCGTCCGGGCCAGGACCCCCGGCAGCTCCGGCTCCGCGGCGGGCCGCTCGCGGGCCGCGTGCAGGGCGTTCCGCCGCGAGAGATCCTCCAGGACCTCCCGCTCGCCGCGCCCGCGCAGCAGCAGGAGCACGAACGGGTCCTCGTCCAGCAGCCGGGCCAGGCGGTAGCAGAGCGCGGCCGCGTGCTTGCACGGCGGCCGGGCGAAGTCCGGGCAGGAGCAGTTGGGGATGAGGTCGCCCCGCCCGGGCAGCAGCGCCCCGGACAGCGCCTGCGGCACCTCCCGGTCCAGCAGCGCGGCGAGCTGCCCGGGGTCGGCCGCCACCTCCTCCAGCAGCGCCTCCCACTCCTCGCCGGCGAACGTGGTCAGCGCGAGCGAGGTGCGGTACGGGCGCGGCCTGCTGCCCCGCACGTAGGCCACCACCCGGCCGGGCGTGACGGTCACCGCGTCCACGTGCCCTTCCAGGGCGTACGTACGGCCCCGGGCCAGCCGCGCCGAGTCGCGGGCGCGCTCCTCCAGGGCGGCCACCCAGGCCCGGCCCCACCAGCTCTCGGGCGCCAGACCGGCCGGCAGGGCGTCGAAGGTGCGGCGGCGGTCCTCCCGCGCGGTGGTCACGAGGGCCTCCGCAGGGAGACGAGGTCCGCCAGCTCGGCATCGGTCAGCTCGGTCAGCGCCGCCTCGCCGTGGCCGAGCACGGCGTCGGCCAGCGCCCGCTTGGCCTCCAGGAGCTCCGCGATCCGGTCCTCGACGGTGCCCTCGGCGACCAGCCGGTGCACCTGCACCGGCTGGGTCTGCCCGATGCGGTACGCGCGGTCGGTGGCCTGCTCCTCGACGGCCGGGTTCCACCACCGGTCGTAGTGGACGACGTGCCCGGCCCGGGTGAGGTTCAGGCCCGTCCCCGCCGCCTTGAGGGAGAGCAGGAACACCGGCACCTCACCGGACTGGAAGCGGTCCACCAGCTCCTCGCGGCGCGCCACCGGAGTGCCGCCGTGGAGCAGCTGGGCGCTCACCCCCCGGGCCTCCAGGTGGGCGGCGAGGATCCGGGCCATCGTCACGTACTGCGTGAACACCAGCACCGAGGCGCCCTCGGCCAGGATGGTGTCGAGGAGTTCGTCGAGCAGCGCCAGCTTCCCCGAGCGGTGCGCGATGCGCGGCCGCTCCTCCTTCAGGAACTGCGCCGGGTGGTTGCAGATCTGCTTGAGCGAGCCCAGCAGCTTCATGACCAGGCCGCGTCGCGCGATGCCCTCGCTCGCCTCGATGAGCGCCATCGTCTCCTGCACGGTCGCCTGGTAGAGCGAGGCCTGCTCGCGGGTGAGCGGCACCGGGTGGTCGGTCTCCGTCTTCGGCGGCAGCTCGGGGGCGATGCCCGGGTCCGATTTCCTGCGGCGCAGCAGGAAGGGCCGCACCAGGCGGGCCAGCCGGGCCACCGCGTCCTCGTGCCCCGGGTTCTCGTCCTGCTCGGCGGCGCGCGCGTGCCGGGCGCGGAACGTGGTGAGCGGGCCCAGCAGGCCGGGCGTCGTCCAGTCGAGCAGCGCCCACAGCTCGGAGAGGTTGTTCTCGACCGGGGTGCCGGTCAGCGCCACCCGGGCCGGGGCCGGGATCGTGCGGAGCGCCCGGGCCGTGGCCGCGTGCGGGTTCTTCACGTGCTGCGCCTCGTCGGCCACCACCAGGCCCCAGCCCACCGCCGCCAGCCGCTCCGCGCTCGCGCGCATGGTGCCGTACGTGGTCAGGACGAAGCCGCCGTCCAGCCCCTCCAGGCTGCGCCCGGCGCCGTGGTACCGGCGCACCGGCACGCCGGGGGCGAACCGCTCGATCTCCCGCTGCCAGTTGCCGAGCAGCGAGGCGGGGCAAACCACCAGGGTGGGCTCCGGGCGGGCCCGGTGCAGGTGGAGGGCGATCAGGGTGACCGTCTTGCCCAGGCCCATGTCGTCGGCCAGGCAGCCGCCCAGGCCGAGGGAGGTCATCAGGTCGAGCCAGGCCAGTCCGCGGCCCTGGTACTCGCGCAGCGTTGCCTTGAGCCCGGACGGCTCCGGCAGCGGCGCGAGGTCGGCCGTCAGCCGCGTGCGCAGGGCGGCGAGCGCCCCGACGGGCACGGCGGGCACCGGCCCGCCCTCGGTCTCCACGGTGCCGGAGAGGGCCGCCGCGAGCGCGTCCACCGGGTCGAGGAGACCCAGCTGCCGCTTGCGGGCCTTGCGTACGAGATCGGGGTCGACCCGCACCCACTGGTCGCGCAGCCGCACGACCGGGCGGTGCGCCTGGGCCAGGGCGTCCATCTCGCCGGGGGTGAGGCGGTCGCCGCCGAGCGCGATCTCCCACTCGAAGGAGAACAGCTCCTGCGCGTCGAAGAACGAGGTGCCGTCCGCTGCCGAGCCGGGCGCGGTCCGGCCCCGCAGGACGGCCGTCGCACTGAGGGTGCGGGCCAGCTCGCGGGGCCAGTGCACGAGCACCCCGGCCGCCGCGAGCCGGGTCGCCGCCACGCCGAGCAGTTCCTCCAGCTCGGGGTCCGACAGCGCCAGGACGTCCGGGGCGGGCTGGTCGAGCAGCCGCAGCAGCGGCGGCCAGACCCGGCCGGCCCGGCGCAGGGCCAGCACCGCGTCGATCCTGGCCCGGGGGCCGAAGGCGTCGGCGGCGCGGCCGGCCCACAGCAGGCCCGCGTCCGTGACCAGCGTCGGGTCGGCCAGGCTGTGCACCTGCACGACGGCCGCCCCGGCGCGCCTGAGGTGCCGGCGCGCGGTGGCCGCACGGTCGGTCCCGGGGCCGGCGCCGGCCGTGCCGTCCTGCCCCGGGGCGCCCGCCCGACCGGCGTCGGCGGTCTCGTCCACCGGGTCCTGCACAAGCTCCTCCGCCGCGTCCTGCGCCGGCTCCTCCGCCGGGTCGAAGAGGCCGTACGCGGACAGGTCGAGCCGCAGCGAGATGCCGACTCCGGCGTCGGCGCCCGCCGCCACCCGGGCCGCCCACTCGCGCATACCCGGCACGTGCTGCGGCTCCCTGGCCGCGAACGGGGCGCCGAAGGCGTGGGCTGCGGCAGGCGTGCGCGGGAGGGCGTCGGCGACGGCGTCCAGGAACGCCCGCACCAGCGCCTCCGGCTCCGGCAGCCGGAGCGGACGGCGGCCCGGGAGGGGGGCGGCGTGCCCCTCGTACGGCATGGCGGCGGCGACCGCGCGCAGGTGCGCCACGTCGTCCGCGTCCAGCGGCCCGGCCCGCCAGGCGTCCTGGTCCTCGGCCGTCAGACCGGGCAGCAGCCGGCCGGACGCGGCCAGCCGCAGGGCGTGCAGGGCGGCCGCGCCCCAGCAGCGCGCCGCGGGGTGCGCGGCCGGGTCGTGCCGGGCGCGGGCCAGCAGCGGGAGCGCCTCGTCGACCGGCAGCAGGACGGCCGGCACGGAACGGCTCCGGGCACCCGAGCCGTGCGGCACGACGACGGTGAGGGCGCCGGACGCCCCGGGCGGCGGCTCCCCGCCCGGGGACCAGAAGGCGACCCGCCCCTCGCGGGGCACGGCCGCGGGCAGGAAGGTGGCCGCCGCGAACCGCAGTGCGTCTGCCACGGGGCCTCCCTCCCGGTCTCCTCGGCCGCCCGCCGGGCCCCTACCCGGCAGTCACAACCCTTGTCAGCCGAGTCTAGGCCGGACCACCGACAGCCGGCTGACCTGCGAATACGGAAGATCACCGACCGTCGGCCGGGAGTCGGTCCGAGCGGGCCGGGCCCAGCGGGGTGGACCTGGCCGAGCGGGCCAGGCCGAGCCGGGCCGGGCCAGGCCGAGCGGGGCAAGCCGGGCCGAGCCGAGCAGGGCGGGCCGGGCCGAGCGGGCGGGCCCGGCCCGGGGCCGGGGGGGTCAGCCCCGGGACCAGCGGCCGAGTTCGCTCGCGAAGCCGTAGGTGGGGCGGGAGTTGGCCGCACTGGTCCGGAAGGGGCCCCCGTCGGCGCCCACCCGGGTGGTGCCGGACCGGCCGCCGGCGCTCCAGCGCAGTTCCAGGTACCAGTCGCAGTCGCAGCCGCTGGTCGCGGCCTCCACCCGCAGCACGGCCGGGTCGTCCCCGGAGATCCGCAGCGGCAGCGTCGGCGCCGGGATCTCGTGTTCGCCGTCGTGCCCGGAGACCGGGCGGGCCAGCGGGCGCGGGGCGTCGAGGTTCACGGCGAAGTGCGCGGGCGTGAGCGCGCCCCCGCACCCCTGGGACATCGTGTACACGTTCCAGGCCAGCGGCGCCCGCCGGTGCGCCACCCGCACGTGCACCGCCTGGAGCACCACCGGCCCGGCGCCCTTGCCGGCCAGCGTGACCTCCACGATCTGGTCCTTGGCGTGTACGGCCCGCTGCGCGGCGGCCCACCCCTCGGCGTCCTGCTCCACCGGCGGCGGCGCCATCTCCGCGGGCCCCCGGGCGCTGAGGTAGGCGTGGTCACAGCCGTTGGCCCAGACGTGCGAGCGGACCGAGACGGCCAGCGGATCGCCCGCCGGCACCCCGGCGGGCGAGGTCCTCGGCGCCGGGGAGGAGGGGGTGGCGGTGGGCGAGGCACTCGCACCGGGGGTGCCGGTCGCGGTGGGGGTGGCGGTCGAGGCAGCCGGGCTCGGCGACGGGGACGCCGCCGGGCTCGTGCCCGTACCGGCCCCGCCGCGCGCCACGGCGCCGTACGTGCTCCCGGCCGGCCGTCCGGCGTCGCCGCCGGAGCCGTCCGGGAGGGTGGCCGCCAGCGCCACCACCGCGGCGATCCCGGCCGCGGCACCGGCCGCCGCCGCTCCGACGGCCCGCCTCCTGCGGTACCACGGGGCCGGCACCGCGGGATCACCCGTCCCGCTCTCCGGGCCGCCGGCATCCCCGTCCCGCCCGGCGGCGGGGCCGCCGGCCGCGGCTCCGGGCCGGATGCCGAAGGTACCGGGCAGCTCCGCACCGCCCCCGGTACCGGCGGACACGGCACCCTCGCCGCCTCCGACCGCTCCCGGTACCCCGGCCGCCTCGGCTTCCGCGGCGGGCGCGGCGGAGTCGGTGAACGCGGCGGACGCAGCGGAGCCGGCGGACGCGCCCGGGGAGCCTGCGGACCCGGTGGTCGCGGCGGAGCCGGCGGACGCGGCGGACGCGGCGGTCCCCGCGGACGCGTTCGGTGACGCCGCGGATTCGCCCGCGCCGGAAGCGGGCGGCTTTGAAGGCTCGCCCGGCCCTGCCGTCCCGGCCGCTCCGGCCGGCCCCACCGCTCCGCCCCGCCCGGCCGCCCGGGCCCCGGCGGGACCGGCGGAGCCGACACCACCGCCGGCACCCACCGAACCGGCCGGGCCACCCGAGCTGCCCGCGGCCCCCGCACCACCCGCAGCCGCCTGCCCCGGCGCCGACTCGGCGCGCTGCGCCGCACGGCGGCGGGCGTCGGCCAGCAGCCACGCGCGGTGCAGGTCCAGCGCCTCGCCCTGCCGCGCCCCGCACGCCCGCGCGAAGCGGTCCACGGCCGCGAACTCCGCCGGCATCGCCTCGCCGTTGCAGTAGCGGTGCAGCGTGGACGTACTCGTGTGCAGCTTCCGGGCGAGCGCCCCGTAGCTCAGCCCCGAACGCTCCTTCAGCTCCCGCATCAGGCGCGCGAATTCCTCCGTCTCGCCCGCCCGTTCCGTCCCGCCCACAGCTCCCCCGTCCCGCAAAACCGTTCCATGCCAGGGGCGTTCCCCCAGCTGAAGGCACGTACAGCCGTTCCAGTGTCCCGGATCGCCGACGTTCCGTCGTCAGACACCCCGAGCCCGGGGCACTCTGTCTCCGCAACACGAACACAGACCGAAAACGGGGAGAACCACCATGCTCAAGCGTTCCGTCGCCATCGCCTCGGCGACCGTCGCCATCGCCACCGCCGCCGGGCTCGCCGGGCCCGCCGCCCTCGCCGACACCTCCGGCGCACTCGCCGCGGCCCCCGCGGTCACCGCGGCCGCCGCACCCGGCTTCCTCACCGGCCGGGACCTCCCGAAGCACCCCACCTCCCCCTGGTACACCGGCAGGGTGACCAAGGGCCTCCCGGAGTTCCTGCCGTTCTGCCTGGACCGGACGCTGCCGTCCACCGGCGCCTGGCACCGGGTGTTCGGCACGGAGTACGACACCGGCGCCGAGCAGATCTCGGTCCGCGCCGCCTCCTCCACCGCGGCCGCCAAGCTGGCGTCCGCCCTGGAGAAGAAGGTCGCCGCCTGCGCCGCCGACTGGCTGCGCAAGACGCCCGGCGGCACCGCGAGCTGGAACGACTACGGCAAGCTCCGGGTCGAGGAGGGCGCGCACGTCTACGGCGTCCACACCGCGGTCCCGGAGTCCGAGCACGGCGTCCACCTGTTCGGCATCGGCCGGGACGGCGCCACCGTCACGGTCGTCAGCTGGCACCAGATGGGCGACCTCGGCACGGCACCCGTGTCCGCCTTCAAGAAGACGACGGTCACCGCGGTCAACAAGCTCAACCCCTGACCGGCCGGCACCGGGAACCCCCGGGACCGCCGAAGCCGCCGTTCCCGCCCGGCCCGGGGCACCTTGACCCCGGCCCCGCCGGGTAGGAGCGTCGGAGGTGAAGGGCGATGCGAGGCGAGGCGACGGCCATGCGGAGCGGAAACGAACCGGTCAACGCCCGCAGCCCGCTGCGGCTGCGGTTCTGGCTGAGCGTGTGGGGCCTGCTCTGGGCCGGGCTGGGCACGGCGGCGTTCGCCCTCGTCGGCCGGCCCGGCTGGGCCGCCGCCTGCGGGGTGCTGCTGCTCCTCGCGGCCGTGGACCTGACGATGATCGTCCGGCACATCCACCAGGGGCCGCACTACCAGCCGGGCCCCGACGTCCCGCCCTACGAGCCCGACCACGGCAACCGCTGACGCCACGGGCGCGCCGGCCGGCCCCCGGCGGCCGCCACCCGCCGTGCAGGCCTCCAGGGCCTCCCGGAGCGGTGGCGGCTCACTCGTCGAAGCGCGCCGCCGCCAGGTACTCGGGCTGTGGGTCCAGTGCGGCGGCGAGCCGGAAGTGCCGGCGGGCCCGCTCGTGCTTGCCCGCCCGCTCGCAGGTGCGGGCCAGCGCGAAGTGCGCGAAGGCGTTGTCCGGCTCCCGCTCCAGCACGAGCTCGAACTCCAGCTCCGCCGGCCGCAGTTGCGCGGCGGCGAAGAAGGCTCGGGCGCGCAGGAGGCGGGCCGCCGTGTTCTCGGGGTGGGCGGCTATGACCGAGTCGAGGAGTCTCACGGCGCCGCGCGGGTCACGCGCCGCCAGCAGCTGCTCGGCCGCGCGGTAGTCGATCACGTGGGTTGCCGGACTGCTGTGCAGGCTCTCGGACACGGTCACTTCCTTCCCTCGGCGAAGGCGTACGACGCCCCCGCACCCCGCGTATTTCCGTTCAGCGGCCGCAAGGAACCCGGAGGGGGCCCCGACCGCACCCGGACGGAACCCGGAGAGACCCGGAACGCGCCCGGAGCGAACCCAGAACCAGGGAACCCCCGGCCTACCCCTTCTCGCCCGCCCGCGCCGTCAGGTCCTCCCACACCTTGCGGACCTGCGGCTCCAGGGCCTCCAGCGGCCCGTCGTTGTCGATCACCAGCGTGGCCACGGCCAGCCGCTGCTCCCGGCCGGCCTGTGCGGCCATCCGGGCCCGTGCCTCCTCCTCGGCCATCCCCCGCAGGGCGGTCAGCCGCGCCAGTTGGGTCTCGGGGGAGGCGTCCACCACGACCACCAGGTCGTACAGCGGCGCGAGCCCGTTCTCCGTCAGCAGCGGTACGTCGTGCACGACGATGGCATCGGGCCCCGCGGCGGCCTCCAGCTCCGCGGAGCGGGCCCCGACCAGCGGGTGGACGATGCCGTTGAGCGTACGGAGCTTGTCCTGGTCGGCGAAGACCACCGAGCCGAGCTTCGGCCGGTCCAGGCTGCCGTCCGGGGCCAGCACCGACTCCCCGAAGGCCTCGACGATCGCCGCGAGACCCGGCGTACCGGGCTCCACGACCTCCCGCGCGATCCGGTCCGCGTCGACGACCACCGCCCCGTACCCCGCCAGCAGCCGCGAGACCTCGCTCTTGCCGGCACCGATTCCGCCCGTCAGGCCCACTTTCAGCATGGGCGGCAGCTTAGACCGACGGCCCGGGACACCCCAGGGCGGCCACCGGAAACCCCGCCCGGCCCCGGAGGAACCCGGGGTTCCACCCCGGCGACACCCCGGATCCACCCCGCCGCCCCCCGCCGGCCGTCGCCGTCCGTCAGCCGTCGCCCTCCCGCTCCGCGAGGAAGCGCTCGAACTCCCGTCCGATCTCGTCCGCCGACGGGATCTCGGCGGGCTCGGCGATCATGTTGCCGCGGGTCTCGGCACCCGCCGCCGCGTCGTACTGGTGCTCCAGGCCCTGCACCAGCGCGACCAGCTCGTCGTCGCCCTCCCGGATCTGCCGGTCGATCTCCGTCTGCGTCCGGTGCGCCTCGGTGCGCAGCGCGTGCGCGACGCCCGGCAGCACCAGACCGGTCGCCGCCGTGATCGCCTCCAGGGCGGTCAGCGCGGCGTCCGGGTACGGGGAGCGGGCGATGTAGTGCGGTACGTGCGCGGCGACGCCCAGGACGTCGTGGCCGGCCTGCGCGAGGCGGTACTCCAGCAGCGACTCCGCGCTGCCGGGCACCTGCGCCTCGTCGAACGGGCTGGTGTGGCCCGGCATGAGGTCGGTGCGGTTGCCGTGCGGCGTGAGGCCGACCGGACGGGTGTGCGGCACGCCCATGGGGATGCCGTGGAAGTTCACGGAGAGCCGTACGCCGAGCCGCTCGACGACCTGCTGCACGGCCTTGGCGAAGCGCTCCCACTCCACGTCCGGCTCGGGGCCGGAGAGCAGCAGGAACGGCGCCCCGGTGGCGTCCTGGACCAGCCGGACGTCCAGCGTGGGGGCGTCGAAGGCGGTCCAGCGGTCGCGCTGGAAGGTGAGCAGCGGGCGGCGGGCCCGGTAGTCGACCAGCCGGTCGGCGTCGAAGCGGGCGACGACCTGGTGCGGCAGGGTGTCGAGCAGCCGCTCGACGATCTGCTCGCCGGTCTCGCCTGCGTCGATGTACCCGTCGAAGTGGTAGAGCATGACCAGTCCGGCGGAGTCCTGCGTGAGTGCCAGGTCGACCACCGCCAGGCCCTTGGCGTCCCACTCGTACAAATCCTGCGGATCAAGCACGGTTACCACTCCTCCTCGCGTTCACAGCGAAGAACGTCCGTACAGCCGTGACCATTCCCCGCCCCGGAAACGCGGTAAGGCCCGCCCCCCGGAGGGGACGGGCCTTACCGTTTCAGCTTCCGGTCAGCGACCGTGCGGCTGCGCTGCGATCAGCTCTGGCCGCCGGCCAGCTTCTCGCGGAGCGCGGCCAGGGCCTCGTCGGAGGCCAGGGCGCCCGCGGTGTCGTCCGACTCCGAGGAGTACGAACCACCGGAGACGGCACCGGCACCGGCACCGGCCGGGGCCTCGCCACCCTCGGCGGCGGCAGCGGCGTCGGCCTCGCGGCTCTTGATGACCTGCGCCTGGTGCTGCTCGAAGCGGACCTGCGCCTCGGCGTACTGGCGCTCCCACTCCTCGCGCTGCTTCTCGAAGCCCTCGAGCCAGTCGTTGGTCTCGGGGTCGAAGCCCTCGGGGTAGATGTAGTTGCCCTGGTCGTCGTAGGACGCGGCCATGCCGTACAGGGTCGGGTCGAACTCGACCGAGGCCGGGTCGGCACCGAAGGACTCGTTGGCCTGCTTCAGCGAGAGGCTGATGCGACGACGCTCGAGGTCGATGTCGATGACCTTGACGAAGATCTCGTCGTTGACCTGGACGACCTGCTCCGGGATCTCCACGTGACGCTCGGCCAGCTCGGAGATGTGGACCAGACCCTCGATGCCCTCGTCCACGCGGACGAACGCACCGAACGGAACCAGCTTCGTGACCTTACCCGGGACGACCTGGCCGATCTGGTGGGTACGGGCGAACTGCTGCCACGGGTCCTCCTGGGTCGCCTTCAGCGACAGGGAGACGCGCTCGCGGTCCATGTCCACGTCGAGAACCTCGACGGTGACCTCCTGGCCGACCTCGACGACCTCGGACGGGTGGTCGATGTGCTTCCAGGACAGCTCGGAAACGTGGACCAGACCGTCGACGCCACCCAGGTCCACGAAGGCACCGAAGTTGACGATCGAGGAGACGACGCCGGAGCGGACCTGACCCTTCTGCAGGGTGGTGAGGAACGTCTGGCGGACCTCGGACTGGGTCTGCTCGAGCCAGGCGCGGCGGGACAGGACCACGTTGTTGCGGTTCTTGTCCAGCTCGATGATCTTGGCCTCGAGCTCCTTGCCCACGTAGGGCTGGAGGTCGCGGACACGGCGCATCTCGACCAGGGAGGCCGGGAGGAAGCCGCGGAGGCCGATGTCGAGGATGAGACCACCCTTGACGACCTCGATGACGGTACCGGTGACGATGCCGTCCTCTTCCTTGATCTTCTCGATGGTGCCCCAGGCGCGCTCGTACTGGGCACGCTTCTTCGAGAGGATCAGGCGGCCTTCCTTGTCCTCCTTCTGGAGAACCAGGGCCTCGATCTCGTCGCCGACCTTGACGACCTCGTTCGGGTCGACGTCGTGCTTGATCGAGAGCTCGCGGCTCGGGATGACGCCTTCGGTCTTGTAGCCGATGTCGAGCAGGACCTCGTCCCGGTCGACCTTCACGATGACGCCGTCGACGATGTCGCCGTCGTTGAAGTACTTGATCGTCTCGTCGATCGCGGCGAGGAAGGCTTCCTCGTTACCGATGTCGTTGACCGCAACCTGCGGAGTGGTGGCGGTGGTCTCGGTGCTGCTCGTCATGTGGGAAAGGGCTCCGGTACGGACATGAAGTCGTAGGTACTGCTACGCCGGGAGCCGTTGTCGCGTCTGCGTAAGCCGGACAGCCAAGGAGGCCCTGGATCCACGGAACGTGGAGGGTCTCGAAAACCGAGGGGTTGCAACAGATGCGAGCGCAGCCTGCTAGGTCTGAGGAGCGCAGGCTCGCAGCGCAACTTGTAGCATACGGGGGCAGCCGGGCAGGGTCAATGCGCGAAGGCGGACACCCGGGGCGCAACACCGCACTCCCGGCACAACTTCTGTGCAGACAAGCCGTCCAGCTGTTTGCGAAGACTACGACGACGGGCCCGATGAACCAAGAGGACGACATCGCCGAAGGCGTGTACGACGCCGAAGGTGACGCATACGACGACGCCGCGGCCACGCGCCGTGACGCGGACGACGCGGAGAGCAGCAGCGCCAGCCGCGGCTGGTGGGACCGGAACGCGGACGAGTACCAGAGCGAGCACGGCGGCTTCCTGGGCGACGACCGCTTCGTCTGGGGTCCGGAGGGCCTGGACGAGGCGGACGCCGCCCTGCTGGGCCCCGCCTCCTCCCTCAAGGGCCTCGCCGTCCTGGAGATCGGCGCGGGCGCGGCCCAGTGCTCCCGCTGGCTGGCCGCCCAGGGCGCCCGCCCGGTGGCCCTGGACCTCTCCCACCGGCAGCTCCAGCACTCGCTGCGGATCGACGGCGGTGCGGTGCCGCTGGTCGAGGCGGACGCCGGCGCGCTGCCCTTCCGCGACGGCTCCTTCGACCTCGCGTGCTCCGCGTACGGCGCCGTCCCGTTCGTGGCCGACCCGGTGAAGGTCTTCCGCGAGGTGCACCGGGTACTGCGCCCGGGCGGCCGCTGGGTCTTCTCCGTCACCCACCCGATCCGCTGGGCGTTCCCCGACGAGCCGGGCCCAGAGGGCCTGTCCGTCGCCGCCTCGTACTTCGACCGCACCCCGTACGTCGAGCAGGACGAGCAGGGCCGCGCCGTGTACGTCGAGCACCACCGCACCCTGGGCGACCGGGTCCGGGAGATCACCGCGGGCGGCTTCCGCCTGGTGGACCTGGTGGAGCCCGAGTGGCCGGCGTGGAACACGCAGGAGTGGGGCGGCTGGTCCCCGCTGCGCGGCAACCTGATCCCGGGCACCGCGGTCTTCGTCTGCGAGAAGGCCTGACCTTGGTGCGGGGGGACGCGCTCGACGCGCTGCCGGTACGGGAGGCCGTGCCGGCGCTGACCGCCGCGCTGGACGCGCACGGCACGGCCGTGCTGTGCGCGCCGCCGGGGACCGGCAAGACGACGCTGGTGCCGCTGGTGCTGGCGGGGCTGGTGGGGGGTGCTGCGCCGCGCCGCGTGGTGGTGGCCGAGCCCCGCCGGATCGCGGCCCGCGCGGCGGCCCGCCGGATGGCCTGGCTGCTGGGCGAGGGCGTGGGCGGCTCGGTGGGCTTCAGCGTGCGCGGGGAGCGCGTGGTGGGGCGGGACACCCGGGTCGAGGTGGTCACCACCGGGGTGCTGCTCCAGCGGCTGCAGCGGGACCAGGAACTGTCCGGCGTGGACGTGGTGGTGCTGGACGAGTGCCACGAGCGGCACCTGGACGCCGACACCGTCGCCGCGTTCCTGCTGGACGTACGGGCCGCGCTGCGGCCGGAGCTGCGGCTGGTGGCCGCGTCGGCGACCACCGACGCCGCCGGCTGGGCGCGGCTGCTGGGGGACGCGCCCGTGGTGGAGGCCGCCGGTACGGCGTACCCCGTGGAGGTGGTGTGGGCTCCCCCATCCGGGCCGGTCCGGCCCCCGCACGGGATGCGGGTGGACCCGGCGCAGCTGGCGCACGTGGCGGCCACGGTGCGCAGGGCGCTGGCGGAGCGGTCCGGTGACCTGCTGTGCTTCCTGCCGGGGGTCGGGGAGATCGCGCGGGTGGCGGGGCTGCTGGCCGGGGTGGACGCCGAGGTGCTGCAGGTGCACGGCCGGGCGCCGGGCGCGGTGCAGGACGCGGTGCTGGCCGGTGGCGCGGGGCGGCGCCGGGTGATCCTGGCGACCTCCGTGGCGGAGTCATCCCTGACCGTGCCGGGCGTGCGGGTGGTGGTCGACTCCGGGCTGGCGCGCGAGCCGCGGGTGGACCACGCCCGCGGGCTGGGCGCGCTGACGACCGTACGGGCCTCGCAGGCGGCGGCCCGCCAGCGCGCGGGGCGTGCCGGGCGTGAGGCGCCGGGCTCGGTGTACCGCTGCTGGGCCGAGGCGGAGCACGGCCGGCTGCCGCTGTTCCCCGCGCCGGAGATCCGGCTGGCCGACCTGACCGCCTTCGCGCTCCAGGCGGCGTGCTGGGGTGATCCCGAGGCGGCCGGTCTGGCGCTGCTCGACCCGCCGCCGGCCGGGGCGATGGCGGCCGCGCGTACCTCCCTGACCTCCCTCGGCGCCCTCGACGCGGCGGGCCGGGTGACCCGCCGGGGCACGGCCATGTCGCGGGCCGGGGTGCACCCCCGGCTGGCGCGGGCACTGCTCGACGGGCCGGCGGAGCTGGGCGGGTCGCGGGAGTCCGCTCGCCGGGTGGCGGAGGTGGTGGCCCTGCTGAGCGAGGAGCCGCCGCGGGATTACGGGGACGACCTGACCGCCGCGTGGCGCGCGGCCCGCGCCGGCACCGACGCGTACGGGGCGCGCTGGCGCGCGGAGGCGAAGCGCCTGGCCAGGACGGCGGAGGCGGCGGCGGCCGGGGACGCGGCCGGGGCGGGATCCTCCGGGGCCGGTGCGGGTTCCGCGGCCGGGACGGCGCGGGGAACGGCCGCCACAGCCGGGCGCGCTGCCGCCGCGGGGTCCGCGGGCGGCGCGGGGCGCGCTGCCGGCGGGGTGCCGGCCGGGGCGGCCGACGACCACGTGGCCGGGCTGGTCGCGGCGCTGGCCTTCCCCGAGCGGGTGGCCCGGGCGCGTACCGCGGGCCAGTACCTGATGGTGTCCGGCACCGGCGCGGTCCTCGGGGAGGGTTCGCGGCTGCGGACGAGTGCCTGGCTGGCGGTGGCGGTGGCCGACCGCGGTGCGGGGTCGGCTGACGCGCGGGTGCGGCTGGCGGCCGTACTGGACGAGGAGACCGCCCGTACCGCGGCCGCGCACCTGTCGGCGGCGGGCGAGGAGGTGCACTGGGAGGCCGGGGACGTGGTCGCCCGGCGCGTGGACCGGCTGGGCGCGGTCGAGCTGACCGTACGCCCCCTGCGGGACGCCGATCCGGGTCTCGTACGGGCGGCCCTGCTGGACGGGCTGCGGTCCGAGGGCCCGGGGCTGCTGCGCTGGACCGACGACTCGCGGGCGCTGCGGCAGCGGCTGGCGTTCCTGCACCGCACCCTCGGGGAGCCGTGGCCCGACGTGTCGGACGGGGCCCTGCTGGACCGGGCGGAGGAGTGGCTGGAGCCGGAGCTGTCCCGGGCCCGGCGGCGTGCGGACCTGGGCCGGATCGACGCGGGCCAGGCGGTGTCCCGGCTGCTGCCGTGGGCGACCGGGGAGGCCGGGCGGCTGGACGCGCTGGCCCCGGAGCGGATCGAGGTGCCCAGCGGCTCGCGGATCCGGGTGGACTACGGGCCGGAGCAGCCGGTGCTTGCGGTGAAGCTTCAGGAGCTGTTCGGGCTGGCGGAGACGCCGCGGGTGGCGGGGGTGCCGGTGCTGGTGCACCTGCTGTCGCCGGCCGGGCGCCCGGCGGCGGTCACGGCGGACCTGGCGTCCTTCTGGCGTGAGGGCTACCGCGCGGTGCGGGCCGAGCTGCGGGGGCGCTACCCGAAGCACCCGTGGCCGGAGGACCCGGCGACGGCCGAGCCCACCCGGCACACCAACGCCCGCCTCAGGCGCTGACGAGTCCTTCGCCGGCGCGGCCGTGGGTCCCGGCGGGGTCCTCGGACCGGCCGCGCCGGGCGCGGGCCTCCAGCCAGAGGGCGAGCGCGAGGAGGCCGGCTCCGGCGAGCGCCAGCCCGGCGGGCGCGTAGGTGTGCAGGGTGAGGACCATCGTCCGGTTCTCGGCGACCAGGTCGACGGTGTGCCTGACGTAGTCCTCGCGCATCTTCACGTGCCCGTCGAAGACCACGAGCCGCTGGTCCGGGGCGTTGCCGGCGAGCTGGCCGCCGCGCAGTTCCTCGGTGTGGACCTCCTCGCCGTTGACCGGGGCGCCGGTGACCGGGTCGACCCAGAACATGCGCTTGGTGGTGTACCAGCGGGAGGTGCCCATGGCGGACTCGATGGCGGCGGGGTCGATGCCGGGGATCGGCATCTTCTTGGGGAAGGGCACCTTGGTCCAGGGGATCGTCTGCTCGAAGTAGTAGACGTCCATGCCGCGGAACGTGCGGGGGCCCACGTAGTGGATGGGCGCGGAGGTGCGGGTCTGCGCGTCGAAGTACAGGTAGTCGCGGGGCTCGGTGAAGAAGGGGAACTTGAACTCGACGCCCTCGCGCCTGACCGGGTCGCCGTCGACCATCTCGCCGGTGGCGTGGACGGGGTCCTGGGTGTGGGCGTCGAAGATGTAGCGCTCGGGGATCTGGGACACCATCTTGCCGTCGGGGCCGACCACGTGGGAGAGGGAGTCCCAGACGACGACGTCGCGGCCGGCGCTGGCCTCGATCTCGCGGGAGCGCTCGACGTTGCCCTTGAGGGTCTGCACGATGGTGATCTTCGGGACCTTCTTGGGCTGGAGGGTGCCGTAGTCGAGGAGGGTGGCGGGCTCCGCCTCCAGGACCACCTCCTGGTACTGGCTCGGCGGGATCTTGGCGAGGCGCGGGAAGAGGTACCAGCGCATCAGGGGCGCGAGGGCCGCGCAGAACACGGCGAGTGCCAGCAGGACGAGGCTCGCTCTGCGTCGCATGACGGGGTCCTCTTCCTACTGTCCGGGGGCCTTGGGCACGGTGGTGAGCAGCGGTTTCGGCGAGGTCGTGCCCTCGGGCGAGCCGACGGCGGCGACGCCGAAGGCGAGCGCCAGCGCGGCGGCCAGCCCGATGGCGGCGGCGAGGAGTGCGCGCATGGCGGTGCCTCCGGAATCTGATACAGCGTCAGGGCTGGGGCACCGTAGCAACGCGGGGTGAAGATGAGAACCCGTCGGCCGGTGATCACCGTCGTACCCCTGGGCGAACCCGCCGGCCACGCCTCCCGCGCTCATACTGGAAGGGCCGGTGATCACTGAGGGAGTTGGTCCATGCCGTTCACGCTCAGCCACGCGGCCGCCGTGCTGCCGGGCATCCGCCGCTCGGGCCGGGGGCGGGGGCCGCTGCTGGCCTCGGCCCTGGTGGCCGGGTCGTTCGCGCCCGACATGACGTACTTCGCGGCGAGCGCGGTGCCCGGGGCGATGGGGTTCGGGACCTTCACGCACTCGCTGCCGGGCGTGCTGACCCTGGACGCCGTGGTCACGGCCGCGCTGGTCGGGGGGTGGCTGCTGCTGCGGGAGCCCCTGGTCGCGCTGCTGCCGGGCCGGGCGCGGGGCCGGGTGTACCGGCTGGTGCGGGGCGAGGACTGGCGGGCGGCACCCTCGCGGGTGCGGCTCGTCCTGTGGTTCTGGGTCTCGGCCGTGATCGGCTCGCTCACGCACGTGGTGTGGGACGCCTTCACGCACCTGGACCGGTTCGGCACGGACGCGCTGCCGTGGCTGACCGCGGTGGTGGCCGGCTTCCCCTTCTACCTGTACGTGCAGTACGGCAGTTCCGCGGTGGCGCTGGCCGTCCTCGCCTGGTTCGTGGCGGGCGCGCTGCGGCGGCTGCCGGGCGGGGCCGCGCCGGCGGCGGTGCCGGTGCTCGGGCGGGGCGAGCGGGCCGGCGCGTTCGCGCTGCTGGGCGCGGCGGTGGCCGCGGGGGTCGCGCAGCGGGTGGCGCGCTGGTTCACGTACTTCGACGCGGTGCACTCGCCGTTCGACATCATCCCGACGATCTGCTTCGGCGCGGGCACCGGGCTGCTCCTGGCGCTGCCGGTGTACGCGCTGCTGGTGCGGCTGCGCCACCGGGGCGACCGGACGCCGACGGGGCCGGACGCGCGGACGCCCGTGTCCTCGTACCGCTGAGGACACGGGCGCCCGACGCGGCCCGGGTGCGGGTCAG
Source organism: Streptomyces sp. NPDC101118 (assembly GCF_044759445.1). Lineage (NCBI taxonomy): Bacteria > Bacillati > Actinomycetota > Actinomycetes > Kitasatosporales > Streptomycetaceae > Streptomyces > Streptomyces sp. NPDC101118. Next base: position 491,579 of record NZ_JBIVZG010000003.1, on the reverse strand, counting down.
TGCGCGGCGGACTCCCAGTCGGTGCCGACGCCGACCGACACGTCCAGGGGGGCGCGGAGGTCGGCGGCGGCCGCCATTTCCCGCCGGACGATCTTCTCAGTCGCGGCCGCCTCGCCCGGGGCGATCTCCAGCACGATTTCGTCGTGCACCTGGAGGAGCAGCCGGGACTTCAGCCCCGCCTCGGCCAGCGCACGGTCCACCCGGACCATCGCGACCTTGACGATGTCGGCCGCGGTGCCCTGGATGGGGGCGTTGAGCGCCATCCGCTCGGCGGCCTCGCGGCGCTGGCGGTTGTCGCTGTTGAGGTCCGGGAGGTAGCGGCGGCGGCCCAGCATGGTGGCCGTGTAGCCGGTGGCGCGGGCCTCGTCGACCACGCGCTGGAGGTAGTCCCGGACCCCGCCGAACCGCTCGAAGAAGGTGTCCATCAGGCCGCGCGCCTCGGCGGGCTCGATGTTCAGCTGCTGCGAGAGGCCGAACGCCGACAGCCCGTACGCCAGGCCGTACGACATCGCCTTGATCTTGCGGCGCATCTCGGCGTCGACGGCGGTCCGCTCGACGCCGAACACCTGGGAGGCGACGGTGGTGTGCAGGTCCTCGCCGGAGTTGAAGGCCTCGATCAGGCCCTCGTCCTCGGAGAGGTGCGCCATCACGCGCAGCTCGATCTGGCTGTAGTCGGCCGTCATCAGCGACTCGAAGCCTTCGCCGACGACGAAGCCGCGGCGGATGGCCCGGCCCTCGTCGGTGCGCACCGGCACGTTCTGCAGGTTCGGGTCGGTCGAGGACAGGCGTCCGGTGGCGGCGACCGTCTGGCTGAAGGTGGTGTGCACCCGGCCGTCGGCGGCGATCGTCTTGATCAGGCCCTCGACCGTGGAGCGCAGCCGCGCCTGCTCCCGGTGCCGCAGCATGATCACGGGGAGTTCGTGGTCGGTCTGCTGCGCCAGCCAGGCCAGCGCGTCGGCGTCGGTGGTGTAGCCGGTCTTGGTCTTCTTCGTCTTGGGCAGGCCCAGTTCGCCGAAGAACACCTCCTGGAGCTGCTTGGGCGAGCCGAGGTTGAACTCGTGGCCGACGGTGGCGTGGGCCTCCTTGACGGCCTGCTGCACGGCGTCGGCGAACTGCCGCTCCATGGCCTCCAGGTGGTCGCGGTCGGCCGCGATGCCGTGCCGCTCCATCCGGGCCAGCAGCTCGGAGGTGGGGAGCTCCACGTCGTGCAGCAGCTCGGCCGCGCCGGCCTGCCCGAGCTTCTCGGCGAAGGCGTCGCCCAGGTCGAGCACGGCACGCGCCTGCGCCATCAGCGCCTCGGCCTCGGCCGACTCGTCGGCGCCGAAGGCCAGCTGGCCGTCGGCGGCGGCCGGCTGGAGCTCCCGGCCCAGGTACTCGACCGACAGCACGTCCAGCGCGAAGGAGCGCCGGCCGGGCTTGACGAGGTAAGCGGCGAGCGCGGTGTCCATGGAGACGCCGGCCACCGTCCAGCCGTGCTCGGGGAAGACCCGCATCGCGCCCTTGGCGTTGTGCATGACCTTCAGCCGGGACGGGTCGGAGATCCACCCGGCGAAGGCCCGCTCGTCGGCCTCGTCCAGCCGCGACGGGTCGAACCAGGCCGCGGCACCGCCGGCCGCGGCCAGCGCGACCTCGGAGACGCTGCCCGTGCCCAGGCCCCATGCGTCGACCGTCGCGACGCCGAGCGGACCGGAGGAGTGGGCCGCGAGCCACGGGGCCAGCTCGCCGGCGCCCAGCACGCTGGCGTCCAGCTCGACCCCGGCGGCCGGCGCCGGCGCCTGCTCCTCGGCGGCGCCCGGGTCCACGGCCAGCAGCCGCTCGCGCAGCGACGCGTTCCGGATCTCCAGGACGTCCAGGACGCCCGTGACGGCCTTGCGGTCGTACGGCAGCCGCTCCAGGTCCGCGGGGGTGCGGCCCAGCTCCACGTCGCGGACCATCTCGGTCAGCACGCGGTTGAGCTTCACCGACTCCAGGTGGTCCCGGAAGTTCTGCCCGGCCTTGCCCTTGACCTCCTCGGCCCGCTCCACCAGCTCCGCGAACGAGCCGAACTGGTTGATCCACTTCGCGGCGGTCTTCTCGCCGACGCCCGGGATGCCGGGGAGGTTGTCGGACGGGTCGCCGCGCAGGGCCGCGAAGTCGGGGTACTGCGACGGCGTCAGCCCGTACTTCTCCTGGACCTTCTCCGGGGTGAAGCGGGTCAGCTCGGAGACGCCCTTGGTCGGGTACAGCACGGTGGTGTGCTCCGACACCAGCTGGAACGAGTCCCGGTCGCCCGTGACGATCAGGACTTCGAAGCCCGCCGCCTCCGCCTGCGTCGCCAGCGTCGCGATCACGTCGTCGGCCTCGAAGCCGTCCACCGCGAACCGCGGCACGGCCATCGCGTCGAGCAGCTCGCCGATCAGCTCGACCTGCCCCTTGAACTCGTCCGGGGTCTTCGAGCGGTTCGCCTTGTACTCGGGGAACTCCTGCGAACGCCACGTCTTGCGCGACACGTCGAACGCCACCGCGAAGTGCGTGGGCGCCTCGTCGCGCAGCGTGTTCGCCAGCATCGACGCGAAACCATAGATGGCGTTGGTCGGCTGGCCGGTCGCGGTCGTGAAGTTCTCCGCCGGCAGCGCGAAGAACGCGCGGTACGCCAGGGAGTGCCCGTCCATGAGCATCAGGCGCGGGCGCTGCTCCGCTGTCGTCTGGTCGGTCTGCTTCGATGCTGTCTCTGCCACGCCCCCGAGCCTAGTCGGCCCCACCGACAATGCCGTCGCTCCCCGCCCCCGGCGGCCGTGACAGGATCGGAGGTGTACGAGAACGCGCGACGCATGCTCAAAGGGGAGCGACATGGCCACCAAGCCGCCCGCAGGTGATCCGGTACAGGACGCGCCGCAGGTCGCGCCCCCCAAGCACGCCGCCGCCGGCCTCCCCGCCATCGGCCACACGCTGCGGATCGCCCAGGCGCAGATGGGCGTCGCACGGACCGCCCGCACCCTCCTCAAGGTCAACCAGAAGGACGGGTTCGACTGCCCCGGCTGCGCCTGGCCCGAGGGCGACAAGCGGCACACCGCCGAGTTCTGCGAGAACGGCGCCAAGGCCGTGGCCGAGGAGGCCACCCTGCGCCGGGTCACCCCCGACTTCTTCGCCGCCCACCCCCTCGCCGACCTCGCCGGCCGCTCCGGCTACTGGCTCGGCCAGCAGGGCCGCATCACCCAGCCCATGTACCTCCCCGAGGGCGCCGACCGGTACGAGGCCGTCACCTGGGAGCGCGCCTTCGCGATCATCGCCGAGGAACTGCGCGCCCTCTCCTCCCCCGACGAGGCCCTCTTCTACACCTCCGGCCGCACCAGCAACGAGGCCGCGTTCCTCCTCCAGCTGTTCGCCCGCGAGTTCGGCACCAACAACCTGCCCGACTGCTCGAACATGTGCCACGAGTCCTCGGGCTCCGCGCTCACCGAGACCATCGGCATCGGCAAGGGCAGCGTCTCCCTGGAGGACCTCCACCAGGCCGACCTGATCATCGTCGCCGGCCAGAACCCCGGCACCAACCACCCCCGCATGCTGTCGGCCCTGGAGAAGGCCAAGGCCGCCGGCGCGAAGATCATCTCGGTGAACCCGCTGCCCGAGGCCGGCCTGGAACGCTTCAAGAACCCCCAGACCCCCCTCGGCATGCTCCGCGGCGCGGCGCTCAACGACCTCTTCCTCCAGATCCGCATCGGCGGCGACCAGGCCCTCTTCCGCCTCCTCAACAAGCTGGTCATCGAGACCCCCGGCGCCACCGACGAACTGTTCATCCGCGAGCACACCCACGGCTACGAGGAACTCGCCGCGGCCGCCGCCAAGGCCGACTGGGACGAGACGCTCACCGCCACCGGCCTCACCCGCCCCGAGATCGAGCAGGCCCTGCGCATGGTCCTCGACTCCAAGCGCACCATCGTCTGCTGGGCCATGGGCCTCACCCAGCACAAGCACGCCGTCCCCACCATCCGCGAGGTCGTCAACCTCCTGCTGCTCCGCGGCAACATCGGCCGCCCCGGCGCCGGCGTGTGCCCGGTGCGCGGCCACTCCAACGTCCAGGGCGACCGCACCATGGGCATCTTCGAGCGCCCCGCACCGGCCTTCCTCGACGCCCTCGACCGCGAATTCGGCATCACCTCGCCCCGCCACCACGGCTTCGACGTGGTCCGCTCCATCCAGGCCCTGCGCGACGGCGAGGCCAAGGTCTTCTTCGCCATGGGCGGCAACTTCGTCGGCGCCACCCCCGACACCGACGTCACCGAGGCCGCCATGCGCAACGCGGCCCTCACCGTCCACGTCTCCACCAAGCTCAACCGCTCCCACGCGGTCACCGGCCGGCGCGCCCTGATCCTGCCCACCCTCGGCCGCACCGACAAGGACGTCCAGGCGGCCGGCAAGCAGTTCGTCACCGTCGAGGACTCCATGGGCATGGTCCACGCCTCCCGCGGCAACCTCACCCCCGCGAGCCCCCACCTGCTGTCCGAGCCCGCCATCGTGGCCCGCATGGCGCGCGCCGTCCTCGGCGACGCCTCCCGCACCCCGTGGGAGGACTTCGAGCGGGACTACGGCACCATCCGCGACCGGATCTCCCGGGTCGTCCCCGGCTTCGAGGACTTCAACGCCCGCGCCGCCCGCCCCGAGGGCTTCGTCCTCCCGCACGCCCCCCGCGACGAGCGGCGCTTCCCGACCAGGACCGGCAAGGCGAACTTCACCGCCGCCCCCGTCGAGTACCCCCGGGTCCCCGAGGGCCGCCTGCTGCTCCAGACCCTGCGCTCCCACGACCAGTACAACACCACGATCTACGGCCTCGACGACCGCTACCGCGGCATCAAGGGCGGCCGCCGCGTGGTCCTCGTCCACCCCGACGACGCGGCCGCCCTGGGCCTGGCCGACGGCGCCTACACCGACCTGGTCTCGGAGTGGAACGACGGCGTCGAGCGCCGCGCCCCCGGCTTCCGCGTGGTGCACTACCCGACCGCGCGGGGCTGCGCGGCGGCGTACTACCCGGAGACGAACGTGCTGGTGCCCCTGGACTCCACCGCGGACACCAGCAACACCCCGGCCAGCAAGTCGGTGGTCGTCCGCTTCGAGCCGGCCGGCTGACCGGCGCGGACGCGGGAACGTGATCCCCATGACTGAGCATCCGCTCAGTCGGGTGATATGAAGAGGGCGTTAACGGTCGTTTACGAAACGGAGCCGTCCCCATGGGCGAACAGCACGCCGTGAAGTTCCCGCAGGAAGTCCTCGACGAGTACGCCGCGTTGGGCATCGACCTGCCCGCCCTCTTCTCCGCCGGACACCTCGGCGAGCGCATGGACATCCGCATCCTGGAGGCCTCGGCCGACCGGGTCGTCGGCACCATGCCCGTCGAGGGCAACACCCAGCCCTACGGGCTCCTCCACGGCGGCGCCTCCGCCGTGCTCGCCGAGACCCTCGGCTCCGTCGGCTCCATGCTGCACGGCGGCATCAACAAGATCGCCGTCGGCGTGGACCTCAACTGCACGCACCACCGCGGCGCCCGGTCCGGCCTGGTCACCGGCGTCGCCACCCCCGTCCACCGCGGCCGCTCCACCGCCACGTACGAAATCGTCATCACGGACGAGCAGGACAAGCGGGTCTGCACCGCCCGCCTCACCTGCCTGCTCCGCGACACGAACTCGCAACAGCCGGGCTGAGACAGGGCGTTGTCCCACCCCGGGGCGCCCCACTACCTTCCCCGCATGGGAGTGGTACGGGCGCCACGGGGCGCACCCACGAAGCGCACCGCACGGGCCTCCGCCGCCCTGGCGCTGTGTGCCGCCGTCCTCGCCTCCTGCACCACCCCGGGCTCCCCCGCGGGCCCGGGCTCCCCGACGGGCCCCGCCGCCCGCTCCGCCGCCGCTCCGGCCCCCGCCCCGACCACCCCGCGGGAGCTGTGCGTCCACCTGGTCTCGTACTGGGCCGCCCGCATCCTCGACGGCGGCCCGCACGCGCACTTCGACTACCAGGAGATGGGCCTCTCCGGCGGCCAGTACGAGATCCTGCGCGCCGCCCTCGCCGCCGCCCGGGCCGTCCGCCCGCCCGGGGACACCGCGGCGGCCCACCTGGCCGCCGGCGAGCAGGCCCGGCGCGGCTGCGCCGACCGGTACCGGCACGGCACCCCCAGCGGCGGCCCCTGGCAATGAGCGGCATCGGCCCCCTGGAACCCGGCGAGGACACCTGGGACGCGTCCCCGGCCCGCCGCCCGCCCGCGCGCACCCGCGGCCCCCTGGGCCGCCGGCGGCGGGCCGCCCTGGCCCTGACCGGCGTCCTCGCCCTGGCCGGATCCGGCGCCTATCTGTACGCGATCAGGCCAGATCCGGAGCCCCCCGCGCCGCCCCCGCACCCCTCACAGGTGTTCTCCGTGCGGTACGGGGCCCCGGTGCGGCCGGCCGGCCCCGCGGCGGACTTCGCCTTCACCGTCACCCTCCGCACGACGGCCGGCCCGCCGGTGACCGTCCACCGGATCGGACAGCCGTCGGCAGCACTCAGCGTGACGACCGCCCCCGCCTCACCGATCACCGTGGTCAAGGGTGAGGTCCGTGAGGTTGTTGTGCTGATTCGGGTCAGGGATTGCGTGCATGTAGCACGGAATGCAGGGCTCCCTTTTCTTGAGGTAACCCTCAGTAATGGCGGGCCGAATGAGCAGCACAGTTACATCCTCGGTGACCGATATGCACGAGAACTCTCCAGGTCACTGATCGGCACATGTCCCGAAGATCGAGACAAGGGCACCCCGGAGACGTCATGACCAAAACTCGCTACAGTCCTGCACTGTCAGGACCCAAACCGCATGACAGTCCTGCCCCTTCTCAGCATGCGGACAAGACGAACCGGCCGGAATTCCCCCGTTCCACCCGCCAAGTTCCGCTATGTATTACGCCGTGGCATAACAAGAGCGTCACAGCCTTGGCCCGAGCCCTCCATATCTCCCGATCAGCCGCCTAGAGTCACGGCCAGTCACCGCGACCACCGGATTCCACCCAGTTCGGTTCCGCGTTTCGACTCGGCGCGTCCCGTGGGGGACGCCGTGCCTGGAAAGGACTGATCGTGCGTCAGCGTTCTCTCATTGCCGTGACGGCCGCACTCGCCGCGGGTGCCCTCACGCTCACCGCCTGTGGCTCGCGCGATGACAAGGGCGGCAGCGGCGACGCCGGCTCCGGCGGCACCACGGTCGTCATCGGTGTCGACTCCCCGACCACCGGCGACCTGTCGGCCCTCGGCCTCGGCATCCGCAACTCGGTCGACCTGGCCGTCCAGCAGGCCAACGCCAAGAAGTACGTCAAGGGCGTCACCTTCAAGATCGAGGCCTACGACGACCAGGCGCAGCCGTCCTCCGGCCAGCAGAACGCCACCAAGCTCGTCGCCAACAAGGACGTCCTCGGTGTCGTCGGCCCGCTGAACTCCTCCGTCTCGGAGTCCATGCAGAAGGTCTTCGACGACGCCAAGCTCGTCCAGATCTCGCCCGCCAACACCAACCCGGCCCTGACCCAGGGACCGAAGTGGAACACCGGCGAGAAGCTCCGCCCCTACAAGTCGTACTTCCGCACCGCGACCACGGACGCCATCCAGGGCCCGTTCGCCGCGCAGTACCTCTTCAACAAGGCGGGCAAGAAGAAGGTCTTCCTGATCGACGACAAGAAGACCTACGGCGCCGGCCTGGCCGCCACCTTCAAGCAGGAGTTCACCAAGCTCGGCGGCCAGGTCGCCGGCGAGGCCCACGTGAACCCCGACACCAAGGACTTCTCCGCGGTCGCCACCCAGGTCAAGAGCTCCGGCGCCGACGTCGTCTACTACGGCGGCGAGTACCCCGCGGCCGGCCCGCTCTCCAAGCAGATCAAGAAGGCCGGCGCGGCCATCCCGCTGGTCGGCGGCGACGGCATCTACTCCGGCGACTTCATCAAGCTCTCCGGCAAGGAGGGCCAGGGCGACCTCGCCACCTCCGTCGGCGCCCCGGTCGAGACCCTGCCCTCGGCCAAGGAGTTCGTCGAGAACTACAAGAAGGCCGGCTTCAAGGAGGCCTACGAGGCCTACGGCGGCTACTCCTACGACTCCGCCTGGGCGATCATCGAGGCCGTCAAGGCCGTCGTCGACGCCAACAACGGCAAGCTCCCGCAGGACGCCCGCGCCAAGGTCCTCGAGGCCACCGGCAAGGTCTCCTTCGACGGCGTGACCGGCAAGGTCTCGTTCGACGAGTTCGGTGACGCGACCAACAAGCAGCTCACCGTCTACAAGTACGAGGGCGACGCCTGGAAGGCCGTCGAGTCCGGCACCTTCGCCGGCTGACCCTCTCCGATCACCACACCTGCCGCGCGGGGCGCGCACACCTAGCGCCCCGCGCGGTGTCACATCCGTCGAAAGACTCGGAGGACCTGCGGTGCACGAACTGCCGCAACAGCTGGTCAACGGCCTGCTACTGGGATCCATGTACGGGCTCGTCGCCATTGGCTACACAATGGTCTACGGCATCGTCCAGCTCATCAACTTCGCCCACGGCGAGATCTTCATGACCGGCGGGTTCGGAGCCCTCACGGTCTGGCTGATGCTCCCCTCGGGCACCACCATGTGGGTCGCCCTGCCCCTCATGCTCATAGGCGCGATCGCCGTCGCCACCACCATCGCCGTAGCGGCGGAACGGTTCGCCTACCGCCCCCTGCGCAACGCACCCCGACTCGCCCCGCTCATCACCGCCATCGGCCTCTCCCTCGCCCTCCAGCAGGCGGTCTGGGCCTGGTACCCCGAGGCGAAGTCCTCCCGAGTCTTCCCCGAAATCCCCGGCGGCCCCTTCCACATCGGCAGCATCACCATCCAGACCGGTGACGTCTTCCTGCTGATCGCCGCCCCCGTCTGCATGGTCGTCCTCGGCTGGTTCGTCATGAAGACCCGCACCGGACGCGGCATGCAGGCCACCGCGCAGGACCCGGACACCGCCAAGCTCATGGGCATCAACACCGACCGCATCATCGTGGTCGCGTTCGCCCTCGGCGCGGCCTTCGCCGCCGTCGGCGCCGTCGCCTACGGCCTCAAGTACGGCGAAGTCAACTTCAAGATGGGCTTCCTGCTCGGCCTCAAGGCCTTCACCGCCGCCGTCCTCGGCGGCATCGGCAACATCTACGGCGCCATGATCGGCGGCCTCGTCCTGGGCCTCGCCGAGACCATGGCCACCGCCTACATCGCCCACATCCCCGGCATGCAGCAGCTCGGCGGCCAGGCCTGGGCCGACGTCTGGGCGTTCGTACTCCTCATCCTCGTGCTCCTCTTCCGGCCCCAGGGCCTGCTGGGCGAGCGCGTGGCGGACAGGGCGTGATCACCAATGACCACTGAGACCATCGACGTCGTCACCGCCCCGTCCGACGGCGGACACCGCGGCCTCATCGGCATCAACGAGAAGACCGCCCGTCTCCTCGCCACCGCCGGCGGCGCCCTCACCACCGTCTCCGCCTTCCTCGCCTGGACCTGGACCGACGCCTTCCCCGGCGACCTCACCGTCTACGGCTACCCCGGCGGCCTCCAGTGGCTCGTCCTCGTCGGCGGCCTGCTCACCCTGCTCTTCTCCCTCTCCTCCTACGGAGTCAAGGGCCTCCGCTGGCTCACCCCGGCCGGAGCAGACGCAGCCATCAAGCTCGCCGCCCTCGCCGCCTTCGCCACCGCCTGGTACACCGCCTTCGCCATCAGCAACACCCTCGGCGGCCTCGTCAACCTCGAGCCCGGCGGCTTCATCGCCCTCGGCGCCACCCTCATCGCCCTCGTCGGCGCCCTCGCGCTCCCCTTCGAGCACCCCGAGACCGACGCGGCCGACCCCGACGACAGCGGCTTCGACAAGTTCAAGCACGACCTCGGCAACCGCTGGACCGTCGTCAAGGCCGGCTTCGCCACCGGCACCGCCCCCGCCATGAAGCGGCTCCCGGCCTACGCCGAGATCCTCATCCTCACCGGCGTACTCGCCCTCGGCCTCGCCGTCTTCACCTACGGCATCGGCACCGAGTACGACGAACTCTTCATCGGCTTCCTCATCACCGCGTGCCTCGGCTTCGCAGCGATCAACAAGGCCGGCCTCATCGGCCGCGTCTCCGCCATCGCCGCGACCCACCGCAACGTCGCCATGGTCGGCGGCTTCGCCGCCGCCGCCGCCTTCCCCTTCACCCAGACCGACGACCAGTACGCGACCATCGGCGTCAACATCCTGATCTTCGCCACCGTCGCCCTGGGCCTCAACATCGTCGTCGGCCTGGTCGGCCTCCTCGACCTCGGATACGTCGCCTTCCTCGGCGTCGGCGCCTACGCCGCCGCCATGGTCTCCGGCTCCCCGTCGTCCCCCTTCGGAGTCCACCTCCCCTTCTGGCAGGCCATCCTCATCGGCGCCGCCGCATCCATGATCTTCGGCGTCCTCATCGGCGCCCCGACCCTGCGGCTCCGCGGCGACTACCTCGCCATCGTGACCCTCGGCTTCGGAGAGATCTTCCGCATCGCCGTCAACAACACCGACGGCACCTCCGGCCCCGACATCACCAACGGCTCCAACGGCATCTCCTCGATCCCGAACCTCGACATCCTCGGATTCGACTTCGGCGCCGAGCACACCATCGCCGGCTTCACGATCGGCCGCTTCGCCAACTACTTCTTCCTCATGCTGATCGTGACCCTCGTCGTCGTGCTGGTCTTCCGGCGCAGCGCCGAGTCCCGCATCGGCCGCTCCTGGGTCGCCATCCGCGAGGACGAGACCGCCGCCGAAGCCATGGGCATCAACGGCTTCCGCGTCAAGCTCATCGCCTTCGCCCTCGGCGCCGCCCTCGCCGGCCTCGCCGGAGCCGTCCAGGCCCACGTGACCTACACCGTCACCCCCGAGCAGTACACCTTCGCCAACGCCGTCCCGCCGAACTCGGCCTTCCTCCTCGCGGCCGTCGTCCTCGGCGGCATGGGAACCATCAGCGGACCCCTCGTCGGCGGAGCCCTGCTCTTCCTCATCCCGAACAAGCTCCAGTTCATGGGTGAGTACCAGCTCTTCGCCTTCGGCCTCGCGCTCATCCTCCTGATGCGCTTCCGCCCCGAAGGCCTCATCCCCAACCGGCGCCGCCAGCTCGAATTCCACGAGAACGAGCTCGACGAGAAGTCCGCAGACCTCAGCAAGGCAGGGGCCTGACCATGACGACGACCACCGAGACCCCCGCCGCCGCCACCGGCGAGACCGTCCTCGACGCCAGCGGAGTCACCATGCGGTTCGGCGGCCTCACCGCCGTCAACAACGTGGACCTCACCGTCAAGAGCGGCGAGATCGTCGGACTCATCGGCCCCAACGGCGCCGGCAAGACCACCTTCTTCAACTGCCTCACCGGCCTCTACATCCCCACCGAAGGCCAGGTCCGGTACAAGGGCACGGTCCTGCCGCCCAAGTCCTTCAAGGTCACCGCGGCCGGCATCGCCCGCACCTTCCAGAACATCCGTCTCTTCAACAATATGACGGTCCTGGAAAACGTCCTCGTCGGACGCCACACCCGCACCAAGGAAGGCCTCTGGTCCGCCCTCCTCCGCCTGCCCGGCTTCCACAAGGAAGAAGCCGCCAGCCGCGAGAAGGCCCTCGAACTCCTCGAGTTCATCGGACTCGCCCACAAGGCCGACCACCTCGCCCGCAACCTCCCCTACGGCGAACAGCGCAAGCTCGAAATCGCCCGCGCCCTCGCCAGCGAGCCCGGCCTCCTGCTCCTCGACGAGCCCACCGCCGGCATGAACCCGCAGGAGACCCGCGCGGCCGAAGAACTCATCTTCGCCATCCGGGACAAGGGCATCGCGATCCTCGTGATCGAGCACGACATGCGCTTCATCTTCAACCTCTGCGACCGCGTCGCCTGCCTCGTCCAGGGCCAGAAGCTCATCGAAGGCACCGCCACCGAGGTCCAGAGCGACGAGCGCGTCATCGCCGCCTACCTCGGCGAGCCCTTCGAGGCCCCCACCGAGGAAACCGCGGCAGCCGACACCACGGAAGCCGACACCACCGCGGACGAAGCCCCCGAGGCCGACACCGCCGACGCCCCGGAGACCGACGCCCCCCAGGCCGAGGCCACCGAGGAGAGCACCACCAGCACGGACGGAGACGCCAAGTGACCGCACTGCTCGAGGTCGAAGACCTCAGGGTCGCCTACGGCAAGATCGAGGCCGTGAAGGGCATCTCCTTCAGCGTCGAGGCCGGCCAGATCGTCACCCTCATCGGCACCAACGGCGCCGGCAAGACGACCACCCTGCGCACCCTCTCCGGGCTCATCAAGCCCAAGGGCGGCCAGATCAAGTTCAACGGCAAGAGCCTCAAGAAGGTCCCCGCCCACGACATCGTCTCGCTCGGACTCGCCCACTCCCCCGAGGGGCGGCACATCTTCCCGCGCATGTCGATCGAGGACAACCTCCTCCTCGGCGCCTTCCTCCGCAAGGACAAGGACGGCATCCAGAAGGACGTCCAGCGCGCCTACGACCTCTTCCCGATCCTGGGAGAGCGCCGCAAGCAGGCCGCCGGCACCCTCTCCGGCGGCGAGCAGCAGATGCTCGCCATGGGCCGCGCCCTCATGTCGCAGCCCAAGCTCCTCATGCTCGACGAGCCCTCCATGGGCCTCTCCCCGATCATGATGCAGAAGATCATGGCCACCATCTCCGAGCTCAAGGCCGCCGGCACGACCATCCTCCTGGTCGAGCAGAACGCCCAGGCCGCGCTGTCCCTGGCCGACCAGGGCCACGTCATGGAGATCGGCAAGATCGTCCTCTCCGGCCCCGGCCGCGACCTGCTGGTCAACGAGGACGTCCGCAAGGCGTACCTCGGCGAGGACTGACCCGGCCCCGGCACTCCGAAGGCCCGCCTCCCCTCGGGGGGAGGCGGGCCTTCGGGCGTCTGTGCTCCCGCGCACGCCGAAGGCCGCCCCGGAACGATCTCCGCGGCGGCCTTCGCGTGCGTACGAACGGCCCTACTGGCCCTTCGCGGCCTTCTTCTCCTCGGCGTCCTCGATGACCGCCTCCGCGACCTGCTGCATCGACATGCGCCGGTCCATCGACGTCTTCTGGATCCACCGGAACGCCGCCGGCTCGGACAGCCCGTACTGCGTCTGCAGCACGCTCTTCGCCCGGTCCACCAGCTTCCGCGTCTCCAGCCGCTGCGAGAGGTCCGCGACCTCCTTCTCCAGCGCCTTCAGCTCCGCGAACCGCGACACCGCCATCTCGATGGCCGGCACCACGTCGCTCTTGCTGAACGGCTTCACCAGGTACGCCATCGCACCGGCGTCCCGGGCCCGCTCGACGAGGTCGCGCTGCGAGAACGCGGTCAGCATCAGCACGGGCGCGATGGACTCCCCGGCGATCTTCTCCGCGGCGGAGATCCCGTCCAGGACCGGCATCTTCACATCGAGGATCACGAGGTCCGGCCGGTGCTCGCGCGCGAGCTCCACGGCCGTCTGCCCGTCCCCGGCCTCGCCGACGACGGAGTACCCCTCCTCCTCCAGCATCTCTTTGAGGTCGAGCCGGATCAGCGCCTCGTCCTCGGCGATGACGACACGGGTCGTCAGCGGCGGAACATGCGACTGGTCGGCGTCGACGGGGGTGGTCGACGGCTCGTTCTCGGCGGTCACGGAGGCTCCTCGTTGCGGGGCAGTGCTGCTGGAATGAGCCTACCTAGCTGATGGTGTACTCGGTCACCGGGTACACTCCGACCAGCAACCTTGCCGGGTTGGCGCAACTGGCTGACGCGGAGGTCTCAAACACCTCTGTCCGTGAGGACGTGTGGGTTCGAATCCCATACCCGGCACCTCTCAGCAAAGCGGACGTTCACCTTCGCATGAACGTCCGCTTTTTGCTGCACTCAGTGAGATCTCATCACGCAGAGTGGCGCCATGGAGTTTCACAGCCTTGAGGTACGCCAAACAGCCATCTCTCTGCTCCGTGCCGGCACGAAGAACGCCGACGTCGCCCGCCACCTCGGTGTCCCCCTGGGGACCATCAGCTACTGGAAGCACGTGGACCGTGCGAAGCGCGGCGAGCCCGTGGCGATACGCCCCTCACTGCTATGCCCCCGTTGCGACGAGCGGGGCCTTGACCTTTCGGCCTATGCCTACGTGCTGGGCCTCTACCTGGGCGATGGGCACATCAGCCACTACGTGAAGCACAAGGTGCCCAGTCTCATGATTACGCTCGACAACTCCTGGCCTGGCATCCAGGACGCGGCGGAGAACGCACTGCGCGCGGTGTTTCCGCACAACGCGACCTGCCGGGTGGCGACTCCCGGCGCCAAGAACATCAAGGTCTACTTCAAGCATCTGCCCTGCATGTTCCCTCAGCACGGGCCCGGCAAGAAGCATGAGCGCCGGATCGCGCTCGAACCCTGGCAGCAGGACATCGTGGACGAGTACCCGTGGGAGTTCATCCGCGGGCTCATCCACTCGGACGGCTGCCGGATCACCAACTGGACCACCCGCATGGTCGGCGGCGAGCGCAAGCGCTACGAGTACCCGCGGTACTTCTTCACGAACAAGTCGGACGACATCCGGAAGCTCTGCACCGACACGCTGACCAAGGTCGGGGTGGAGTGGACGGTGCTGGCGCGCGGCAGCGATCCGTTCAACGTGTCCGTGGCCCGGAAGGCGTCGGTGGCGCTCATGGATGCGCACATCGGGCCGAAGTACTAGGCGTGCAGGGTGCCTTCGAGGATCGTCACGGCGCGGCCGGTGAGTTCGACGCGGTCGCGGCGTACGGCGGTGTGGACGAGGCCGGTGCGGGGGGAGGCCTGGAGGCCGGTGAGGGTGGTGCGGTCGAGGCGGGCGGCCCAGTGGGGGGCGAGGGCGGTGTGGGCGCTGCCGGTGACCGGGTCTTCGGGGATGCCGTTGGCGGGGGCGAAGAAGCGGGAGACGAAGTCGTAGCCGCGGGTGGGGTCCTGGGCGAGGGCGGTGACGATGATGCCGCGGATGCCTTCGCGGGTGGTGAGGGCGGCGATGGCGTCGAGGTCGGGGGTGAGGTGGCGTACGGCTTTTTCGTCGGTGAGGTGGACGAGGAGGTCGCCGAGGGGGCCGGTGCGGTAGGTGGGGCCGGGGATGGTGCGGAGGGCCGCGTCCAGTCCGTCGGGCGCGGGGGTCTGGGTGGTGGGGGCAGCGGGGAAGTCGAGGGTGATGGTGCCGTCGGCGTCGGCGTGGGTGGTGAGGGTGCCGTGGTGGTTGCTGGTGAAGCGGACGGTGCCGTCGAGGTGGTGGGTGGTGCGGAGTGTGTGGGCGGTGGCGAGGGTGGCGTGGCCGCAGAGGGTGGCTTCGACGGTGGGGGTGAACCAGCGGATGGCCCAGTCGGTGGGGCTGTGGGTGGGGAGGGCGAAGGCGGTTTCGGGGTGGTTGATTTCGGCGGCGATGTTCTGCATCCAGGCGTCCTGGGGCCAGGTGCCGGGTGGGAGGAGGAGGACGCCGGCGGGGTTGCCGCTGAAGGGGCGGTCGGTGAAGGCGTTGACGAGGTGGAAACGCATGGCGGGAGGTTAGTGGGCTGTGGGGCGGGTGGGGGTGGGCCAATTGGGTGTTGGTGGCCTGTGGGGCCTACCGGGGGGAAACGGTGCGGCCCGGTCCGAGGGGTGCTCGGCCGGGCCGTGGTGGTGTGGGGCGGTGCGCGGTGTGGCGTCAGACGGGGTCGCCGATGTGGTGGACGCGGACGAGGTTGGTGGAGCCGGGGACGCCGGGCGGGGAGCCGGCGGTGATGACGACGGTGTCTCCGGGTGCGCAGCGGCCGATGCGGAGGAGTTCTTCGTCTACTTGGGCGACCATGGCGTCGGTGGAGTCGACGTGGGGGCCGAGGAAGGTTTCGACGCCCCAGGTGAGGTTGAGCTGGGAGCGGGTGGCGGGGTCGGGGGTGAAGGCGAGGAGGGGGATGGGTGAGCGGTAGCGGGAGAGGCGGCGGACGGTGTCGCCGCTCTGGGTGAAGGCGACGAGGAATTTGGCGTTGAGGAAGTCGCCGATTTCGGCTGCTGCGCGGGCGACGGCGCCGCCTTGGGTGCGGGGTTTGCTGCGTTCGGTGAGTGGGGGGAGGCCCTTGGCGAGTACGTCTTCTTCTGCGGCTTCGACGATTTTGGCCATGGTGCGGACGGTGTCGACGGGGTATTTGCCGACGCTGGTTTCGCCGGAGAGCATGACGGCGTCGGTGCCGTCGAGGACGGCGTTGGCGACGTCGGAGGCTTCTGCGCGGGTGGGGCGGCTGTTGTCGATCATCGAGTCGAGCATCTGGGTGGCGACGATGACGGGTTTGGCGTTGCGCTTGGCGAGTTTGACGGCGCGCTTCTGGACGATGGGGACTTGTTCGAGGGGCATTTCGACGCCGAGGTCGCCGCGGGCGACCATGATGCCGTCGAAGGCGGCGACGATGTCGTCGATGTTTTCGACGGCCTGGGGCTTTTCGATCTTTGCGATGACGGGGAGGCGTCGGCCTTCTTCGTCCATGATGCGGTGGACGTCGTCGATGTCGCGTCCGGTGCGGACGAAGGAGAGGGCGATGACGTCGGCTCCGGTGCGCAGCGCCCAGCGCAGGTCGTCGATGTCTTTTTCGGAGAGGGCGGGGACGGAGACGGCGACGCCGGGGAGGTTGAGTCCCTTGTGGTCGCTGACCATGCCGCCTTCGATGACGCGGGTGTGGACGCGGGGGCCGTCGACGGTGGTGACTTCGAGGCTGACGCGGCCGTCGTCGACGAGGATGCGTTCGCCGGGGGTGACGTCGGTGGCGAGGCCTTTGTAGGTGGTGCCGCAGGTGTGGCGGTCGCCGGGGACGTCGGCGGTGGTGATGGTGAATTCGTCGCCGCGTTCAAGGAGTACGGGGCCTTCGGTGAAGCGGCCGAGGCGGATCTTCGGGCCTTGAAGGTCGGCGAGGATTCCGACGCTGCGGCCGGTTTCGTCGGAGGCCTTGCGGACGCGTTGGTAGCGCTCCTCGTGTTCGGCGTAGGTGCCGTGGCTGAGGTTGAGGCGGGCGATGTCCATTCCGGCTTCTACGAGGGCTTTGATCTGCTCGTACGAGTCGGTTGCGGGGCCCAGGGTGCAGACGATTTTCGCTCGGCGCATGGGTCGAGCGTATGCCCTACCGGGCGGTAGGAAGGGGGGTCCTGATGTCTGCTCAACAACCTTTGAGTGAAAGGCTGTTGACAATTGTTGAATGGGCGCGGGGGTGCTCTGATGAGCACCCCCGCGGGCCTGTGGGCCGGGCCGTCAGAGTGCCGGCGGGGTCATGGTGAAGCGTGCGTTGACGGAGGCGTAGACGGTCTGGCGCTGGGGTTCGAGGTCGAGGGCGGGCGGGGGTTCTGCTTCGGCGGCGCCGAAGGCCATGGTGCGGAAGCGGCCGGCGGGGGCGGCGGCCATGGCGACGGGGCGGGCGTCGTCGGCGCCGAGGTCGGCGAGTTCGACGAGGGCGGCGAGTTGGGCGCCGAGGGCGTTGGCGTATTCGCGGGCGCGTTGGACGGCTTCGAGTACGGCTTGTTTGCGGGCTTGTCCGTGGGCCGGGGAGTCGGGGCGGAGGGCCCACCAGGGTCCGTCGACGTGGGTGAGTTCGAGGTCGGCGAGGCGGGTGGTGAGTTCGCCGAGTGCGGTGAAGTCGGCGAGTTCGGCGGTGGTGTGGACGCGGCCGTGGTAGGCGCGGATGCGTTCGCCGCGGCCGTGGCGGGTGAGTTCGGGGGTGATGGAGAAGGCGCCGGTTTCGAGTTTTTCGACGGCGTCGCCGTAGCTCTTGACGAGGTCGAGTACGGCGGTGTTGCGGCGGGTGAGGTCGTCGAGGGCGCTGCGGCGGTCGGTGCCGCGGGCGCTGACGCTGATGCCGATGCGGGCGATTTCGGGGTCGACTTCGAGTTGGGCTTCGCCGCGGACGGCGACGCGCGGGACTTGGGGGGTTCCGTAGGGCTGGGGCGTGGCGTCCTGGTCGGTCATGCGGTCCACTGTCGCACCGTCGGGGGTGGGAGGGCGGGTGTGTGGGGTGGTCATCGGATCGCAACCTGGCGGGGGTGTTGCGTGCGGTTGGCGTGGGCCAGAATCTACGCGCGTTATCTACGCGCATTGCGTTGCCTCACGAGGGAGAAGACATGCCGTTCGATCGCAGGACGTTCCTGGGCACTTCGGCCGCCACGGGCGCGGCGGTGGCCCTGGCCGGTCCGGCCGTTTCCGCTTCCGCCGCCGAGCAGGTGCCGGCGGGCCGTCCGGTGAAGCGGTACGCGTTCACGGTGATGGGGACGACCGATCTGCACGGGAATGTCTTCAACTGGGACTACTTCACGGACAAGGAGTTCGACGACAAGGCGCACAACGACGTGGGCCTGGCGAAGATCTCGACGCTGGTGGAGCAGGTCCGGGCGGCGAAGGGGCGGGGCAATACGCTGCTGATCGATGCGGGTGACACGATCCAGGGCACGCAGCTGTCGTACTACTACGCGAAGGTGGACCCGATCACGGCGCGGCGTGGTCCGGTGCACCCGATGGCGCAGGCGATGAATGCGATCGGCTATGACGCGGCGGCGCTGGGGAACCACGAGTTCAACTACGGCATACCGGTGCTGCGGAAGTTCGAGGAGCAGTGTGATTTCCCGCTGCTGGGGGCGAACGCGCTGGATGCGAAGTCGCTGCGGCCGGCGTTCGCGCCGTACAGCATGCACCGGCTGCGGACGCCGTGCGGGCGGGACGTGAAGGTGGCGGTGCTGGGTCTGACGAATCCGGGGATCGCGATCTGGGACAAGCAGAACGTGCAGGGGAAGATGGTGTTCCCGGGTCTGGAGGAGCAGGCGGCGAAGTTCGTGCCGCGGCTGCGTTCGATGGGTGCGGACGTGGTGATCGTGTCGGCGCATTCGGGTTCGAGCGGTACGTCGTCGTACGGTGACCAGCTGCCGTACATCGAGAACGCGGCGGGTCTGGTGGCGGAGCAGGTGCCGGGGATCGACGCGATCCTGGTGGGTCACGCGCACACGGAGATCCCGGAGTACCGGGTGAGGAACAAGGAGACGGGCAAGGAGGTCGTGCTGTCGGAGCCGCTGAAGTGGGGGCAGCGGCTGACGCTGTTCGACTTCGAGCTGGTCTTCGAGCGGGGCCGCTGGTCGGTGGAGAAGGTGTCGGCGCAGGTGCTGAACTCCAACACGGTGCCGGAGGACCCGAAGATCACGAAGCTGCTGTCGGACGAGCACGCCAAGGTCGTGGCGTACGTGAACCAGGTGATCGGTACGTCGACGCAGGCGATGTCGGCGGCGGAGGGGCCGGTGAAGGACGTTCCGATCATCGATCTGATCAACCACGTGCAGGCGGACACGGTGCGGGCGGCGCTGGCGGGTACGGAGTTCGCCGCGCTGCCGGTGCTGTCGCAGGCGTCGTGCTTCTCGCGTACGGCGTCGATTCCGGCGGGTCAGGTGACGATCCGGGACGCGGCGGGGCTGTACCCGTTCGAGAACACGCTGGAGGCGCGGCTGCTGACGGGTGCGCAGCTGAAGGACTACCTGGAGTACTCGGCGAAGTACTACGTGCAGACGGCGCCGGGTGAGGTGGTGGACCCGGCGAAGCTGACGAACGCGGAGGGGACGCCGGACTACAACTACGACGCGGTGTACGGGCTGTCGTACGAGATCGACGTGGCGCAGCCGAAGGGTTCGCGGATCGTGGGGCTGTCGTTCCAGGGGCAGCCGGTGGATCCGGCGGCGCAGTTCGTGCTGGCGGTGAACAACTACCGGGCGTCGGGCGGCGGGAACTTCCCGCACGTGCCGGGGGCCCGGCAGCTGTGGGCGAACTCGGACGAGATCCGGAACACGATCATTTCGTGGGTGAAGGCGAAGGGGACGGTGGACCCGGCGCAGTTCGCTTCGGTGGACTGGAAGCTGACGCGGGCGGGTGTGCCGGTGTTCTAGGGGTCCGGTGGCCCGGGCGGTGCGGCCGTCACGGGTGTTCGACGAGTGGGAGCAGCTCCCCCGCGGTGTGCGGGCGGGGCTGCTCTCGTGTTTGGAGGCCGAAGGTGGTGAAGGCGGTGCGTTCGGGGAGGGGGTAGGGGTCGGTTCCGGTGAGGGTGTTGAGGATGCGGGCGCTGCGCCAGGCGGCGAGGCCGAGGTCGGGGGCGCCGACGCCGTGGGTGTGGCGTTCGCCGTTCTGTACGTAGATGTGGCAGCCGGTGGCGGTGATGGTGCGGTCGAGGAGCATGCGGTAGTCGGCGTCGATGCGGGGGCGGCCGGTGGCGTCCTTGCGGAGGTAGGGGTCGAGGCCGGCGAGGAGGCCGGCGAGGGGGCGTTCGCGGTAGCCGGTGGCGAGGATGACGGCGTCGGTGGTGAGGCGGGTGCGGGTGCCCTGCTGGGTGTGTTCGAGGTGGAGTTCGATCTTGGTGGTGGCGATGCGTCCTGCGGTGCGGACGGTGACGCCGGGGGTGAGGACGACGTCGGGCCAGCCGCCGTGGAGGGTGCGGCGGTAGAGCTCTTCGTGGATGGCGGCGATGGTGTCGGAGTCGATGCCCTTGTGGAGTTGCCATTGGGCGGGGACGAGGTGGTCGCGGACGTGTTCGGGGAGGGCGTGGAAGTAGCGGGTGTAGTCGGGGGTGAAGTGTTCGAGGCCGAGCTTGGAGTACTCCATGGGGGCGAAGGCGGGGGTGCGGGCGAGCCAGGTGAGGCGTTCGCGGCCGGCGGGGCGGGCGCGGAGGAGGTCGAGGAAGATTTCGGCGCCGGACTGGCCGGAGCCGATGACGGTGATGTGGTCGGCGCCGAGGACGCGGGTGCGGTGGTCGAGGTAGGCGCCGGAGTGGATGACGGGGACGGTGGGTGCGTCGGCGAGGGGCTTGAGGGGTTCGGGGACGTGGGGGGCGGTGCCGATGCCGAGGGCGAGGTTGCGGGTGTAGGTGCGGCCGAGGGCTTCGGCTTCGCCGTCGGGGTCGATCTGGGTGAAGTCGACTTCGAAGAGGGCGCGTTCGGGGTTCCAGCGGACGGCGTCGACCTGGTGGCCGAAGTGGAGGCCGGGGAGGCTGTCGGCGACCCAGCGGCAGTAGGCGTCGTATTCGGCGCGCTGGATGTGGAACTTCTCGGCGAAGTAGAAGGGGAAGAGGCGTTCCTTGTGGCGGAGCCAGCGGAGGAAGGACCAGGGGCTGGCGGGGTCGGCGAGGGTGACGAGGTCGGCGAGGAAGGGGACCTGGAGGGTGGCGCCGTCGATGAGGAGGCCGGGGTGCCAGCGGAAGTCGCGGCGCTGGTCGTAGAAGGCGGTGGAGAGCGGCCGGGTGCCGTTGGTGTGCGGGAGTCCGTGGGCGAGGGCGGCGAGGGAGAGGTTGGCGGGGCCGATGCCGATTCCGACGAGGTCATGGGGGGCTTCGGGCTGGGCGGTGGCGGTCATCGGGCCGGTCATGGGTGGGTGCTGCCTTCCGGGAGGTCCAGGAGTGTGAGGAGGTCTTCGAGGTCGCCCTCGGTGGTGTGCGGGTTGAGCAGGGTGGCCTTGAGCCAGAGGCGGCCGTCTGCGGTGGCGCGGCCGAGGACGGCGCGGCCGTGGTGGAGGAGGCTCCGGCGGAGGGCGGCGAGGTCGTCGTCGGTGGCGCCGACGGGCCGGAAGAGCACGGTGCCGATGGTGGGCGGGGCGTGGAGTTCGAAGCGGGGGTGGGCTTCGAGGAGTGCGGCGAGGCGGTGCGCGGTGGCGCAGGTGCGGTCGATGAGGTCGGTGAGTCCGTCGCGGCCGAGGGCGCGGAGGGTGGTGGCGATCTTGAGGATGTCGGGGCGGCGGGTGGTGCGGAGTGAGCGGCCGAGGAGGTCGGGGAGGCCGGCTTCGGTGTCGTCGTCGGCGTTGAGGTAGTCGGCCTGGTAGGCGAGGGGGGTGAGGAGGGTGGGGTCGGGGACGGCGAGGAGGCCTGCGGCGACGGGCTGCCAGCCGAGTTTGTGCAGGTCGAGGGTGAGGGTGGTGGCGTGTTCGAGGCCGGCGAGCCGGTGCCGGTGGGTGGGGCTGAGGGCGAGGAGGCCGCCGTAGGCGGCGTCGATGTGGAGTTCGGCGTGGTGGCGGGCGCAGACGGCGGCGATCGCGTCGAGGGGGTCGATGAGGCCGGCGTCGGTGGTGCCGGCGGTGGCGGCGACGAGGTGGGGGCCGGGGGTTTCTCTGAGGGCGCGGTCGAGGGTGTGGGGGTCGAGGGTGCCGTGGGGGGTGGGGAGGGTGTGGGGGCGGGGCATGCCGAGGAGCCAGGTGGCGCGGGGCAGGGAGTGGTGGGCGTTGGCTCCGTGGACGAGCTGCACGGGTGCGGTGTGGCGTTCGCGGGCGAGGAGGAGCGCGAGTTGGTTGGCTTCGGTGCCGCCGGTGGTGACGAGGGCGTCGGCGGTGGGGGTGCGGAGGATTTCGTGGGCGAGGGTGCGGGTGACGAGGGTTTCGATCTCGGAGGCGGCGGGGGCCTGGTCCCAGGAGTCGAGGGAGGGGTTGAGGGCGGTGGCGGCGAGGTCGGCGGCGGTGGCGACGGCGAGCGGGGGGCAGTGCAGGTGGGCGAGGCAGTGGGGGTGGGCGGGGTCGGCGGCGCCTTCGGTGAGGGCGCGGACGAGGGTGGTGAGGGCCTCGTGGTCGCCGGTGCCGTGGTCGGGGAGTACGTCGCCCAGGGCGGCCCGTACGCGGTGGGCGACGGTGTCGGGTCCGCCGGCGGGGAGGGGGCCGCGGCGGGCGCGGGCGCCTTCTTCGAGGGCGGTGAGGACGGTGTCGAGGAGGGGGCGCAGGGCTGCGGGGCCGGCGGGGCCTCCGGCGAGGGGGGCGGGCATGGGGGTTCCTCCGGGTCGGACCGGGGCGGGGACTCTCCTCCGGTCAGCCCAACGAGGGCACCCCGGTCGGGGTAACCGGTGCCGCCCGGCGTCCCGGATGCCGGGCACGGCCGCCTGTGCCGGGGGGTAGGTGGGGGGTGCGGCCGTGCCCCGGGGGCGGGGCGGTGTTGTTCCCCTGTGCCGGCGCGTGGGCGGCCGTGCCCCGGGGGCCGTACGGCTCGTGGATGCCCGTGCCGGGGACGGAGGCGGCCGTACCCCGGGGGCGGTGCGGTTACGAATGCCGGTGCCGGGGACGGAGGCGGCCGTACCCCAGCGGCCGCACGGCTCGCGGATGCCCGTGCCGGGGACGGAGGCGGCCGTGTCCCCGGGGCGCAGCCCCGGTGGGGGCCCGGGCGCAGCCCCGGTGGGGGCCCGGGCGCAGCCCCGGTGGGGGCCGGGGGCAGCCCCGGGAAACGGAGAAAGGGCGGGTAGGGGATCTGTCTCGCTGCGCCAACCGACCGCACCCGGCCTGTGTCCGTGCCGGCGCGGGACTGGTAACCGGCAGGGCCAGCGCAGCGGACCCACCGGGCCGGGACCCGGACCCGGGTCGGGGACCGCACCCCCCGGGCCGGGCCCCGACCCGCCGGGCTGGGGCCCGAACCTGCGGGGCCGCGGTCCGAACCCATCGGGGCGGGGCGGGACCCACCGGGGGCCCGAACCTGCGGGGCCGGGGTCCGGACCCACCGGGACGGGGCCGGACACGCCGGGGCGGTCGCCGGACCCAGGGGCGGGGTTGGGCCGCGCCCCCGGCCGGTGCCGGGGCCGGGCCGGTGGGGGGCGGCGCGGGCTGGGGGCCGGCCAGGGTTGCGGGCCGGGGCCCCGGGGGGTCAGACGGATTCGCGGATGCGGAGGGCGCGGGCGAGGTCGTCGAGCTGGTCGACGAGCTTGCGGCGCAGCGCGGGGATGAGGTCGGTGTCCTTCAGGCAGGTGCGGCCCGCTTCGAGGGCTTGGGTGTCGACGGCGTGGACGGGGAAGGCGTGGCGGCCGGCGGCTTCGGCCATGGCGGGGCCGCGGCGGTCGGCGAGGGCGACGGCGTCGGCGTAGTAGCGGGTGACATGGTCGCGGGTGAGGTCGGCCTGTTCGGGCTGCCAGAAGCCCTGGGCGGTGGCGGTGAAGAGGTAGTTGGAGAGGGAGTCGTCGGCGAACATGCGCTGCCAGGCGGCGGCCTTGGCCTCGGGGTCGGGGAGTGCGGCGCGGCAGCGGGCGGCGCCTTCCTGGCCGGCGGCGCTGGGGTCGCGGTCGAGTTCGGCGGCGATGTCGGTCTCACCGACGGCGCCGAGTACGGAGAGGCGCGCGAGGATGCGCCAGCGCAGCTCGGGGTCGAGTTCGGGGCCGCCGGGGACGGTGCCGTCGGCGAGCCAGGCGGCGATGGTGTCGGGCTGGGTGGCGGCGCCGATGAAGGCGCGTACGGCGGCGAGGCGGAGGCCGGGGTTGTCGCCGTCCTCGGTGCGGCGGATCAGGTCGCGGCAGATGCCGGTGATGGTGGCGAGGGCTACGGGCCGCTCGGCGGGGGTGACGTACCGGTCGGCGATGTGGGTGTGGGCGAAGGCGAGGACGCCCTGGACGAGGGCGAGGTCGGTTTCGCCGGGGAGGTGCGCGCGGGCGGCTTCGAGGTAGGCGAGGGGGGCGAGTTCGCCGTCGCGGACCATGTCGCGGGCGGCGTTCCAGACCACGGCCCGGGTGAGGGGGTCGGGGATGCCGGAGAGGGCGCGCAGGGTGGTGTCCCAGGAGGCGGGGTCGAGGCGGACTTTGGCGTAGCTGAGGTCGCCGTCGTTGAGGACGATGAGGGCGGGGCGGCGGCCGAGTGCGGAGATGACCTCGCCGGTGGGTACGTCGACGCCGAGGCGGTCGCGGAGTTCGAGGCGGCCGGGTGCGCCGGGTACGTCGTCGTAGGTGCCGACGGTGATGTGGTGGGGGCGGGAGCCCTGGTGGCCGACGGTGAGGGTCCAGCCGCCGTCGCGTTCGTCGACGCGGGGGGTGAGGGTGTCGACGCCGGTGGTGCGGAGCCAGGTGTCGGCCCAGGTGTGGACGTCGCGGTCGGTGGAGGCGGCGAGGGAGTCGACGAAGTCGGCGAGGGAGGCGTTGCCGAACTTGTGGCGGGCGAAGTGGGTGTTGATGCCGGCGAGGAAGTCGGCTTCGCCGAGCCAGGCGACGAGCTGGCGGAGGGCGGAGGCGCCCTTGGCGTAGGAGATGCCGTCGAAGTTGAGGAGGGCGGAGGCGGTGTCGGGGACGGCGTCGGGGTCGGGGGCGACGGGGTGGGTGGAGGGTCGCTGGTCGGCGTCGTAGCCCCAGGCCTTGCGGGAGACGCCGAAGTCGGTCCAGGTGTCGGTGAAGCGGGTGGCTTCGGTGAGGGTCTGGTAGCCCATGTACTCGGCGAAGGACTCGTTGAGCCAGATGTCGTCCCACCAGCGGAGGGTGACGAGGTCGCCGAACCACATGTGGGCCATCTCGTGGGCGATGACCATGGCGCGGGTCTGGCGTTCGGTGTCGGTGACGGCGGAGCGGTAGACGAACTCGTCGCGGAAGGTGACGAGTCCAGGGTTCTCCATGGCGCCGGCGTTGAACTCGGGGACGAAGGCCTGGTCGTACGAGTCGAAGGGGTAGGGCTCGGTGAACTTCTCGTGGTAGCGGTCGAAGCAGTCCTTGGTGATGCCGAGGATCTCGTCGGCGTCGGCGTCGAGGTGGGGGGCGAGGGAGCGGCGGCAGTGGATGCCGAAGGGCAGGCCGGCGTGCTCGGTGCGGATGCTGTGCCAGGGGCCGGCGGCGACGGCGGCGAGGTAGGTGGAGATGAGGGGGGTGGTGGCGGCGCGCCAGGTGCCGGCGCCGTCCTCGCGGTCGGCGGTGCGCTCGGTGATGCCGTTGGCGAGGACGGTCCAGTTGCGGGGTGCGGTGACCTCGATGTCGAAGCGGGCCTTGAGGTCGGGCTGGTCGAAGGCCGCGAAGACGCGCTGGACGTCGTCGAGGAAGAGCTGGGTGTAGACGTACGTCTCGCCGTCGGTGGGGTCGGTGAAGCGGTGCATGCCCTCGCCGGTGCGGGAGTAGCGCATGGCGGCGTCGACGCGGAGTTCGTGGGGGCCCTCGGTGAGGGCGGTGAGCGGCAGGCGGTTGCCGTCGAGGAGGGCGGGGTCGAGGGGCTGTCCGTCGAGCGTGGCGGAGCGGAGTTCGGCCGGTTTCAGTTCCACGAACGTGTCACCGGCGGTGTGCGCGGTGAAGGCGATGACGGTGGTGGAGTCGAAGGTGTCGTCGCCGGTGGTGAGGTCGAGTGCGATGGAGTACCGCTGTACGTCGAGGAACCGGGCTCGGGTCTGCGCTTCGTCGCGCGTCAGTACGGACATGGCCCCCATGCTGCCCGAAAGGGCCCCCTTGACGGCAGGGGCCCCGGGGTGGGTCCGGGTCTCGGCGGGCCGGGTGGTTCCGGCGTGCGGGCCCGGGTGGTCCCCCCGGCGTGCGGGCCGGCGGTCCCGGCGTGCGGGCGGGTGGTCCGGGCGTGTGGGCCCGCGGTCCCGGCGTGCGGGCCGGCGGGGCTGGCCTGCGCCTAGTCGTCCTGGTCGGCGGCGATGGTCTCGTGGTGGCGGATGACCTCGGCGATGATGAAATTCAGGAGCTTCTCGGCGAACGCGGGGTCGAGCTTGGCGTTCTCGGCGAGCTGGCGGAGGCGGGCGATCTGGCTGGCCTCGCGGCCGGGGTCGGCGGGGGGCAGGTGGTGCTTGGCCTTGAGGTGGCCGACCTGCTGGGTGCATTTGAAGCGCTCGGCGAGCATGTGGACCACGGCCGCGTCGATGTTGTCGATGCTGTCCCGCAGTCGGGACAGTTCCTCACGGACGTTCTCGTCGATGTCGCTGGTGTTCATGGGGCCTGAGCCTACCGGCGGGCGGGGATCAGATCATCGGCCAGTCGGTCCGTGAGACGGGTACCGGCCAGGGCTGCTCAGAGGGGCAGCAGGGCGGTGACCAGCCAGCCCCCTTCGGGGGTGGGTCCGGCCGTGAGGGAGCCGCCCATGGCCTCGGCGCGTTCGGTCATGCCGGCGAGGCCGAAGCCGCCGCCGCGGGCCTTGTCGGCGAGGCGGGCGGGGTGGCCGCCGTCGTCGGCGACGCGCACTTCGAGTCCGGTGGGGACGGTGCGTACGCCGATGCGTACGGCGGTGGCGCCGGCGGCGTGCTTGGTGATGTTGGTGAGGGCTTCGAGGACGATGCGGTGGGCGGTGGCGGCGACGTCGCCGGGGACGCGGCCGTCGAGGCCCGGTTCGACGTGGAGGGCGACGGGCGGGCCGGTGGCCGAGAAGCGCTCGGCGAGTTCCCTGATCTGTGCGAGGCCGGCGACGGGGGCGGTGCCGGGGCCGGGGGCGTCGTCCTCGCGGAGGATGCGGACGAGGCGGCGCATGGCGCCGAGTGCCTCCTCGCCGGCGCTCTGGATGCGGTCGAGGGTACGGGCGGCCTGCTCGGCGTCGGCTCCGGTGAACCGGGCGGCGCGGGCTTCGACGACGATGCCGGTGACGTGGTGGGCGACGAGGTCGTGGAGTTCGCGGGCGAGTTCGAGGCGCTCGGCGGTGCGTACGGCGCGCAGTTCGCGGACGCGCTGGACGGCTTGGAGGCGCAGCAGCAGGGAGTAGGCGGCGACGACGACGGTGAGGACGGAGAAGAGCAGGGTGAAGCGGCCGGGGTCGAGGTCGCGGACGGGGACGGCCGTGCAGCCGGCGCCGAGGAGGGGGCCGAGGACGGCGGCGGTGCGGGCGGGGGCGCGGAGCAGGACCTGGGAGAGGAGGACGAGGAGGGCGACGGCCTCGCCGATGCCCCAGACGGTGAGGGGGCGGTGGAGGGTGATCAGGGTGATCGTGGCGGTCCAGGTGACGGTCGCGGCGAACCAGGCGCGGCCGAGGAGGGGCAGGCCGGGCCAGGGTGCGGCGCTGAGGCAGACGAGGAGTCCGGCGCCCCAGACGACGGCGTGGGGGACGGTGGGCTGGCCGGCGAGGACGAGGCCTTCGAGGGTGACGAGGGCGAGCAGGACGAGGGTGAGGGCGAGGCGGGCGCCGTCGGCGGCGCGGGGGTGACGCCGGGCCCAGCGGGCGACGGGGCTCACGGGGTGCCCGCGGCCAGTCCGCTCTCCCAGGCCCAGGCGGCGATCTCGACGCGGTTGCGGGCGTCGAGTTTGGTCTGGACGTTGGCCAGGTGGGTCTTGACGGTGGAGAGGGACACGTAGAGCTCGGCGGCGATCTCGGCGTTGGTGCGGCCGCGGGCCAGGCAGCGGACGACTTCCCGTTCGCGTTCGGTGAGGGGTTCGGCGGGGCGGCGGGCGGCCTCTGCGGCGGGGGTGCGGGGGGCCATCTCGCGGAGCAGGCGGACGGTGATGGCGGGTGAGACGAGGGAGTCGCCGACGGCGGCGGCGCGGACGGCCTCAACCAGCATGGCCGGGCTCGCGTCCTTGAGGAGGAAGCCGGAGGCGCCGCCGTGCAGGGCGGCGTGGACGTATTCGTCCAGGTCGAAGGTGGTGACGATGACGATGCGCGGGGTGGTGCGGCCGGCGAGCCGCCGGGTGACCTCGAGTCCGTCGAGCCGTGGCATGCGGATGTCGAGGAGCAGGACGTCCGGCTGGTGGCGTTCGACGGCGGTGAGGGCGGCCTCTCCGTCGACGACGTCGTCGAGGACCTCGATGTCGGGCTGGCTCTCCAGGATCATGCGGAATCCGGTCCGGACCATGTCCTGGTCGTCCGCGATGACCACCGTGATCGCCATGGGTTGCCTGCCCCTGTGTCGCCCGTCGTCAGCCAGTCCTTCCCATGGGACCGGGGGGCCGGACGGCCCGCAACCGCAGCGGGGGCCGTGGGGAGGGGCGTACGGGGCCGGGACGGGGCGGTGCCGGCTCCGCGGTGCCGGGTTCGAGGGTAGGTGGGGGCGGGGCGGGGTGCCTCGTCCTTCCGGCCGGTTCTCGGCCGGCCGGAAGGACGGGGGTGGGTGCCCCGCGGGGGGTCCGGTGCGTGGGTGCCGGCGGGTCCGGGGGTGGCGGGCGGCCGGGCCGGGGACGGGAGCCCGGCCGCCCGGGGCGGGGACCGCGGGGTCCCCGCGTACTGCGGGATCCGGGGGGTGCCGGGGAGTCACGGGGTCCGTGGGCTCCCCGGGATCCGCGGGTCCGGCGGGGTCAGAGGCCCGCGGCCGCGCTCTTGATGGCCGCGGCGAAGGTGGAGACCTCGGTGTAGACGCCTGGGTAGCCGGCGCGGGCGCAGCCCTCGCCCCAGCTGGTGATGCCGACCTGGATCCAGGCGCCGGCGGCGTCGCGGCGGAACATGGGGCCGCCGGAGTCGCCCTGGCAGGTGTCGACGCCGCCCTGCGGGAAGCCGGCGCAGATCTCCTCGCCCTTGATCAGGGAGGAGCCGTACGCGGCGGCGCAGTCGGTGTCGGACACGAAGGGGACGTCGGCCTTGAGGAGGTAGCGCTGCTGGGAGCCGCCTTCGCGGGCCGCTCCCCAGCCGGCCACGGTGAAGGTGCCGGTGTTGTACTGGGTGGTCTCGGCGATCTTGAGGGTGGGCAGGTTGATGGGCTGGGCGAGTTTGATCAGGGCCCAGTCCTTGCCGTTTCCGTTGTAGCCGGGGGCCTGGAGGACCTTGGTGGAGCGGACCTTGATGGCGCTGGAGCTGCGCAGGTCGACGACGCCGGCGGTGGCGGTGATGGAGGTGTTGTTGCCGGAGCCGCTGACGCAGTGGGCGGCGGTGAGGACGATCTGCTGGGTGTAGAGGGCGCCGCCGCAGCCCATGGAGAGGCGGACCATCCAGGGGAATTCGCCCTGGGCGGCGCGGACGCCGCCGACGACGGGCTGGGGCGCGGCCGTGGCGGTGGCGGGCTGGAGGCTGAAGGCGGCGAGTGCGACGGCGGCCGCGGCGAGGGTGCGCCTGACGAGCCGGCGGGCGAGGGAGCTCTTCCGGTTCCGTATGGAGTTCAACACACTGCCTTTCGTGGGGGGTGGGGCCGTGCGTGGCCAGTCCGCGCGGACCGGCCGGACATGACGCGTCCATGTCACATCCCTGCGCGAGGAGGCGGCAAGAAGGGGTTTTCGGCCAATCACGGACGGAGGCGGACCGGGTGAACCGGACCAGCGCGATCGAGCACGGCTTCCCCCACCTGGAGACCGTGCGCGCGGCGGTCACCGCCCTGCACCGGCGCCTGTCCGCGGACGGGATCCGCTCGTACGCGCCCGCCTTCGCCCCCGCCGACGCGGCGTTCCCCCGCGGGGACGACCTCCACCTCGGCGCGCAGCGGGTGGCCTCCGCCCTGGTCCGGCACTTCAGGCTGCCCGACGCCCGCGTGGTCGTGTCCTTCCGGCGGATGGAGGAGGCCGCGAGCGTCGAACTGGCCGCGGGCCCGGAGTACTTCGTCGAGCTCAACGACCGCTTCCGCGAGCACCGCCGGGACGTCGCCGCCGCCCTCGCCCACGAGATCGCCCACGTCTTCCTGCACCGCCTGGACCTGGGCTTCCCCGGCACCCGCGCGAACGAGATCCTCACCGACACCGCCACGGCCTACCTCGGCGCCGGCTGGCTGCTGCTCGACGCCTACCGCGAGGACGCCCTCACCCACCAGAAGCTCGGCTACCTCACGCCCGAGGAGTTCGGGTACGTGCTGGCGAAACGGGCCGACCTGCTGGGCGAGGACCCCTCCCCCGCCTTCACCAGCCCGCAGGCCTGGCCCGCGTACCTGCGCGGCCGCGAACTCGCCCGGCAGGACGCCCGCCGGGCCCCCCTCGCCGCCGCGCCCTGGAGCGAGCGGCGCCGGTACGCGCGCGAGCGCCGCCACGCGCTCGCCCGCCCGGGGTCACCCCACGCCCCGGCCGGGCTCCCGTACCGCTTCGAGGGCCCCGCGGGCGCACCCCGGGTGACCTTCCCCTGCCCGGTCTGCCACCAGCGGGTGCGCGTCCCGGTACGCGGCCCCGTGCGGGTCCGCTGCGGGCTGTGCCGCAGTCCGCTCGACTGCGACACGTGAATCCGCCCGGTGCCGTACGGGAGTTCGGCCGGCGCGCGAAACGGGTTCCCCCGATCTGGTGACGGCGCTCCACGGACGTTGATCCTTCCGGGGCGCATGAGGCGCGTGAGGGCGCGTGCCACCTGCGGCGTGCTGCCGGAAGCCGCGCGGAGCGGTGTCGGGCCTGCGGCCGAATGCGCTACTCCTGGATACGGAGAGTGAGAGATCCACCTCAAGGAGTAGTCGGAATGTCTGTAGACGCGGGGGCGGCGACCCCCTCGGTGACCGCCCACCAGATCCAGCTCAGCCTCAGCACCGCGGCCGCCCGGAACCTGGCGACCACGACCAAGTCCGAACCCCAGATGCAGGGCATCAGCTCGCGCTGGCTGCTGCGGAAGCTGCCCTGGGTGCACACCCCGGGCGGCGTCTACCGCGTCAACCGCCGCCTGTCGTACGTCGTCGGCGACGGCCGCGTCACCTTCGTCAAGAGCGGCTCCCAGGTCCAGGTGATCCCGGCCGAACTCGCCGAACTCCCGCTGCTGCGCGGCTTCGACGACCCCACCG
Source organism: Streptomyces sp. NPDC101118 (assembly GCF_044759445.1). Lineage (NCBI taxonomy): Bacteria > Bacillati > Actinomycetota > Actinomycetes > Kitasatosporales > Streptomycetaceae > Streptomyces > Streptomyces sp. NPDC101118. Next base: position 460,316 of record NZ_JBIVZG010000003.1, on the reverse strand, counting down.
CGCTCGGCGCGCTGGCCGAGAAGTTCGTCCAGCGGGAGTTCGAGCCGGGCCAGCTCATCGTCCAGGCCGGCGCCCCCGCCGACCACGTCTACCTCGTCGCGCACGGCAAGATCGAGAAGGTCGGCCGCGGCCCGTACGGCGAGGAGGCCGTGCTCGGCCGCTTCGGCGACGGCGACACCTTCGGCGGCCACACCCTGGCCGACTCCGACGGCGTCGTCTGGGACTACACCGCCCGCGCCGCCACCGCCGTGACCCTGCTCGCGCTCCCCCAGGCCGCGTACCAGGCGGTCGCCGACCAGTACGAGGGCCTGCGCGCACACGTCACGGAGCAGCGGAACACCAGCGGCTCGAACGGCTACAAGACCAACAAGGCCGGCGAGAAGGCCATCGAGCTGAGCGCCGGCCACGTCGGCGAGGCGACGCTGCCGGGCGCCTTCGCGGACTACGAGCTCACGCCCCGCGAGTACGAGCTGAGCGTGGCCCAGACGGTCCTCAAGGTGCACAGCCGGGTCGCCGACCTCTACAACCAGCCGATGAACCAGACCCAGCAGCAGCTGCGCCTGACCATCCAGGAGCTCCGCGAGCTCCAGGAGTACGAGCTGGTGAACAACCCGGAGTTCGGGCTGCTCAACAACGCCGACTTCGACCAGCGCATCCAGACCCACTCGGGCCCGCCCACCCCGGACGACCTCGACGACCTGATCAGCATGCGGCGCGGCACGCAGTACCTGTTCGCCCACCCCAAGGCGATCGCGGCCTTCGGCAAGGAGTGCAACAAGCGCGGCCTGAACCTCGGGAACGTCGACGTGGACGGCCACCACATCCCGGCCTGGCGCGGCATCCCCATCCTCCCCTGCGGGAAGATCCCGATCTCCGACCAGCACGCGTCCTCGATCATCGCCGTGCGCACCGGCGAGGACAACGAGGGCGTGATCGGCCTCTACCAGACCGGCCTGCCGGACGAGGTCGAGCCCAGCCTGAACGTCCGCTTCATGGGCATCGACGAGCGGGCGATCATCTCCTACCTGGTCACCGCCTACTACTCCGCCGCCATCCTCGTGCCCGACGCGGTCGGCGTGCTGGAGAACGTCGAGGTCCGTCCGCGCGCCTGAGCCGGGCCGCCCCGCGGCTGCCACCCTCCCCCGCGGCCGCCCGTTCTGACGATCCGTCCGCCCCTCGGGGTTCAGGACGGGCGGCGGCTGGGTAAGGAGAAGGTGTCGCGTGAGCCAAGAGCCGGGCCCGACCTCCCCGCCAGGGGGCCGGGCCCGGTTCGCGTCCCGGGCCGTCCGGGGCCCGGGACGCGGACAGGCGCCCGGGCCGGGCGGTACGCCGGTCAGCGCGCCCCGTACACCGGCTGCGGCGGCTCCGCCGCGGCCAGCAGCTTCGCCGCCGCCTCCCCCGCCTCGGCCGGGGTCCAGCGGGCGCCCTTGTCCGCGGTGGGGCCCGGCCGCCAGCCCTCCATCACGGTGATCCGGCCCGCCTCGGCCTCGAAGACCCGGCCGGTCACCCCCGCGGAGGCGGCCGAGCCCAGCCAGACCACCAGCGGCGAGACGTTCTCCGGCGCCATCGCGTCGAACTCCCCCTCCCCCGGCGCCGCCATGGTCGCGGCGAAGGTCTGCTCGGTCATCCGGGTCCTGGCGGCCGGGGCGATGGCGTTGACCTGGACGCCGTACCGGCCCATCTCGGCGGCCGACACCAGCGTGAGGCCGATGATCCCGGACTTGGCCGCGCTGTAGTTGCCCTGGCCGACGGAGCCGAGCAGGCCCGCCCCCGAGCTGGTGTTGACCACCCGGGCGGCCGGCTCGCGGCCCGCCCTGGCCTCGGCCCGCCAGTGCGCGGCGGCGTGCCGGAGCGGCAGGAAGTGGCCCTTGAGGTGGACCCGCATCACCGCGTCCCAGTCGTCCTCGCCGAGGTTGACCAGCATCCGGTCGCGCAGGAAGCCCGCGTTGTTCACCAGCGTGTCCAGCCGCCCGAAGGACTCCAGCGCCGCCGCGACCAGGGAGGCCGCCCCGGCATCCGTGGCGATGTCGCCGCCGTGCGCGACGGCCCGGCCGCCCGCGGCCTCGATCTCTTCCACCACCCGGGCGGCGGGACTCTCGGGGTCCGGCCGTCCGTCCAGGCCCACCCCGAGGTCGTTGACCACCACGCGGGCGCCCTCGGCGGCGAACGCGAGCGCGTGCGCGCGGCCCAGGCCACGCCCCGCGCCCGTCACGATCACGACCCGGCCTTCACAGATCCCCATGTCACCGCTCCTTGTTGACGGTTGCCGCATCCAGGAAAGCGGGGCGCTCGCCGCCCCCGTGCACCAGCAGGCTCGCCCCGCTGACGTAGGCCGCCCGGTCCGAGGCCAGGAAGACCGCCGCCTCGCCCACCTCGTACGGGTCGGCGAGCCGGCCGAGCGGCACGGTCGCACCGACGGCGGCGACGCCCTGCTCGTCGCCGTAGTGCAGGTGGGCCAGTTCGGTCCGCACCATGCCCAGGACCAGGGAGTTCACCCGCACCTCGGGGGCCCATTCCACGGCCATCGAGCGGGCCAGGTTCTCCAGGCCGGCCTTGGCCGCGCCGTAGGCCGCCGTGCCCGGCGAGGGGCGGGTGCCGCTGACGCTGCCGATCATCACGACGGAGCCGCGGGCCGCGCGCAGGTGCTCGTACGCCGCGAGGGAGGCGGTGAGCGGGGCCGTCAGGTTGAGTTCCAGCACCCGGGCGTGCCGCGCCGCGCCGCCCTCGGCCAGTGGCCGGTGGGGGGTGCCGCCCGCGTTGTTGACCAGGCAGTCCAGGCGGCCGTGGCGGCGTACGGTCTCGGCGAAGAACGCGTCGGCGGCGGCCGGGTCGCGCAGGTCCAGGGGAACGTACTCGGCCTTCCCGGCGTCGGTTGCGACCGGCCGGTCGGGCGGTCTGCGGGCGCACACGACGACCTTCGCGCCCGCGTCGAGGAAGGCGCGGGCGATGCCCGCGCCGACGCCCCGGGTTCCGCCGGTGACGACGGTGACCCTCCCGTCGAGCTCCATAGGCTGCTACCTTCCACGCCTAACAAATGTTTGGTGGAAAGGTAGCTGATCCGCTCATGGGTGTCTCCACCTCCAGCCCGGACAAGGGCATCGCCGTCGTCACCGTCGACTTCCCGCCCGTTAACGCGCTCCCCGTCAGCGGCTGGTACGACCTGGCCGACGCGGTACGGGCCGCCGGGCGCGACCCCGAGGTCCGCTGCGTGGTCCTGGCCGCCGAGGGCCGGGGCTTCAACGCCGGGGTCGACATCAAGGAGATGCAGCGCGACACCGGGCACCAGGCCCTGATCGGCGCCAACCGGGGCTGCTACGAGGCCTTCGCGGCGGTCTACGAGTGCGAGGTCCCGGTCGTGGCCGAGGTGGCCGGCTTCTGCCTCGGGGGCGGCATCGGCCTGGCCGGCAACGCCGACGCCATCGTGGCGAGCGAGGACGCCACGTTCGGCCTGCCGGAGCTGGACCGCGGCGCGCTCGGCGCCGCCACCCACCTGGCCCGGCTGGTCCCCCAGCACCTGATGCGCGCGCTGTACTACACCTCCCGCACGGCCACCGCGGCCGAGCTGCACGCCCACGGCTCGGTCTGGCGGGTGGTGCCGCGGGCGGAGCTGCGGGCGGCCGCGCTGGAGCTGGCCGGGGAGATCGCCCGCAAGGACGGATCCCTGATCCGCCTGGCGAAGGCGGCCATCAACGGGATCGACCCGGTGGACGTGCGGCGCAGCTACCGCTTCGAGCAGGGCTTCACCTTCGAGGCCAACCTCAGCGGGGTGGCCGACCGGGTCCGGAACACCTTCGGCGGCAAGGAGAGCTCGTGAGCGACAAGACCATGACCCCGGACGAGGTCGCCGGGCGGCTGTGCAGCGGGATGACGCTCGGGATCGGCGGCTGGGGCTCGCGGCGCAAGCCGATGGCCCTGGTCAGGGCCCTGCTGCGGACCTCCGTCACCGACCTCACGGTGATCTCGTACGGCGGCCCCGACGTGGGCCTGCTGGCGGCGGCCGGCCGGATCCGCCGGCTGGTCGCGCCCTTCGCGACCCTCGACTCGATCCCCCTGGAGCCGCACTTCCGGGCGGCGCGCGAGTCCGGCGCCTTCGAGCTGACGGAGCTGGACGAGGCGATGTTCATGTGGGGGCTGCACGCGGCCGCCAACCGGCTGCCCTTCCTGCCGGTCCGGGCCGGCCTCGGCTCGGGGGTGATGGAGGTCAACCCGGGCCTGCGGACGGTGGTCTCCCCGTACGAGGACGGCGAGGAGTTCGTCGCCGTGCCCGCGCTGCGGATGGACGCGGCGCTGGTGCACCTCAACCGGGCCGACCGCCTGGGCAACGGCCAGTACCTGGGCCCCGACCCCTACTTCGACGACCTGTTCTGCGAAGCCGCCGACGACGCGTACGTCTCCTGCGAGCAGCTGGTGGAGACGGCCGAGCTCACCAAGGAGGCGCCGCCGCAGTCGCTGCTGGTCGGCCGGCACAGCGTCACCGGCGTCGTGGAGACCCCGAACGGCGCCCACTTCACCTCCTGCGCCCCCGACTACGGGCGCGACGAGGCCTTCCAGAAGCTGTACGCGACCACGCCCTGGCCGGAGTTCGCCGGGCGCTTCCTGTCCGGCGCGGGCGAGGACGACTACCAGCGGGCCGTGGCGGCCTGGCGCGAGGAGCAGCGATGACGGCGACGACCGTGACCAGGGCCGAGTACTGCGTGATCGCCTGTGCTGAGGCCTGGCGCGACAACGGCGAGGTGCTGGCCAGCCCGATGGGCCTGATCCCCTCGATCGGGGCGAAGCTGGCCCGCCGCACCTTCTCCCCCGACCTGCTGCTGACCGACGGCGAGGCGATGCTGGTCCGCGACGACGGGACGGTCGAGGGCTGGCTGCCGTACCGGCGCCACCTCACCATGGTCACCGGCGGCCGGCGGCACGTGATGATGGGCGCCTCGCAGATCGACCGGTACGGAAACCAGAACATCTCCTGCATCGGCGACTGGGCCCGGCCCGCACGACAGCTGCTCGGCGTCCGCGGGGCACCGGTGAACACGCTGAACAACCCGGTCAGCTACTGGATCCCGAAGCACTCGCCGCGGGTGTTCGTCGAGCGCGTCGACATGGTCTCGGGCGTCGGCCACGACCGGGCCGCCGCGGCGGGCCCCTCGGCGTCCCGCTTCCACCGCATCCCGCGGGTGGTGACCAACCTCGGCGTGTTCGACTTCGCGACCCCGGACCGGTCCATGCGGCTGGCCGCCCTGCACCCCGGGGTGGAGGTCGCCGAGGTCGAGGCGGCGACCGGGTTCGCCCTCGCGGTGCCGGAGGACGTGCCGTACACGCGGGAGCCCACGACGGCCGAACTCCGGCTGATCCGCGAGGAGCTGGACCCGCGCGGCGCCCGCGAACGGGAGGTGCCCGCCTGATGGAGACGGCACTGACCAAGCTCGTCGGGGTGCGGCACCCGGTCGTGCAGACCGGGATGGGCTGGGTGGCCGGCCCCCGGCTGGTGTCGGCAGCGGCGAACGCCGGGGCCCTGGGCATCCTGGCCTCCGCGACGATGACGCCGGACCAGCTGCGGTCGGCGGTGCGGGAGGTCAAGTCCCGTACGGAGGAGCCCTTCGGGGTCAACCTGCGGGCGGACGCCGGGGACGCCGCCGAGCGGGCCGAGCTGATCATCGCCGAGGGCGTGAAGGTCGCCTCCTTCGCACTCGCGCCGTCCCGTGAGCTGATCCTGCGGCTGAAGGACGCGGGCGTCGTGGTCGTGCCGTCCGTCGGGGCGCGCCGGCACGCCGAGAAGGTCGCGGCCTGGGGCGCCGACGCGGTGATCGTGCAGGGCGGCGAGGGCGGCGGGCACACCGGGGAGGTGGCCACGACCGTGCTCCTGCCGCAGGTCGTGGACGCGGTGGACATCCCGGTGGTCGCGGCGGGCGGCTTCCACGACGGGCGGGGGCTGGTGGCGGCCCTGGCGTACGGGGCGGCGGGCATCGCGATGGGCACCCGGTTCCTGCTGACCTCGGACTCGACCGTGCCGGACGCGGTCAAGGCCCGCTACCTGGCGGCGGCCGTGAAGGACGTGACCGTCACCACCGCGGTCGACGGGCTGCCGCACCGGATGCTCCGTACCGAGCTGGTCGAGTCGCTGGAGCGGGCGGGCCGCGCCCGGCGGCTGGCCCGGGCGGTCCGGCACGCGGCCGGGTTCCGGCGGATCTCCGGGCTGACCTGGTCGCGGATGGTGCGCGACGGGCTGGCGATGAAACACGGCAGGGACCTGTCCTGGAGCCAGGTCCTGCTCGCCGCGAACACCCCGATGCTCCTCAAGGCGTCCATGGTCGAGGGCCGTACGGACCTCGGAGTCATGGCATCAGGCCAGGTCGCGGGCGTGATCGAGGATCTGCCTTCGTGCGCGGAACTCGTCAGCCGGGTCATGGCCGAGGCACAGCAGGTGATGGACCAGCTGCCAAGGAGTGACACATGAGCCGTGCTCGAAGAATCCGCCTGGTGACGACCGGAGTGCTGCTCTCCGCGCTCGCCATCGGGCCACTCCCCGTAACGGCGGCCGCCGCGCCGGGGCCGGCCGCCCACCCGCGCCCCCGGGCGTGGGCCGACGAACCGATCCGGCAGGTACCCCTCCAGGGCGCGGTGAACGTCCGCGACCTGGGCGGTTACTGGACGTACACCGGCGGCCGGGTGCGCCAGGGACTGGTGTACCGGGCCGACGCCCTGAGCAGACTGACCCCGGCGGACACGACCACCGTCGCCGGTCTGGGCCTGACCAGGGCCGTGGACTTCCGCATCCCGATGGAGGTCCAGTACGACGGCACCGACCGGCTGCCGCCCGGGCTCGCGGTGACCTCGCGCCCGGTGAGCGACCTCGGCCTGTTCGGGACGCTGATCGGTGCGATCGGCAGTGGCGACCCCGTGAAGCAGGAGCAGATCCTCGGCGGCGGGCGGGCCGAGGCGTACATGCGCGACATCTACCGCACGTTCGTCACGAACCCCGAGAACCGGGCGCAGTTCGCGACGACGCTGCGGGAGATCGCCGACGGCGCGCAGGGGCCGCTGCTGTACCACTGCACGTCCGGGAAGGACCGGACGGGCTGGATGAGCTACGTGCTGCTGCGGGCGCTGGGGGTGCCGGAGTCCTCGGCCGCGCGGGACTACCTGGCGTCGAACACCTTCCGCGGCGCGTACGACGCCAAGGTGCGGGAGGGCCTGAAGCTGTCGGGCCGGATGCAGAACCCGGACCTGCTGATCCCGCTGCAGGAGGTGCGGCAGGACTACCTCGACGCGGCGACGGCGCAGCTGGCCGCCGACTACGGCGACTTCTACGGCTACCTCACGAGGGGGCTGGGGCTGGACCTGCGCACGCTGGCGAAGCTCCAGAACAAGATGGTCCGCTGACCGCGGGCAGGGGTGCGGGATGCCGGTGCCGGGGCGACCGCCCCGGCACCGGCATCCGCCGCTTCGTGCGGCGGGCGGGTCAGGCGCCGCTGCGGCGCCGGCCCTGGGTGCCGATCCGGCTGCGGGCGGAGGCGGCGGCAGCGCCGCCGGAGGCGCTCGCGGTGCGGCCGGCACCGGAGGCGCCCGCCGTCCGGCCGCCACCGGAAGCGGTGGCGCGGGTGGCGCCGCCGCCCTGGCGGGCCGGGGTCTGGCCACCGCCGCCGCCCGAGCCGCCGCGGCGGGTACGGGTGCCGGCGGCGGAGGCGGAGGCCTTGGCCTCGCCCGCCGCGGCGGAGCCGTTCCGGGCGCGGCGGGGGCGGGAGCCGCCCGTGGCCGCGGTGCCCTGGGCGGCGGACCCGGCGGAGCCGCGCGAGCGGCGGGGCTTCTTCGGGGCGGCCGGGGCCTGCGGGGCCGGGACCTCGATGGTGACCGGGACGCCGGAGGGCTCGCGGGCGCCGGTCAGCTCGGTCAGCGCCGCGTCGGACGACTTGATCTGCGCCGTCTTCGGGGAGATGCCGGCGTCGGACATCAGGCGGGACACGTCCCGCTTCTGGTCCGGCAGGACGAGCGTGACCACGCTGCCGGACTCGCCGGCGCGGGCGGTGCGGCCGCCGCGGTGCAGGTAGTCCTTGTGGTCGGTCGGCGGGTCGACGTTCACGACCAGGTCGAGGTCGTCGATGTGGATGCCGCGGGCGGCCACGTTGGTGGCGACGAGCGCGGTGATCTGCCCGTTCTTGAACCACTCCAGGGTGCGGTTGCGCTGCGGCTGGGAGCGGCCGCCGTGCAGGCCGGAGGCCCGCACACCGCTCGCGAGGAGCCGCTTGACCAGCCGGTCCACGGAGCGCTTGGTGTCCAGGAACATGATCACGCGGCCGTCGCGGGCCGCGATGCGGGTGGTGACGGCCTTCTTGTCGGTCTCGTCCAGGACGTGGAGCACGTGGTGCTCCATGGTCACGACAGCGCCCGCGGAGGGGTCGACGGAGTGCGTGACCGGGTCCACCAGGAACTGCCGGACCAGCTTGTCGACGTTCTTGTCGAGGGTCGCGGAGAACAGCATCCGCTGGCCGCCCTCCTCGACCTGCTTGAGCAGGGCGGTGACCTGGGGCAGGAAGCCCATGTCGGTCATCTGGTCGGCCTCGTCCAGCACGGTGATCGACACCTGCGCGAGGGTGCAGTCGCCCCGGTCGATGAGGTCCTTCAGGCGGCCCGGGGTGGCGACGAGCACCTCGGCGCCACGCGCGAGGGCGCTCGCCTGCCGGTTGATCGACATGCCGCCGACGACGGTGGCGATCCGCAGGCTCAGCGAGGTGGCGTACGGGGAGAGGGCGTCGGTGACCTGCTGCGCGAGCTCGCGGGTCGGTACGAGGACCAGCGCGAGCGGCGCCCTGGCGGCGGCGCGGCGGCCGGCCGTACGGGCCAGCAGGGCCAGTCCGAAGGCCAGGGTCTTGCCGGAGCCGGTGCGGCCCCGGCCGAGCAGGTCGCGGCCCGCGAGGGAGTTCGGCAGGGTGGCGCCCTGAATGGGGAACGGCTCGGTGACGCCCTGCGCGGCCAGCGTCTTCAGGAGCGCGGCCGGCATGTCCAGGTCAGCGAAGGACGCGACCGGCGGCAGGGCCGGGGTCAGCGTCTCGGGCATGGTGAATTCCTGCGGGCGGGCGGCGGGCCGGCGGCCCTTGTCCTGACCCTTCTTCGCGTCCGGCTTCTTCGGCGCGGCCGGGCCGTTCTTCGACGACGACGCGGGGCGCCGGCGGGCGGGACGGCGGGCGGAACGTTCGGAGCTGGAGCTGGTCATGCGGGGGAAGGCCTCCTGAGCCTGGAATTACAGCACAAGCCGGGGCCCGCACCTGGCGGTGCGGGCCCCGGCTCTCGCTCAAAGAACGCGCGGTGGGCGCGTCACTGAGATCAGGCGGGGACGATGTTCTCCGCCTGCGGGCCCTTCTGGCCCTGCGTGACGTCGAAGTTCACGCGCTGGCCCTCCTGGAGCTCACGGAAGCCCTGGGTGGCGATGTTCGAGTAGTGGGCGAAGACGTCGGGGCCGCCGCCGTCCTGCTCGATGAAGCCGAAGCCCTTTTCCGAGTTGAACCACTTCACGGTGCCGGAAGCCATAATGCTCTCCTGATAGGTGACGGGGACCCATCCGGAGTTGCCGGAAAAACAATAAAGCGCCTGCGGATCATTTCCCGTCAGGCGCACATAAAGTTCATGGGTACCACAACTGCAACACCTCTACGGTAACACACGCCGGCCGGGTGTTGCCGCCCCGAGCCCGGGCGACCGCCCCTCGGGAGACCCGGCGGGGCGGCCGCCGGCCGCCGCGCGCTCCGGCGGCGGCCGCCGGAGCCCGGTCAGAGGCGTTCGACGATGGTGACGTTGGCCTGGCCGCCGCCCTCGCACATGGTCTGCAGGCCGTAGCGGCCGCCGGTGCGCTCCAGTTCGTGCAGCAGGGTGGTCATCAGCTTCACGCCGGTGGCGCCCAGTGGGTGGCCCAGCGCGATCGCGCCGCCGTTGACGTTGACCTTCTCCGGGTCGGCGCCGGTCTCCTTCAGCCAGGCCAGCACCACCGGCGCGAAGGCCTCGTTGATCTCCACCAGGTCCATGTCGCCGATGGACATGCCGGTCTTCTTCAGCGCGTAAGCGGTGGCGGGTATGGGCGCGGACAGCATCCGGATCGGGTCCTCGCCGCGCACCGAGAGGTGGTGGATCCGGGCCCGGGGCGTGAGGCCGTGCTCGGCGACGGCCCGCTCGGAGGCGATGAGCATCGCCGCCGCGCCGTCGGAGACCTGAGAGGAGCAGGCCGCCGTGATGGTGCCGCCCTCCAGCACCGGCCGGAGCCCGGCCATCTTCTCCAGGCTGGTGTCGCGGCGGGGGCCCTCGTCCGTGGTCACGTCGCCGTACGGGACCACCTCGCGCGCGAAGCGGCCCTCGTCGATCGCGCGCACCGCCCGCTGGTGCGAGCGGAGGGCGAACTCCTCCATGTCGCGGCGGGAGATGCCCCACTTCTCCGCGATCAGCTGGGCGCCGTGGAACTGGTTGACGGGCGCGTCGCCGTACCGGGCCCGCCAGCCCGCGCTGCCCAGGTACGGGCCCTCGGTGAGCCCGAGCGGGTCGGCCGCCTGCCGGGAGGCGAACGCGATGGGGATCATCGACATGTTCTGGGTGCCGCCGGCGACGACCAGGTCCTGGGTGCCGGACAGCACGCCCTGCGCGGCGAAGTGCACCGCCTGCTGCGAGGAGCCGCACTGCCGGTCGATGGTCACGCCCGGCACCTCCTCGGGGAGCCCGGCGGCCAGCCAGGCGGTCCGTGCGATGTCCCCGGCCTGCGGTCCCACGGTGTCCAGGCAGCCGAAGACCACGTCCTCGACGGCGGCCGGGTCCACTCCGGAGCGCTCCACCAGGGCCTTGAGCACGTGCGCGCCGAGATCGGCCGGGTGCACGCCGGCCAGCCCTCCCCTGCGGCGGCCGACGGGGGTGCGGACCGCTTCGACGATGTAGGCCTCGGGCATGGCGGGGGCTCCTTCTCGGTGTGCGCGGGACGGCTTACGTGCGTACGGCGATCCCGTCCAGCACCATCGACAGGTACTGGCGGGCGATCTCCTCGGGGCTGTGCTGTCCGCCGGGCCGGTACCAGGAGGCGGCGACCCAGACGGTGTCGCGGACGAACCGGTAGGTGAGCCGGATGTCGAGGTCGGCGCGGAAGACCCGGGCGGCCACCCCGCGCTCCAGCGTCCCGAGCCAGGCCTTCTCGAACTTGACCTGCGACTCCGTGAGGTAGCCGAAGCGGGGCTGGACGGCGAGGTGACGGGATTCCTTCTGGTAGATCGCGACGGCGGCGCGGTGCCGGTCGATCTCGCGGAAGGACTCGGTGACGAGGGCCTCGATGGTCTCGCGGGGGCCGAGGCCGGCGGCGAGCACGGCGTCGTAGCCCTCCCAGAGCTCGGTCAGGAAGGCGGAGAGGATCTCGTCCAGCATCGATTCCTTGGAATCGAAGTGGTAGTAGAGGCTGCCGGCGAGCATGCCGGCCTCGTCCGCGATCTTCCGCACGGTGGTGGCGTTGTAGCCCTGCGCGGCGAACACCTCGGCGGCGATGGCGAGGAGTTCGGCCCGGCGCTCGGGCGAGGGCGTCATCTGGGACTTCTTCGTGGGCACGCCACCATTCTGGCCCCGGTGGTCACCGGGCCGGACGCCGCCGGCCCGGCCCGGTCCGCGACCACGGCCCGGGTCGTGTCGCCGCGGGCCCCGCCTGGTCCGAGAGCCACGGCCTAGGCCCGCTGGCTGCTGACGGAGACGGTCTCGCCGGTCATGTACGACGAGTAGCCGCTGGCCAGGAAGACGATCACGTTGGCGACCTCCCAGGGTTCGGCGTACCGGCCGAAGGCCTCGCGGGCGGTGAGTTCCGCCAGCAGCTCCGGGGTGGTCACCTTCACCAGGTGCGGGTGCATGGCCAGGCTGGGGGCCACGGCGTTGACGCGTACGCCGAACTCCGCGGCCTCCAGGGCGGCGCAGCGGGTCAGGGCCATCACGCCGGCCTTGGCGGCGGCGTAGTGGGCCTGGCCGGTCTGCGCGCGCCAGCCCACCACGGAGGCGTTGTTGACGACCACTCCGCCGCGGCCGGCGGCCCGGAAGGCGCGCAGGGCGGCGCGGGTGCAGCGGAAGGTGCCGTTCAGGGTGACGTCGAGGACGCGGGACCACTGTTCGTCGGTCATGTCGACCAGGTCGGCGGTGCCGCCGAGTCCGGCGTTGTTCACGACGAGGTCGAGGCCGCCGTGGCGCTCCCCGGCGTACGAGAACAGGGCCTGCACCTGGGTCTCGTCGGTGACGTCGCAGGGCAGGGCGGCGACCCGGTCCGGCCCGAACTCGTCGGCGAGGGCGGCCGCGGACTCCTTGAGGCGGCGTGCGTGCGCGTCGCTGACGACGACGGCGGCGCCCTCCTCCAGGAAGCGGCGCGCGGTGGCCCCGCCGATGCCGGCTCCGGCGGCGGCGGTGATGACGGCGGTCCGGCCGTCGAGGAGGCCGTGGCCCCGTACGTACTCGACGCTGCTCATGGCGGTACGTTAACCTGCCAAACGCTTGTTAGGGAAGCGCCTGAGGGGCGTCCGTGCGGCGGTCGGCGCCGCGGTCACGGCAGGGGAAGGGGAGCCGCTGATGGACCTCGCGCACACGGCCGGGGAGGAGGCCTTCCGGGCCGAGGCCCGCGCCTGGCTGGCCGGCCACGTCCCGGACCGGCCGCTGCCCTCGCTGGAGACGGCGGAGGGCTTCGCCGCGCACCGGGAGTGGGAGGCGGAGCTGGCCGCCGGCCGCTGGTCGGTGGTGTCCTGGCCGGAGGAGTTCGGCGGGCGGGGCGTGGACATCGTCCACTGGCTGCTCTTCGAGGAGGAGTACTACGCGGCGGGGGCGCCCGGCCGGGTCTCGCAGAACGGCATCAACCTCCTGGCCCCCACCCTCTTCGACCACGGCACCCCCGAGCAGCGGGCCCGCATCCTGCCGCCCATGGCCACCGGCGAGGTGGTCTGGGCACAGGCGTGGTCCGAGCCGGAGGCCGGCTCGGACCTGGCGGCGCTGCGGTCCCGGGCGGTGCGCACCGAGGGCGGCTGGCTGCTGTACGGGCAGAAGACCTGGTCCTCGCGGGCGGCCTTCGCGGACCGCGCCTTCGGCATCTTCCGCACCGACCCGGACGCGCCCCGGCCCCACCAGGGCCTGACCTATCTGATGTTCGGCCTGTCGAACCCGGGGGTCACGGTGCGGCCGATCGGGCGGCTGGACGGCAAGCCGGCCTTCGCGGAGCTGTTCCTGGACGGGGTGTTCGTGCCGGACGAGGACGTGATCGGCGAGCCGGGGCAGGGCTGGCGGATCGCGATGTCGGCCACGGGCAACGAGCGCGGGCTGACGCTGCGTTCGCCGGGCCGGTTCCTCGCCGCGGCGGACCGGCTGGCGGATCGGTGGCGGGCCTCGGCGGATCCCGCCGACACGGCGCTGCGGGACCGGGTGGCGGACGCCGTGGTGGGGGCCCGCGCCTACCAGCTGTTCACCTGGGCCAACGCCTCGCGGTTCGCGGCCGGTTCGGCCATCGGCGCGGAGTCGAGCCTGAACAAGGTCTTCTGGTCCGAGTACGACATCGCCCTGCACGAGACGGCACTGGACCTGCTGGGCGCGGACGGGGAGCTGGCCGACACCGAGTGGGCCGAGGGGTACGTGTTCTCGCTCGCGGGACCGGTGTACGCGGGCACGAACGAGATCCAGCGCGACATCATCGCCGAGCGGCTGCTCGGCCTCCCGAAGGGCCGCCGCTGATGCGTTTCCTGCCGACCGAGGAGCAGTCCGACTTCGCGCGTTCGCTGGGCACGATGCTGGCGGGTGCGGACGTGCCGGCCGCGGCCCGCGCCTGGGCGTCCGGGGAGCGGGGACCGGGGCGGGCGCTGTGGGCCCGGCTCGCGGAGTTGGGCGTGTTCGCGCTGGCCGTGCCGGAGGCGTACGAGGGCCTGGGACCGCTGCCGGTGGAGCTGGCCGTGGCCTTCGTGGAGCTGGGGCGGTACGGGGTGCCGGGTCCGGTGGTGGAGACGGCGGCGGCCGGGGTGCTGCTGGGCGGTGCCGGCGGGGGTGCGGCGAAGCGGTGGCTGCCGGGGGTGGCGGCGGGCGAGTGCGTGGTGACACTGGCCGGGCCCGGTTCGCCGTACGCCCTGGACGCGGAGGCGGCGGACCTGGTGCTGGTGGCCGGGGACGGCGGGGGGCTGCGGGCGGCGCCGGGGCACGGGCCGGTGCGGGTGTCGGCTGATCCGGTGCGGAGGCTGGCGGAGCCCTCGGCGGGGGGCGAGGAGCTGGGTGCCGCCGAGGGGCCGGTGTGGCTCTGGCCCGCGCTGCTGACCGCTGCGCAGGCGCTGGGCGTGGGTGAGGCACTGCTGGCCCGCACGGTGGAGTACGTGAAGCAGCGCAGCCAGTTCGGGGCACCGGTGGGCGGCTTCCAGGCGGTCAAGCACCGGCTGGCCGACACGCTGCTGGCCCTGGAGTTCGCCCGGCCGCTGGTGTTCGGGGCGGCCGTGACGCTGTCCCCGCGGGATGTCGCGGGCGCGAAGCTGGCGGCCGGCGAGGCGGCGTACCGGGCCGCCCGCACCGCCCTCCAGCTGCACGGCGCCGTGGGGTACACCGACGAGCTCGACCTCTCGCTCTGGCTGCGCAAGGCGCGCCCGCTGCGCGACGCGTGGGGCGGGCCCGGGGAGTGCCGGGCGCGGGTGCTGGCGTAGGGCGGGGCGCCGGGCGGGAGGGGTGCCCGGCGCCCTTGCGGGTCAGGCTTCCCGGGGCGGTTCGTCGTCGTTGCCGCGGCGGAGGACGTGGCGGCCGGTGCCCGGGTGCCAGGTGGTGATCACCAGTTCGTCGGCGTCGGCGTCCACCGCGATGTGCACCACCTCCGTGAGGTCCGCCCGGAACAGGTGGAACGGGTGCGGCTCGCCCGTCTCCTCCGCGTACCGGTGCAGCTCGGGCGGGTCGGTGATCTCGACGGCGCGGCCGGAGATGCGTACGTCGCCGTCCGGCATCGTGTCGTCCGGGCCCGGGTTGCTGTGCAGCGCGAACCGGGGGTCGCGCTGCAGGTCCAGGGCCTTGCGGGAGCCCGGCATCATGCCCAGCCACAGCTCACCGCCGCGGATCTCGACGTTCAGCCCGGCCACCCGCGGGGAGCCGTCCGCGCGCAGGGTGGCGAGCACGTGGTGCGGGTACTGCGCGTAGCGGGCCCGCACGGCCGCCGCGAACACGGGTTCTTCCTTCTCGAACACTGCCCAGTTGTTCGTCATGGCCCCATGTAACCGCGCGGCGCCGACCGGGGCCGTCAGCCGCGGACGATCCCCGCGCGTCGCGCGGCGGCGAGCCAGGCCGGGAACTCGCCCACCAGGCGGTCGTAGAGCTGGCCGTCCGGCACGGTCCGCGGGTCGGGGCCGGCGTGGAAGTACCCGGCGTTGTCCACGCACCGCTTGGCCGGCACGGGCAGCTCGTCGAGCCGGCGCAGGAAGTCGAACTGGCTGCTGCGGGTGTTGCCGAAGCCGATGAACTGCCAGAAGAGCGGCATCCTGGCGGCCTTGCAGAGGTACCGCTCGGCGGCGAGCTTGTTGATCGGGCCGCCGTCCGTCTGGAAGACCACCAGCGCCGGCTGCGTCGTACCGCTGTCGAGGTAGTGGTCGATCACGGCGTCCATGGCCAGGTGGTAGCTGGTCTTGCCCATGTGGCCGAGCCCGGCGACGATCCGGTCCACCCGTCCCGCGTGGTCGCCGAGGCCGATCTCCTCGACCGCGTCGACGTCCGTGGAGAAGAACACCACGGGCACCCGGCCGTCGTCGTCGAGGTGCGCGGACAGCCCCAGCACCCGGTCGGCGAGGGCCTGCACGCTGCCGTCGGCGTAGTACGGGCGCATCGAGCCGGAGTAGTCCAGGACGAGGTAGACCGCCGCGCGCTGCCCGGAGAGCCCGTGCTTGCGCAGCGAGACCCCGGCGCTCTCGTAGAGGGGCACCAGGGCCGGTGCGGTCTCCGCCACCTTGCGCAGGCTGATCGCGCTGCCTTCGCCGTTGTCCGCCATGTTCCCAGTCTACGGACAACGCGATATGACTATTCGTCATATCCGACGAGGGGTGGAGGGTGCGTGGACACAGACACGCTGGAGGGCAAGGTGGTCGTCATCACCGGCGCGGCCCGCGGCCAGGGCGCCGCCGAGGCCGCCCGCTGTGCGGCGGCGGGCGCCCGGGTGGTGCTCACCGACCTGCGGGAGGACGAGGGCTTGGCGGTGACCGCGGGACTGGGCGCCGGGCGGGGGCTGTTCGTGCGCCACGACGTCACCTCGGCCGAGGGGTGGGCGGAGGTCGTCGGCCTGGCTCTGGAGGCGTTCGGGCGGATCGACGCCCTGGTGAACAACGCGGCCCTGTGGCGCACCGCGCACGTCGAGCGCGAAACCCGGGAGAACTTCGAGCAGCTGCTGCGGGTCAACCTGATCGGGCCGTTCCTGGGCATCCAGGCCGTGCTGCCCGCGCTGCGGGAGGCGGGCGGCGGCTCGATCGTGAACATCTCTTCGACGGCCGGACTCACCGGGATCCCCGGCCACGCGGCCTACGGCTCGACCAAGTTCGCCCTGCGCGGCCTGACCCGCTCCGGCGCCCTGGACCTGGCCCCGTACGGGATCCGCGTCAACTCCGTGCACCCGGGCGCCATCGACACCCCGATGGTGGCGGCGGTGGCGGAGAAGGACTGGTCACACGTGCCGCTCGGACGGATGGGCCGCCCGGCCGAGGTCGCGGACCTGGTCCTGTTCCTGGTCTCGGACGCCTCGTCGTACGTCACGGGCGCCGAGTTCACGGTGGACGGCGGCCAGACTGCGGGCTAGGACACGTGGCGCGTTCGTCCGGGTGAGCGAGGGGTCACCCCTGGGGGTGGAACCCCGGGGGCCAGTGGGCGCACGGCGGCCCGGCGGGGGGCCGGGGGCGGCGGGGGCCGCAGAAAGCTGTGGGGGTCCCGAGGAACCGACAGACGGAGTGGTCTCGGATGTCCCTGAATTCCCCCTGGCGCCGGGCCGGCCGCGGCGGCGTGGTGGGCGCCGCGGCGCTGGCGCTCGTACTCTCCCTGCCCGGCGTGGCGGCGGCCGCGCCCGGCGACCTCGACCCCGCGTTCGACGGCGACGGCAAGGTCGTCACCGACGTGGGCGGCTACTCCGGCGTCGACGGCATGGCCGTCCAGCCCGACGGGAAGATCGTCTCGGTCGGCTACGCCTGGACGTCCGAGACGTCCGGCGACTTCACCGTGGTGCGCCACAACCCCGACGGCAGCCTGGACACCACCTTCGGCGGCGGCGACGGCATCGCCTCCACCGACTTCGACCAGGCCAACGAGGAGGCCAGGGCGCTGGCGCTGCAGCCCGACGGGAAGATCGTCGTGGCCGGGGGGAGCACCGACTGGGGCGGCAACGGCGCCTGGGCGGTGGCGCGCTTCAACTCCGACGGCAGCATGGACACCGGGTTCGACGGCGACGGCAGGGCGACCCTGGAGGTCGACGTCAACGCGATCGAGACCGCGATGGCGGTGGCGGTGCAGCCCGACGGGAAGATCGTCCTGGGCGGTGAGAGCCTCGGGGTGTGGCCGCTGGCACGGCTGACCTCCGGCGGCGCCCTGGACCCGACGTTCAGCGGCGACGGGATTCTCGTCACCGACTTCGGGGGCGGCTGCTGCCAGGGGGTCACCGACCTGGTACTCCAGCCGGACGGGCGGATCGTCGCGGGCGGCTACAGCACCAACGGCTTCACGCTGGCCCGGTACACCGCCTCCGGCGACCTGGACCCGTCCTTCGACGGCGACGGGCGCGTGACCACCGGCTTCGGCTCCGGGCTCCTCGGGGTGGCGCTGCAGCCCGACGGGAAGATCGTGCTGGCCGGCAAGGACGGCAATGCGTTCGGGCTCGCACGGGTCACCTCCACCGGCGCCCTGGACCCGGCCTTCGACGGCGACGGCCGGGTCACCACCTCCTTCGGCCCCTCGGACGGCGCCGCCCACGAGGTGGCGCTCCAGTCCGACGGCCGGATCGTCGCGGCCGGCCAGTACGGCGGTGACTTCGCGCTGGCCCGGTACAACACGGACGGCGCCCTCGACCCCGGCTTCCACTCCGACGGCCGGGTGACCACCGACTTCGGCGGCCCGGACGACCAGGCCCACGAAGTGCTCGTGCAGCCCGACGGCAAGATCCTGGCCGGCGGGCTCGCGGGCGAGGCGTACAGCTACTCGTCCCACATGGGCCTGGCCCGGTACCTGGGCGGCGGGGGCGTCGTGACGCCGCCCGGCGTGGACGTGTCGGTGACCAAGACCGGTACGCCCGCCACCGTCAGCATCGGCGACACGGCCGCGTACACCGTCACCGTGCGGAACAACAGCACCTCGGCCCCGGCGACCAACGTCCAGCTGACCGACACCCTGACCGGGACGGCCACCATCCTCTCGGCCACCTCCACCCGCGGCACGTGCACGGTCACCCCCGGCCGCGTCACCTGCCCGGTCGGCACGCTGGCCGCCGGTGCCACCGCCATCGTGACGATCACCGTCGAGCCCTCGCGGACCGGCACCCTGACCGACACCGCCACGGTCAGCGCCACCGAGAGCGACCCCAGCACCTCCAACAACACTGCGACCGCCACCACCACGGTGAACAACAGCCGCGGCTGCACCATCATCGGCACCAGCGGCAACGACACCCTCAACGGCGGCTACTACACCGACGTGATCTGCGGGCTCAGCGGCAACGACACGATCCGCGCGAGCTACGGCAACGACACCGCGTACGGCGGCCCCGGCAACGACAACATCGACGGCGGCTTCGGCGACGACACCCTCAACGGCGGCACCGGCGGCGACGTCCTGACCGGCTACTACGGCAACGACCGCCTCACCACCACCGACGGCGTCGCCGGCAACGACACGGCCAACGGCGGCCCTGGCACCGACACCTGCACCACCGACACGGGCGACACCCGCATCGGCTGCCCGTAGCGCGCTCCCTAGGGCACGCCCCCGGCGGGGAGACGGACGGCCACCGCGACGGTGGTCACGTACGGCTCGTCCAGCTCCCCGCCGGGGAACCGTCCGGCCAGGTGCGCGCGCTCCGCGGCGAGGAACTCCGCCCCGCCGGCCTCGTCGAGCAGGATGAAGGCGGAGTGGGTGGCCAGCTTCGCCAGGTGGAAGTCGACGGTCACCCGGCGCGACCAGCGCAGGACGCGGGTGGTCCAGCCGAGGCCGGGCGGCGGGGTGCAGTCGGAGATGAAGTAGCCGGGGCCGAACCGCTCCTCGATGCGGGCCCCCTGCTCGGCCACCCACGGCACGTCCGGGTCCGGGTCGTTCCAGCAGAGCACGAGGGCACCGCCGGGGCGCAGCACCCGCAGCGCGGAGGGGACGGCGCGCGCCGGATCGGTCCAGTGCCAGGACTGCCCGTACGTCACCAGGTCGAGCGAGGCGTCGGCGAAGGGCAGCGCGTTGCCGTCGCCGCGGAGCACCGGGACACCGGGCAGCTCCCGGCGGAACTGCCCGGCCATCCCGGCGCCGGGCTCCACGCCGACGACGCGGGCGCCGCGCTCGTAGAGCTGCCGGGTGAGGATGCCCGTACCGGCGCCCACGTCCGCGACCCGGGCGCCGCGCAGCCGGAGCCCGGCGGCCTCCTCGACCGTCCCGAACAGCTCCGGCGGGTACGAGGGCCGGTGCGCGGCGTACGCGGCGGCGGCCCGGCTGAAGGCGAGTGCCCGCTCTCGGGCGGGGATCCCGGGGGTCATGCGTCCGAGTGTGCCGGGTCACGGGGGCGCGGCACACCGGGCAACCCGCCCCACGGCCTCAGCTGTCGGCAGGCCGTTCCGCCGGCACCGGCCGGACCGACGGCCAGCGGGCGGCGACGGCGGCGCGCAGGGACGCGCAGAAGGCACGGAACTCCCGCAGGTCCGCCCGCCCCTCGGCCTGTTCCCCGACCACCGCCAGCCGGTGGGCCAGCCGCTGCCGGGCACTCGCGGTCCCCCAGGTCCAGTCCCGGTTCCGCAGCCGGGCCAGGTGGTCGGGGCCGTTCCGCCGGGCCCGCTCGACCAGCGCGTCACCGCGGATCAGCCAGCCGGCGCACGCGTCGGTGAGGTCGCCGTCCAGCGGGGTGATCCGCCGGTACGCCGCCTCGGCGCGGGCCACCAGGTCCGGCGCCGGCGCGGTCACGCACCAGCAGGTGGGGAAGCCGATCCGCAGGTACGCCAGTTCCACGGCGCCGCTGCCGAGGCAGGCCTGCTCGAAGTCGACGAACCGCACCCCGTCCGCGGTGTGCAGGTCGTTGCCCGGACAGGGGTCGCCGTGCAGCAGCGCCCCGGCCGGCGCCTCGGCCAGCCGCCGCACCAGCCGCGTCAACTCGTCGCGCACCCCTGGGCCGGCCGGTACGCCGAGCCGCCCGCCCAGCCGCAGGAAGGCCTCCACGTCCTGCTCGCCCGGCCCCTCCCAGCGGGGCAGGGAGCCCGCGTCCGACGCGCGGGCGCTGGCGTGCAGGCGGGCCAGGGCCTCCGCGTAGCCGACGATCCAGTCCGGCGCGGGCGGGCGGTGCTCCAGGAACTCCAGGACGATGACCCGTTCGGCCGGGTCGGTGCCGAGCACGGCGGGCCCGACCCCGCGGCGCGCGGCGATCTCCAGGGCGGTCAGCTCGCGGTGGTACCGGCCCTCGGGGTCCGCCCCGCCGGCTGCCTGCTTGACGATCGCGGTGCGGCCGCCGATCTCGGCCCGCCACACGCGGGACCGGGGACTGCTGTCCATCCGCCGGACCTCGCGGGCCTCGCCGAGCCGCTCCCGCAGCCGGCCGCCGTACGGCATTCCGACGAGGTGCACCGAACGGTCCTCCGCGATGAGGTGAAAAGGGGGCGGGGCGGCCGGATTCGAACCGGCGTCCTCGTCCATGCTGTGTACGCGCACTACCTCTGTGCTACGACCCCGCCTTGATCACGACCCTATGCGAACGACAGGGCAACACCAAAAGGATTTACGGACCGGTCGGCCGCGCCGCTGTCGGACCCCCTCGCTACGTTGGCGGCATGAGAGCCTCCGGAACGTTCAAGGTCGTCAGCTTCGTCCCCACGGACACCACACCGGAACCGGCGGTCGAAACCGCCCTGTCCGTCGGGGTGTCGAGGATGGAGAAGCACTTCGAGGGCGAGGTCGAGGGGCGGTCGGCCACGCTGTTCACCGCCGCGTACGACCAAGCGTCGGGCACCGGCACGTACGTCGCCCTGGAGTCCTTCGAGGGCGAACTCCAGGGCCGCGCGGGCACGTTCAACTTCGCCCACTCGGCCAGCACCCGCGGCGGCGGCCGCGAGGCGGAGTTCTTCACCATCGTCCCCGGCAGCGGCACGGCCGCCCTGACGGGCATCACCGGGGGCGGCGGCATGACCGTAGAGGAGGACGGCACCCACCGCGTGTGGTTCGACTACGAACTGTCCTGACCCGCCGGCGGCCTCCGCGCCCGTGTTCCGGCCGGGAACGCCACGGCGCCCGCGAGTCCGGTCGGGGACGGGCGGGCGCCGTGTCGGTGTGCCGTACCTCGTCGTACGGACCGCATGAGGGGTCGCCCCGGGAGGGGGCGGGTACTGCCGGGTGCTCAGACCACCAGGGAGCGGTCCGTGGGCTTGACCGGGTACGGCAGGGTGCTGGAGCCGGTCAGGTAGCGGTCCACCCCGCGGGCGGCGGAGCGGCCCTCGGCGATGGCCCACACGATCAGGGACTGGCCGCGCCCGGCGTCGCCGGCGACGAAGACACCGTCGACGTTGGTGGCGTACGCGGCGTCGCGGGCCACGTTGCCCCGCTCGTCCAGCTCCAGGCCGAACTGCTGCACCAGACCGTTGGCCTGGTCCGTGCCGGTGAAGCCCATGGCCAGGGTGACGAGCTGGGCCGGGATCCGGCGCTCGGTGCCCTCGCGCTGGACCAGCTTGCCGTCCACGAAGTCGACCTCGACCAGGTGCAGGGCCTGGACGTTGCCGTCCTCGTCGCCCTCGAAGTGGGTGGTGGAGACGGAGTAGATCCGCTCGCCGCCCTCCTCGTGGGCCGAGGTGACCTTGTACAGCATCGGGAAGGTCGGCCAGGGCTGGGAGACCGCGTTCCGCTCCTCGTTGGGGCGCGGCATGATCTCCAGCTGGGTGACCGAGAGGGCACCCTGGCGGTGGGCGGTGCCCACGCAGTCGGCACCGGTGTCGCCGCCGCCGATCACGACCACGTGCTTGCCCTCGGCCGTGATGGGCGGGGCGACGAAGTCGCCCTCCTGCACCTTGTTGGCCAGCGGCAGGTACTCCATCGCGAAGTGCACGCCGTTCAGCTCACGGCCCGGGACCGGCAGGTCGCGGGAGACCGTGGCGCCGGCGGCGATGACCACGCTGTCGAAGCGGTTGCGCAGGTCGGTGGCGGTGATGTCGCGGCCGACCTCGATGCCGGTGCGGAACTTGGTGCCCTCCGCGCGCATCTGCTCGATGCGGCGGTTGATGTGCACCTTCTCCATCTTGAACTCGGGGATGCCGTAGCGGAGCAGGCCGCCGATGCGGTCCGCGCGCTCGTACACGACCACGGTGTGGCCGGCCCGGGTCAGCTGCTGGGCGGCGGCCAGACCGGCCGGGCCCGAGCCGATGACGGCGACGGTCTTGCCCGACAGGCGCTCGGGGGCCTGCGGGGTGACGTCCCCGTTGTCCCACGCCTTGTCGATGATCGAGACCTCGACGTTCTTGATGGTCACGGCCGGCTGGTTGATGCCGAGCACGCACGCCGACTCACACGGGGCCGGGCACAGGCGGCCCGTGAACTCCGGGAAGTTGTTCGTCGCGTGCAGCCGCTCCGACGCCGCCGACCAGTCCTCGCGGTAGGCGAAGTCGTTCCACTCGGGGATCAGGTTCCCCAGCGGACAGCCGTTGTGGCAGAACGGGATGCCGCAGTCCATGCAGCGGCCGGCCTGCTTGCTGATGATCGGCAGCAGGGAACCGGGGACGTAGACCTCGTTCCAGTCCTTGAGCCGCTCCTCGACCGGGCGGGAGCAGGCGGTCTGGCGCGTGGTGGTGAGGAAGCCCTTCGGGTCAGCCATGGGTCGCCGCCTCCATCATCTTCTCGGTGGTCTCGGACTCGGAGAGTCCGGCCCGCTCAGCGGCGTCCTTGGCGGCGAGCACTGCCTTGTACGTGGTCGGGATGATCTTGCTGAAGCGGTCCACCGCGACGGACCACTCGTCGAGGAGCTTGGCGGCCACGGTCGAGCCGGTCTCCTCGTGGTGGCGGCGCACCACGTCGTGCAGCCACTGCCTGTCGTCGTCGCCGAGGGCCTCGACGGCCTCCAGGTTGCCGACGTTGACGTTGTTGCGGTCCAGGTCGATGACGTACGCGACGCCGCCGGACATGCCGGCCGCGAAGTTGCGGCCCGTCTCGCCGAGGACCACCGCGCGGCCACCGGTCATGTACTCGCAGCCGTGGTCGCCCACGCCCTCGGAGACCACCAGCGCACCGGAGTTGCGGACGCAGAAGCGCTCACCGGTGCGGCCGCGCAGGAACATCTCGCCGCCGGTCGCGCCGTAGCCGATGGTGTTGCCGGCGATGACGCTGTACTCGGCCAGGTGGTCGGCGCCGCGGTCCGGGCGGACCACCACGCGACCGCCGGAGAGGCCCTTGCCGACGTAGTCGTTGGCGTCGCCCTCCAGGCGGAGGGTGATGCCGCTCGGCAGGAAGGCGCCGAAGGACTGGCCGGCCGAACCCGTGAAGGTCAGGTCGATGGTGTCCTCGGGCAGACCCGCGCCGCCGAACTTCTTGGTGACCTCGTGGCCGAGCATCGTGCCGACGGTGCGGTTGATGTTGCGGATCGCGACCTGGGCGCGGACCGGCTGGGCCTCCTCGGCGTTCGCCGCGTTCAGGGCGTCGGCCGCGAGCCTGATCAGCTCGTTGTCGAGGGCCTTCTCCAGGCCGTGGTCCTGCTCGACCAGGGCGTGGCGCACGGCGCCCTCGGGCAGCTCGGGCACGTGGAAGAGCGGCTCGAGGTCGAGGCCCTGCGCCTTCCAGTGGTGCACGGCGCGCGAGGTGTCCAGCAGCTCGGCGTGGCCGACGGCCTCCTCCAGCGTGCGGAAGCCGAGCTCGGCGAGCAGCTCCCGGACCTCCTCGGCGATGAACTCGAAGAAGTTCACGACGAACTCGGCCTTGCCGGAGAAGCGGTCGCGCAGCACCGGGTTCTGCGTGGCGATGCCGACCGGGCAGGTGTCCAGGTGGCAGACGCGCATCATGACGCAGCCGGAGACGACGAGCGGCGCGGTCGCGAAACCGAACTCCTCGGCGCCGAGCAGCGCGGCGATGACGACGTCGCGGCCGGTCTTGAGCTGGCCGTCGGTCTGGACGACGATCCGGTCGCGCAGGCCGTTGAGCAGCAGGGTCTGCTGGGTCTCGGCGAGGCCGAGCTCCCAGGGGCCGCCCGCGTGCTTCAGCGAGGTCAGCGGGGAGGCGCCCGTACCGCCGTCGTGGCCGGAGATCAGGACCACGTCCGCGTGCGCCTTGGAGACGCCCGCGGCGACCGTGCCGACGCCGACCTCGGAGACGAGCTTCACGTGGATGCGCGCGACCGGGTTGGCGTTCTTGAGGTCGTGGATCAGCTGGGCCAGGTCCTCGATGGAGTAGATGTCGTGGTGCGGCGGCGGGGAGATCAGGCCGACGCCCGGGGTCGAGTGCCGGGTCTTGGCCACCCACGGGTAGACCTTGTGGCCGGGCAGCTGGCCGCCCTCGCCGGGCTTGGCGCCCTGCGCCATCTTGATCTGGATGTCGTCCGCGTTCACCAGGTACTCGCTGGTGACGCCGAAGCGGCCGGAGGCGACCTGCTTGATCGACGAGCGGCGCGCCGGGTCGTACAGGCGCTCCGGGTCCTCGCCGCCCTCACCGGTGTTGGACTTGCCGCCCAGCTGGTTCATGGCGATGGCGAGGGTCTCGTGCGCCTCCTTGGAGATGGAGCCGTACGACATGGCGCCGGTGGAGAAGCGCTTGACGATCTCGGAGACCGGCTCGACCTCGTCGACGGAGATCGACGGACGGTCGGACTTGAAGCCGAACAGGCCGCGGAGCGTCATCAGGCGCTCGGACTGCTCGTTCACCCGGTCCGTGTACTTCTTGAAGATGTCGTACCGGCGGTTGCGGGTGGCGTGCTGGAGGCGGAAGACCGTCTCCGGGTCGAACAGGTGCGGCTCGCCCTCGCGGCGCCACTGGTACTCGCCGCCGATCTCCAGCGCGCGGTGCGCCGGGGCGATGCCGGAGGCCGGGTACGCCTTGGCGTGGCGGGCGGCCACCTCCTTGGCGACGACCTCCAGGCCCGCGCCGCCGATCTTGGTGGCGGTGCCGTTGAAGTACTGCTCGACGAAGGCCTCGTCCAGGCCGACGGCCTCGAAGACCTGGGCGCCGCGGTAGGAGGCGACGGTCGAGATGCCCATCTTGGACATGACCTTCAGGACGCCCTTGCCGAGGGCGTAGATCAGGTTCTTGATGGCCTGCTCGGGCTCGATGCCCTCGATGAAGGTGCCGGCGCGCAGCAGGTCCTCGACCGACTCCATGGCCAGGTACGGGTTGACCGCGGCGGCGCCGTAGCCGATGAGCAGCGCGACGTGGTGCACCTCGCGGACGTCGCCGGCCTCGATCAGCAGGCCCACCTGGGTGCGCTGCTTGGTGCGGATGAGGTGGTGGTGCACCGCGGAGGTGAGCAGCAGCGACGGGATCGGCGCGTGCTCGGCGTCCGAGTGGCGGTCGGAGAGGACGATCAGGCGGGCGCCGCCCTCGATGGCCGCGTCGGCCTCGGCGCAGATGGCCTCCAGGCGGGCGGCCAGGGCGTCGCCGCCGCCGCCGACCCGGTACAGGCCGGAGAGCGTGACGGCCTTCAGGCCCGGCAGGTCGCCGTCGGCGTTGATGTGGATGAGCTTGGCCAGCTCGTCGTTGTCGATCACCGGGAACGGCAGGAGCACGTTCCGGCAGGTCGCCGCGGTCGGCTCCAGCAGGTTGGACTGCGGGCCGATGTGGGAGCGCAGCGAGGTGACGAGCTCCTCGCGGATGGCGTCCAGCGGCGGGTTGGTGACCTGCGCGAAGAGCTGGGTGAAGTAGTCGAAGAGCAGGCGCGGGCGCTCGGAGAGGGCCGCGATCGGGGAGTCCGTGCCCATGGAGCCGATCGGCTCGGCGCCGGTGCGGGCCATCGGCGCGAGGAGGACGCGGAGCTCCTCCTCGGTGTAGCCGAAGGTCTGCTGGCGGCGGGTGACCGAGGCGTGGGTGTGGACGATGTGCTCGCGCTCGGGGAGGTCCTCAAGCTCGATCTCGCCGGCCTCCAGCCACTCGGCGTACGGGGCCTCGGCCGCGAGCGCGGACTTGATCTCGTCGTCCTCGATGATCCGCTTGGCGGCGGTGTCGACGAGGAACATCCTGCCGGGCTGCAGGCGGCCCTTGCGGACGACCTTGGCCGGGTCGATGTCGAGGACGCCGACCTCGGAGGAGAGCACGACGAAGTCGTCGTCGGTGACCCAGTAGCGGCCGGGGCGCAGGCCGTTGCGGTCGAGGACCGCGCCGACCTGGGTGCCGTCGGTGAAGGTGACGCAGGCGGGGCCGTCCCAGGGCTCCATCATCGTGGAGTGGTACTGGTAGAAGGCCTTGCGGGCCGGGTCCATCGAGGTGTGGTTCTCCCACGCCTCGGGGATCATCATCAGCACCGCGTGGGGCAGCGAGCGGCCGCCGAGGTGGAGCAGCTCCAGCACCTCGTCGAAGGAGGCCGAGTCGGAGGCGTCCGGGGTGCAGACCGGGAAGATCCGCTCCAGGTTCGCGGAGCCGAAGAGGTCCGAGGCCAGCTGGGACTCGCGGGCGCGCATCCAGTTGCGGTTGCCCTTGACCGTGTTGATCTCGCCGTTGTGGGCGACGAAGCGGTACGGGTGGGCGAGCGGCCAGCTCGGGAAGGTGTTCGTCGAGAACCGCGAGTGCACCAGGGCGATCGCGGAGGCGAAGCGGCGGTCCGAGAGGTCCGGGAAGAAGGGCTCCAGCTGGCCGGTGGTCAGCATGCCCTTGTAGACGATGGTGCGGGCGGAGAGCGACGGGAAGTACGTGGCCGCCTCGCGCTCGGCGCGCTTGCGCAGCACGAACGCCTTGCGGTCCAGCTCCAGGCCGGCGGACTCCCCGTCGGTGACGAAGAGCTGCGAGAACGCCGGCATGGTGGCGCGCGCGCCGTTGCCCAGCAGGTCGGGGGTGACCGGGACCTCGCGCCAGCCGAGGACCGTCAGGCCCTCCTCGGCGGCGATGGCCTCGATCTGCTCCACGGCGACGGCCTGTGCGGTGCCGTCGGCGGGGAGGAAGGCGATGCCGACGGCGTAGGCGCCGGCCTCGGGGAGCTCGAATCCGGCGACCTCACGCAGGAAGGCGTCCGGCACCTGGGACAGGATGCCCGCGCCGTCACCGGAGTCCGGCTCGGAGCCGGTGGCGCCACGGTGCTCGAGGTTCCGCAGGACGGTCAGGGCCTGCTCGACGAGGGTGTGGCTGGCCTCTCCGGTGAGGTTCGCCACGAAACCGACGCCACAGGCGTCCTTCTCGTTGCGCGGGTCGTACATGCCCTGGGGGGCGGGGCGACCGTCCATCGGCGACCAGGCGGTGCTGCTGGGGCCGGTCGCGGAGTGCGTGGATGCGGAACGCATCGGCTCTCCCGTCGTCGTCGTGGCATTGGAACGTGCCGAGGGACGACGTTGGCCCTCTGCGAAATTTCGTGCAGGTTACATGATGACTGCAATCCCGCGAACCGGATATCGCATTCCAGCATGCGGACACTGCGCGAGGCAGAAAGGAGGGACCTCCGCGGACGGATTGAGGGTTCAAAGGCCCGGCGACGAGGTCCTGGGGACGCGAGGCGGGCACCCTTGCCCGCGCGCCTTCGTCTCATGCCCGGCGGTCACACCGATGAAACCGCCGATAAACAAACACGAGAGACTACTTATGTTGCGTACCGCATAGTGTCTCACTTCCGTGCCGGGGAACCTAGAGCGGCCGGGGCCGCCCGGGCGGGGCGTGCGTCACACTGTGCCTCCGTTTCCCGCTGTCGGCCACAGCGGTACGGGGGCCTTTGCCCCGATTTTCCCCGTGCGAGCGCCGCGCGGCGCGCCCAGGGGGGCACCGCGCGGCGCGGGAGCGGCGGGAGGCGGGAGGCGGAAGGCGGGCGGAACGGGCCCGGCTAGGCCGTTTCTCTCGGATCATCTGATCGTTGGTTGATGTGTGTCGTTGACTGATGCCCAGCGGGCGCGGATCGAGCCGTTGTTGCCGGACCGGACTCCGAAGCGGGGTGGGCGGTGGCGTGAGCATCGGCAGGTGATCGACGCGATCGCGTTCAAGTACCGCACCGGGACACCGTGGATGGACCTGCCCGAGCGTTTCGGGTCGTGGAAGGGCGCCCACAACCGGCTGCGGATGTGGGCGGCCGACGGCACCTGGGAGAAAGTCTTCACCGCCCTGCTCGCCCAGGCCGACGCAGAAGGCGACCTGGACTGGGTCGTCGCGGTCGACTCCACGATCGTCCGCGCGCATCAGCACGCCGCCGGGGCCCGCCAAAAGGGGCCCCGGCCGGCGAGCCGGACGACCATGCCCTCGGACGCTCCCGCGGCGGACTGGCCACCAAGATCCACCTCGCTGCCGACGGCCACTGCAGGCCGTTGGCGTTCGTCATCACGCCTGGCCAGGCGGGTGACGCCCCCGCATTTGCCCAGGTCATGGCACGGTTACGGGTGCCCCGCCGGATCGGCCGCCCCAGAGTCACCCCGGAGGTGATCCTGGCCGACAAGGCCTACTCGTCCCGGGCGATCCGCCGTCATCTGCGGCGGCGGGGAATCCGGGCGGTGATCCCTCAACCCGCCGACCAGGCCGCGAATCGCAAGCGGCTCGGCAGTCGCGGAGGACGTCCGCCGGCCTTCGACCGCGAGGCCTACAAGCAGCGGAACACCGTCAAACGCTGCATCAACAAGCTCAAGCAATGGCGCGGCCTGGCCACTCGCTACGACAAGACCGCCACCATCTACCTCGCCGGACTCCACCTCGCCGCCATCTTCATCTGGTCAGCGAGATGATCCAAAGGAAACGGCCTAGCCGACCGCGCCGCCGATCCAGGAGCCGAGCAGGAAGGTGACGCCCGCGGCCGCGCCGCCCAGCACCAGCTGC
Organism: Streptomyces sp. NPDC101118; assembly: GCF_044759445.1. Classification (NCBI taxonomy): domain Bacteria; kingdom Bacillati; phylum Actinomycetota; class Actinomycetes; order Kitasatosporales; family Streptomycetaceae; genus Streptomyces; species Streptomyces sp. NPDC101118. The sequence goes on along the minus strand of NZ_JBIVZG010000003.1, from coordinate 431,225 downwards.
CGCAGTCCGCTGTACCACCACGAGCGGGCGGTGACCCGGGAGACTACGGCGCCGCAGACGAACAGGCCGAGCAGCGCCAGCATCACCGCGGGCCACAGCGCGGTCGCGCCGAGCAGGTAGGGCAGTACGGGGACCAGCGCGCCCAGCGCGAACGACCCGAAGGACGACACCGCGGCGACCAGCGGCGAGGGCAGGTCGCCCGGGTCGATGCCCAGTTCCTCGCGGGCGTGGATCTCCAGCGCCTGCTCCGGGTCCTTGGAGAGCTGCATCGCGACCTCGCGGGCAAGGGCGGGCTCGACGCCGCGCGAGACGTACAGCGCGGCCAGCTCCTCCATCTCGTCGATGGGGTTCTTGCGCAACTCGCGGCGCTCGACGTCCAGTTCCGCCTGGACCAGCTCGCGCTGCGAGGCGACCGAGGTGTACTCTCCGGCGGCCATCGAGAACGCGCCGGCGGCAAGGCCGGCCAGGCCGGTGATGACGATGGTGCCCGGGGCGACCGCGCCGCCGGCCACACCGGTCATCAGGGCGATGTTGGAGACCAGGCCGTCCATCGCTCCGAAGACCGCGGGACGCAGCCAGCCACCGTTCACATCGCGGTGCGTGTGGTTGTCGCGGTGGGCCGTGTGGAGCGGTGCCTCGATGTCGATGATGGACATGTCCCCAGAAATCCCCTCGTGCGCGGCACGCGTGCCGGGCATGCGTGCATGACGTACAAGCGAAGGCCCGCAGGCACTCCGCTTCCCCTGAACACCCTCGAAACTACGCACGATTTTTGGCGCCCGCCAGCAAGGAAGGCCGTACTTACCAGGGGTTTTGGGCCTCTGCCCGCCTTCGGGCAGGGGGTCGGCGACCGGGTGACGGTGGTGTTTCGCGACGCTCGGCGAACCCCCCGGCATGGCACAAATCCCCCAAGGGCACATCACCGTGCCCCACCAAGTGGAGAGGCGCGCCATGACGCAGATTGCATGCAATCCGCAGGTCCTCCTGGAACGGGCCAGGGGCGCTCTGATGGGCCTGGCGGTCGGCGACGCCCTCGGCGCCCCCGCGGAGAACATGAAGCCGTCGGAGATCCGGGCGCGTTGGGGCCGGATCGAGGGCTTCGTCTCGGACGACCCGGCGGGCACGGACGACACCGAGTACGCCATCTTCTCGGGGCTGTTGCTCGCCCGGCACGGGTCCGCGCTGACCGTCTCGCACGTCGAACGCGCCTGGCACCACTGGATCGCGGACCTGGACGAGGGGCCGTTCCGGGGGGCGGGCTTCTCGGAGCGCGGCACGCTGGAGAACCTCCGCAGGGGGCTGGCCGCGCCGATCTCGGCGCAGCACCGGCACGCGTGGTCGGACGGGCTGGCGATGCGGGCGGCGCCCTTCGGGGTGTTCGCGGCCGGCCGGCCCGCCGAGGCGGCGCGGCTGGTGGCCATCGACGGCACCGTCAGCCACGACGGGGAGGGCATCTACGGCGGCCAGGCAGTGGCCGCGGGGGTCGCGGCGGCCATGGCCGGCGGCAGCCCGGGCTCGATCGTGTCGGCCGCGCTGTCGGTGATCCCGTCCGACTCCTGGACGGCCCGCTCGCTGCGCCGGGCCGTGACGGCCGCACCGCGCGGGGAGCGGGCGGTGCGGTCGGCCGTGGTGATCGGCGGCTACCCCTGGACCGACCTGGCGCCGGAGGCGGTGGGGCTGGCGTTCGGGGCCTTCGCCGCGGCCTCGGGGGACTTCACGGGGTCGGTGCTGACCGCAGTGAACATGGGCCGGGACGCCGACACCACGGCCGCGGTGGCGGGCGCGCTCGCGGGTGCCCTGTCGGGCGTCGGAGCCATCCCCGAGGCCTGGTCTTCGGCCATCGGCCCCGTACGCGGCAGCTGCCTCCCCTCGATGCGGGGCTACCACGTCCTGGACATCGCGGACCTCCTCACCCCCGAATGCGAGCCCCCCCGATGACCCCGCCGTACTCCCCCGACCCCCAGGACCCCGCCCCCGCCCTGCCGGACGACGCCCCGGCCCCGGGTACGCCGCTCCGCGCGGCCGACGGGCCGGCTCGCGGCCGGAGGGCCGACGCCCAGCGGCCCGTACGGAGCGACGGGCCCGGCAAGGCGGTACGAAACACCGACGACGGACCGGAGGGCGGCGCCGGGCAGCGGCACGAGCGGACCTCCGACGCGCCGGGAGCGGACCACGACGCGGAAGCCCGCATCGGACAGCACCCCCGGGCGAGCGATCGGCCCGGTTCCGGAACACCGGAGACCGGCCCCGGCCCCGGCCCCGGCCCCGGCTCAGCCGACGACAGCAGCCTCCGGGCCGGGCAACACGGTGGGCCGACGGATTGCGGGCACGGCACGGACCACGGCACGGGCGCCATCCAAGGGCCCCGGGGAAGCGACAGGTCCGGAAGCGCCGCAGCGGACGCCGGGCACGGTCCCCGCGACGGCGGCCGCGCCCGGACCGGGGGTGCCGAGCCCGCGCCCGCCCTGACTGCCGCCCGGTTCCAGCCGGAACCACCGCCCTCGGGCACCCACGCCGACGGTGCGGACCCGAGCGCGGGGCGGGGGACCTCCGGCCCGGCACGGGGCGGAGCGGGGACCGGGTCCGGGGGCAGCGCCGGGCGGCCGATGCACCAGGTACGGGCGGGCGCGCAGCGCTCGGCCGGCCCGCCGCTGTCCGGCCACGCACCCGGAGCGGCGGCCGGTCTCTCCGGCCGGGAACCGGGTGCCCCGGGCCGGGCGGAGTCGGCCGGCCCGGCCGCGGACGCGACGCTCCGGCCCTGCGTCGACCCGGCCGCGCCGACCCGCGCCCCGGGCGAGGGGCCCGGACGCGCCTCCGGCACCACCCCGGACGCGCGCCCCGGGCGCCCTGCGCAGGTGGCTGCGCCCGCCACGGACGCACGCTCACCGCACGACGAGCCCGAAGGGCCCGTCACCCGGACTGCGAACACGTCGACCGGTCACTCGCGGCCCGACGCCACGGCCGACGGCCTGGACACCGGGAGGCCGGGAGGCACCGGTAGGGCCCGGGCCGGTTCGCGCGCGGACGCCCCGCTTGCCGGCGGCGCAGTTGCCGGCACCGTCACGGCGGGCAAGACCGGCACGGCAGCGGACACCGCACCCTCCGACGGCGCACATGCCGGCACGCGCACGGCGGCCGGGACGGGTAGCGGTCCGGACGCTCCGCGCGAGGGCGACCGAGACACCTGGGCGGACAGGGGCACGGCCCGGGGCCACAGAGATGCCGGCACGGACACGACCACGCACCCCGGAACCACCGGCGGGGGAATCCTCACCACGGCCGACGCCGGCACCGGTACCGGCACCCGCACGGTCGCGTGTCCCGGGAGCCCTCCCGGTACCGGTCCGGCAGCCGCGTCCGACACAAGGACGAGCGGGCTCGGGGGGCAGGCTGGGGCCCCCGACCGCCCTGGCGGGGCGGCGCCTTCGGGTGGGGCGGCCGGCCGGCTCCGCTCCGCCGTGCGGATCCGCGCGTTCGGGTCGGCGGCCGGTGTTCTCCTCGGCACGCCGGCCACACCGGGCGCCCTTCGCCCCGGTTCGGCGCCCCATCCCGGCAGCGAGGCGCCCGAGAGGGCGGAGGGTGCGGACGCCGACACGGCTCCGGCGGGCGGCCCCGGTACGCGGGCCGGCACTGCCCGGGCCCACCCGGCCGCGCCGGCCCCCCACCGTCCCGGCGCGGAAGTCGGTACGGCCCTGACGGGCGCACCCGCCCGGGCGGAGCCGGGCACGCCCCGCGCCGGCGCCCCCGCCGAAGCGCCCCGCAGGACGGAGGCCCACACACCCCGTACCGCACCCGCCGAAGCGCCCGCCAGGAGCGAGCCCGGCACGCCCCGGGCCGGCACCCCCACCGAAACGCCCGCCCGGACGGAGCCCGGTACGGCCCGGACCGGTGCCCCTGTCGAAGCGCGCCTCCGGTCGGAGGCCGCTACGGCCCGTACCGGCCGTTCCGCCGGAACCCCTGCCCGGACGGAGCCCCGTACAGCCCCTGCCGGCAGGGGCACCCGCACCGACCCCGACGCCCGCGTACCCGGCGGAGCCGGCGGGCGGATCGAGGGGCTGCTGCTCGGGCTCGCCGCCGGAGACGCCGCCGGGTGGCCCGCGGCCCGGCACCGGGCCAGCCGGATGCCCGAGTGGACCCGCCGCCTCACCCGCGAGCTCGACACCTTCGCCGAGCAGAACGCCACGACCACCCTCCCCGTCCCCATCGCGCTCAACCAGCCCCCCGAGCCGCTCCGCCTCGGCCCCTCCGACGACGCCGAATGGGCCGCGTTCGCCGCCGAGTCGGTGCTCACCGCGGCCGGCGTGCTGCTCAGTGACCTCAGCCGGTCGCGCCGGATGCGCGCCGCCATCGACCTCGCCTGGAACGCCCTCGCCTCCGAGGTCGCCGCCGCGGCGGAACGCGCACCCGAGGTGGAGTCCGCCGTGCTCCCGCTGCGCGCGCGGATCTCCGTACGGGCCGGCCTCGGCAACCTCGCCACCGGCCTGCGGCCCCCCGCCACCGGCCACGACAACCCGCACTACTTCGACGACGCCGCCTGCGTACGGGCCGCCGTGCTGGCCGTCGTCCACCCCGGCGACCCCGAAGCGGCCGCCGACCTCGCCGAGTTCGACGCCCGGTACACCCAGGACGGCGACGGCGTGCACGGCGCCCGCGCGATGGCCGCCGCCATCGCCACCGCCCTCGCGGGCGAGGACGTCGACGCGGCCGTCGACGCCGCGCTCGCGCAACTCCCCGAGGCCACCGAGATCGGCCGCAACGCCCGTCACGCCGTCAAGCTGGCCCGTGCCGCCGAGGCCGGCAGCGGGGCCTTCGGGCTGGTCCCGACCCTGGAACACGAGATCGTCGACCACGTCTACAGCTACGGAATCGCCGCGGCCGAGACCGTGCCCGTCGCCCTCGCCCTCGCCACCGCGGCCCGCGGCCGGGTGGCGGAGGCGGTACCGGCCGCCGCCTGCCTCTCCCGCGTGGCCGACTCCGCCCCCGCCCTCGCGGGCGCCCTGACCGGCGCACTCGGCGGCGGCGCGAGCCTGCCCGGCCCCTGGCGGGAGGCCTGCCGGACGCTGTCCGGCTGCGCCCTGCCCCGGCTCGCCGGCACCGACCTGGTGGAACTCGCCGGGCTGCTCAGTCGCACGGAACTGACCTCACCCAAGGGATGATTCGGGACATGACGCTCACTTTGGAAGACCGAGCAGCGGGGTGTCTCGTCGGGGCCGCCGTCGGCGACGCGCTCGGCGGCCCGGTGGAGGGCTGGACCCCCGAGCAGATCAGCGAACGGCACGGCGGCCGGATCCACGGCATCGTCGGCCCCTGGTACGAGGACTGGCGCACGGCCCGCCCCATCGCGCCGTACCACAAGGGCGACGGGCACGTCACCGACGACACCCTGATGACCCACGCGCTGGTACGGGTCTACGGGACGGTGCGCGACCACCTGGACGCGTACGCGGTGGCCGACCACCTCGTCCCGGACCTCGTCTCGACGCCCCGCTGGATCCCGGAGCTGGAGGCGGAGGCGCTGCCGCTCCAGCGGATCTTCCTCGCAGAGAAGTGGCTGGTCGCGCGGCTGCACTACGGGCACGTGGACCCGCGGGAGGCCGGCAGCGGGAACATCGTCAACTGCGGTGCGGCGATGTACATGGCGCCGGTCGGCGTGGTCAACGCCGGGAACCCGGCCGGGGCGTACGCGGAGGCCCTGGACATCGCGGGCGCGCACCAGTCCTCGTACGGGCGGGAGGCGGCCGGGGTGTTCGCGGCCGCGGTCGCGGCGGCGTTCGTGCCGGGTGCGACGGTGGACTCGGTGGTCGGCGCGGCCCTCGGCCTCGCGAAGGACGGGACGCGGGCCGCGATCGAGGCGGTGGCCGAAGTCGCGGGCCGGTACCGGGACTTCGAGTCGGCGCTCGCTCCGCTGCGGGCGGCGGTGGCGCCGTACGACTCGGTGGGCCCCGACTACCGCTCCCCCTCCCTCGCGGCGCGGCGGCCCTCGCGGCTGCACGCGATCGAGGAACTGCCGGTGGCGCTGGGGATGCTGGTGGTGGCGGACGGCGCGTACGAGCCGGCGGTGCTGGGGGCGGTCAACTACGGCCGGGACTGCGACTCGATCGCGACGATGGCGGGCGCCCTGGCGGGGGCGCTGCACGGGGAGGCGGGGGTGCCGGAGGCGTGGGCGAAGCGGGTGGCCGAGGCCAGCCGGCTCGACCTGCACGGGCCGGCTGCGGTCATGGCGGCCGTGACGCGGGAGGTCTTCGCCCGCGACCGTGCGCGCCGCCGCGCCCACGAGTCCGCCTTCGCGACCCTGACGGCCCCCGCATGACGGGCCCCACCCCGCCGCCACCCGCCTCCCGGCACACCCCGCCCCACCGGGAACCCCCGGCACGGCCGGCCACCGTGGACGCCGGAGCCGCACCGGACGCGGGGCGCGTCGCCGCCGCACCGCTGGCCACCGTGGACGCCGGAGCCGCACCGGACGCGGGGCGCGTCGCCGCCGCACCATCCCGTCCGGTACGCCCGGAACCACCGGCACGCCCCACCGCCCCCGGCCCTGCCGCCGGAGCCGCCCCGGCCGCAGGGGGCACCAGGACGGCACCCCCGGACACCGCCCCGGCCCCAGGGGACACCCTGCCCACACCAACAGGCACAGCCCCGGCCCCAGGGGACACCCGGCCCGCACCACCGCACCGGCCGGCGCGTCCGACACCCGCGAACCCCCCGACCAGGACCACCACACCAGCGACCACAACGGCCGACCCACGTCCCGGAGCCGCCCCGGGCAAGGGGCGCACCAGGACGGCACCACCCGGCACCGCCCCTGCCCCACGGGACACCCAGCCCACACCACCGCACCGGCCGGCGCGTCCGACACCCGCGAACCCCCCGACCAGGACCACCACGCCAGCGACCACAACGGCCGACCCGCGTCCCGGACCCGGCCCGGGCACGGGGGGCGCCCCGGAGGGCCGCCCGACGCCACCGGATCCGCCGGCCCGGACCGCCACGCACCCGGCCACGGGCCTCGCCCCGGACGCAGGCGCGGCCGCGGCCACACCACCGCACGGCTCCTCCCGCCCGGCACCACCGGATCCGCCGGTGCGGTCCACGGCACCGGCCCCGGATGCCGGAGTCGGCCCGGCCGCACCGGTAGTCGGGGCGGCGCGCCCGGCTCCGCACGCACGGACCGACCCGCCGGCCACCGCCCGCCCCACCACTCCCCACGCAAAAACGCCGCCCGGACCGCCGTGCGCACCGAGCCACCCGGCAGCGCCGGAGCCGCCGGTGCGGCGTACCGCGGCCTCGGCCTCGGCCGCCGGGCACGGCCCCAGGGCCGGTGCCGGCCCGGCCGCGCCACCGCACACCACAGCCCCGCAGACACCCCCGGCCGACAACCCGGCCTCGGCGGCCGGAGCGGGTCCGGCCGCACGGGTGCGCGGGCCCGGCCGCGAGGACCTTCCGGCGGCTCCGGCACGGACGCCCCCGGCCCACGGCCCGGGGGCGGGCGGCCCCCCTCGCTCCGACGGCGCGGCTCGCGCTGCGGCGCAGGATGCGCCCGTACGTTCCACCGGCCCCGGGGCCGGTCCTGACTCCGGGGCGTTGCTGCGGCTCACGTGGGCGCAGCCCGAGGACCTGGTCGGGCACGAGCTGCGGCTGGCGGAGGAGGACGGGCGGGACGCGGCCGCGGTCCGGGCCGCGTGGCTCGCGGCGGGCGGGCACCTGGCAGCGGAGCGGGCCGGCGCCTCGCCCGTACCGGCCCCCGCACACCTGCGGGACCTCGCCGTCCGGCTGCTGGACGAGCTGGCCGCCCTCCCCTCCCCGCTGGCCGCGCACGAACCGGCGGTGTGGGACTGGCCCGCCCCCGACCACGGCCCCGCGGCCGCCGGCACTCCGGCCCTCCCCTCCGCCCCTCCCTGGGCCGCGGCCGCCCGGCACCCGGCCGCCCGGCACCGGCACCACGCCACACCGCCCGGGCCCTCCCCCTGCCAGGCCTCCGCGCCGCCTTCCGGCGTCCGGAACACCGCCCCCGAGTCCCCGTCTCCTGCGCCGCCCGGGCCCGCGTCCGGCACCCGGGCACCCGCACCACCGGCCGACGCCGGCAGCGCCGCTCCCGGCGCCCATGCCTCCGCACCCCACGGGCCGGCGTCCGGCACCCGGGCACCGGCACCGCCGGGGGCGCCCCTCAACGCCGGAACGCCGACGGGGCCCACCCCGTACCGGTACGACGACGACCACGACCACCGAGGCATGACCTGGACCGCTCCGGGCGGAGCCACGACTCGGCCGGCACCGGACGCCGTCACGCCGCTCACGAGCCCCCACGCCGAAGCCACCCACGGCCACCCGCCTGCGGACACCCACCCCGCGGGACCGACCCCACCCGGCAGCCCCCGGCCCGCCGACGGCTCCGCCGGAGCGACGCCCCGCCAGGACCGCCCCGCCGCCCTCTCGCCGCGGCAGCACCCCGCTCCGGGCACCGGAAGCCCGTACAACGGGCGCCGGGGCGAGCACGAGCGCCTCGGGGCGGCCGAGCGGGCGGCGGCCGGACCGTCCACCGCCGGACGTCACGAGCTGCGGGCATCAGGCCCGTACGACCGCCCCCGCGTCCCGCACGAGCGCCCCGGGGCGGCCAACCCGACGCCAACCGGACCATCCACCACCGGGCAGCACGGGCTCCGGGCACCAACCCCGTACGACCACCCCCGCGACCCGCACGAACCCCCCGGGGCGGCCGAGCCGGCGGCGGCCGGGGCAACCCCTGCCGGGGCAACTCCCCCCGGAACAACTCCCGCGGGGGCACCCCCCGCCGGGCGGACCCCGCTCCAAGACCGTCTGGAAGCAGCCTGGTTGGGGCGGGCCGTCGGGTGTCTGCTCGGGAAGCCCGTCGAGAAGCTGCCGCTCGACGGCATCCGCGCCCTCGCCCGCGCCGCCGGCAACTGGCCGCTGCGCGGCTGGTTCACCGCCGTCGGCGTGCCCCGGGAGCTGCTCGCCGCGCACCCGTGGAACCGCCGGTCCGCCGGCACGTCCCTCGCCGAGAACATCGACGGCATGCCCGAGGACGACGACCTCAACTACCCGCTCCTCAACCTGCTGCTCCTCCGGCGCCACGGCAAGGACTTCCGCACCGCCGACGTGGCCCGCGTCTGGCTGGACGAGCTGCCCGCCGGCCGGGCCTTCACCGCCGAGCGCGTCGCGTACCGCAACCTCCTCCTCGGCCTGGAACCGCCGCTCACCGCCACCCGCCACAACCCGTTCCGCGAGTGGATCGGCGCCCTCATCCGCGCCGACGTGCACGGCTGGACCAACCCCGGCGACCCGGCCCGCGCCGCCTCGCAGGCGTACCGGGACGCCTGCCTCACGCACACCGCGAACGGTGTCTACGCGGCGGTGTTCGCCGCCGCCGCGCTCGCCGACGCGGCCTCCGGCACCGCGACCGCGCACACCGCGCTGCGCACCGGGCTCGCCCACGTGCCGCCCCGCTCCCGGCTCGCCGGGGCCGTCCGCCTGGGGATCGACACCGCGGAACGGCACGACGCGTTCGACGACGTGGTGGACGTGCTGCACCGCCGGTTCGGGCACTACCACTGGGTGCACGCCATCCCGAACACCGCGCTGCTCGCCGCCGCCCTCACCCACTCCGACGGCGAGTTCTCCGGCGCCGTGTGCCGTGCGGTGTCCGGCGGCTGGGACACGGACTCGACCGGCGCCACCGCGGGTTCGCTGGCCGGACTGCTGGCCGGCGCCCCCGACCGCATCCCCGGCCACTGGACCGCACCCTTGAAGAACCGGCTCGCGACCAGCGTCACCGGTTTCGACGGCATCGGCTTCGACGCCCTCGCCGCCCTCACCGCCCAGGAGGCGAACCGCCCGTGAACCCCACCTCCCCGCCGCGCCCCCGCATCGCCGTGCTCGGCAGTACGAACATGGACCTGGTCGCCTACGTCGCCAAGGCCCCCCGCCTCGGGGAGACGGTGACCGGCCGCGAGTTCCGCACCGTCCCCGGCGGCAAGGGCGCCAACCAGGCCGTGGCCGCGGCGCGGGCCGGCGGCGCCGTGACGATGGTCGGGGCGGTCGGCGCCGACGGGTTCGGCGTGCGGCTGCGGGCCACCCTGGCCGAGGCCGGCATCGACACGGCGGGGCTGCGCACGGTGGAGGGTCCCAGCGGCACCGCGCACATCACGGTGGACGACGAGGGCGGCAACGCCATCGTCGTGGTCCCCGGCGCCAACGGCACGGTCACCGGCCTGGAACCGGGCGACGAGGCCCGGATCGCGGGCGCGGGCGCCCTGCTGCTCCAGCTGGAACTGCCGATGTCCGGGGTCGTGGCGGGCGCCCGCGCCGCCCGGGCGCACGGCGTCCGTACCGTGCTCACGCCCGCACCCGCCCAGCCGCTGTCACCGGAACTCCTCGCCGCCACCGACCTGTTGGTGCCGAACGAGCACGAGGCGGCGGCACTCACCGGGCTCACCGACCCCCGGCAGGCGGCGGAGGCGCTGCTGCACGACGTGCCGGAGGTGGTGGTCACCCTGGGGGCGGCCGGGTGCCTGTACGCGGCGCGGGGCGCGGAACCGTACGCGGTGCCGGCGCCGCGGGTGCGGGCCGTGGACACCACGGCGGCCGGCGACACCTTCGTCGGCGCGCTGGCGGTGGCGCTGGGCGAGGGGCGGCCGGTACGGGAGGCCCTCGGCTGGGCCTCGGCGGCGGCCGCCCTCTCGGTGCAGCGGCCCGGCGCCTCCGCCTCGATGCCCCACCGCCCCGAGATCACCGCTCTCGCCGAAGAGCACCCGCCGCACACCTGATCACCGCGCACCACCGCACCCACCGCTCACGCCCCGGAGCATCACCCATGACCGAGAGCACCGCTCACTCCTCCACCCCGGCCGACGAGGCCGACGACGCCGCCCCGGCCGGCTCCCCCGCCGACGCCGCCCTCACCGACGCCGCCCCGGCCAACTCCCCCTCAGCCGCTTCCTCCGCCACCGGTTCCCCCACCGCCTCCCCCTCCCCCGGCCCCCTCGCCGGCCTCCGCGTCCTCGACCTCGCGACCCTCTTCGCCGGCCCCCTCGCGGCCACCCTCCTCGGCGACTTCGGCGCCGAGGTCGTCAAGGTCGAGCACCCCACCCGCCCCGACCCCTCCCGCGGCCACGGCCCGGCCAAGGACGGCATCGGCCTCTGGTGGAAACTGCTGGGCCGCAACAAGCGCACCATGACCCTCGACCTCTCCACCCCCGGCGGCCGGGAGGTGCTGCTCCGCCTCGCCGCCGGCTCCGACGTCCTGATCGAGAACTTCCGCCCCGGCACCCTGGAGAAGTGGGGCCTGGGCTGGCCGGAACTGAGCGCCGCCAACCCCCGCCTGGTGCTGGCCCGGGTCACCGGCTTCGGCCAGTCCGGCCCGTACGCCCACCGCCCCGGCTTCGGCACCCTCGCCGAGGCGATGAGCGGCTTCGCCGCCATCACCGGCGAGCCCGACGGCCCGCCGACCCTGCCGCCCTTCGGGCTCGCCGACTCCATCGCCGCGCTGACCACCGCGTACGCCGTCATGACCGCGCTCGCCGCCCGGGCCGGCACCGGGCGCGGCCAGGTGGTCGACCTCGCGATCATCGAGCCGATCCTGACCGTCCTCGGCCCGCACCCGCTCTGGTACGACCAGCTCGGCTACGTCCAGCCCCGCACCGGCAACCGCTCCACCAACAACGCACCGCGCAACACCTACCGCACCGCCGACGGCCGCTGGCTCGCGGTCTCCACCTCGGCCCAGTCCATCGCCGAGCGCGTGATGCGCCTCGTGGGCCGCCCCGACCTGATCGCCATGCCCTGGTTCGCCACCGGCACCGGCCGGGCCCGGCACGCCGACGAGCTCGACGAGGCGGTGGGCGGCTGGATCTCCCGCCACAAGGCGGACGAGGTGGTCGCCGCCTTCGAGGAGGCCCAGGCGGCGGTGGCGCCCGTGTACGACGTACGGGACGTGATGGCCGACCCCCAGTACGCCGCCCTCGACACCGTCACCGAGGTCGAGGACCCGGAACTCGGCCCGATCCGGATGCAGAACGTGCTGTTCCGGCTCTCCGAGACCCCCGGCGGCATCCGCTGGGCCGGCCGCCCGCACGGCGCCGACACCGACGAGGTGCTGGCGGACCTCGGCCTGCCGGCGGCGGAGATCGCCCGGCTGCGGGCGGCGGGGGCGCTGTGACCCTGCCGCTGACCTGGCTCTACGTACCCGGCGACCGGCCCGAGGTGGTCGGGAAGGCGCTGGTCTCCGGGGCGGACGTGGTGATCGTGGACCTGGAGGACGCGGTGGCCCCCGACCGCAAGCAGTACGCCCGCGACGCGACCGCAGACCTGCTGGCCGGCCGCCCGCCCGTCCCCGTGCACGTCCGCGTGAACGTCCTCGGCTCACCCTGGCTCGACGCGGACCTGCGCGCGCTGGCGCAGGTCCGGGGCCTGTCCGCGCTCCGCCTCCCCAAGATCACCGACCCGGCCCAGGTCACCGCGGTGGCGGAGCGCACCGGGGGCACGGCGATGTACGCGCTGCTGGAGTCGGCGCTGGGGGTCGAGCAGGCGTACGCGATCGCCCGCGCGCACCCGGCCCTGCGCGGGCTCGCGCTGGGCGAGGCGGACCTGCGGGCCGACCTGAACGTCACCGCGGAGGAGGGCCTCGACTGGCCGCGCTCCCGCGTGGTCGTGGCCTCCCGCGCGGCCGGCCTGCCCCCGCCACCGCAGTCGGTGTACCCGGACGTGCGGGACCTCGACGGCCTGGCCGCGTCCTGCGCCCGGGGTCGCGCCCTGGGCTTCCTGGGACGTACGGCCATCCACCCGCGCCAGCTGCCGGTGATCGTCCGGGCCTACCTGCCGACCCCGGAGGAGGTCGACGCGGCCCGCGCCGTGATCGGCGCGGCGGACACGGCCCCGGGGGCGACCGCCCTCCCGGACGGCCGTTTCGTCGACCCGGCGGTGGTGGCGGGAGCCCGCCGCGTCCTGGCCCTGGCGGACCGTACCCCGGGCTGACGGACCTCGGGGCCAGCTGGGGGCCGGCCCCCCGGCCGGGCACCGAACGCCCGGGCACCGCACTGCACCGGGCAGCCGGGCAGCGTAGGCGCCTGCCGCCACAGGACCGGCCTCGGGACCCGGCAGCGGAGGCGCCCGCCGGCCCCGGGTCCAGGCCACCGGCCGGGACCCGGGACCCGGCCACAGGACCCGAGCACAGGCCCCCGGACCCGGTCACAGGACCGGCACCGGGCAGCCTGAGCGACGGGCCGGCCGCCCGCCGCCGCCCGTACCCCCCGCCCGCGCGCCCGCAATTCGGATGCCCGGCCCCCGGCCCCGGTGGCACGCTGGTCGGATGCCAGGACAGCGCAAGCGAAAACGCTCCCGCGAGCGGGAGCTCCGGCGGGCGGAGGCGGCCCGTACCCCCGGCCGGTGGGAGCGGGTGTTCCACGCCCCCAGCTACGCCGAGTGCCGGGAGTACGCGATCCGGCTGGCCGGGGAGCGCCCCGAGCTGGCCGACCCCGCCCTGCTCCGCTTCGACATGTTCTGCGGCCGCCTGCAACACCCCACGACCTACGCCCTGAGCGTCTTCGTCCCCGACCCGCCGGCCGCCCCGGACTGCACGGAGACCCCGCAGAGCCCGGAGGCCTGATCCGGCCCGGAACGCCGCAGGCCCGCCACGGGGGCGGGCCTGCGGGGTGAGCCGGAGGGCTCAGAGCTTCTTGGTGTCCGGGACGGTCGCCCCGGCCGGGGTCTTCCCGTCGTCCACCGCGTCGGAATCGGCATCGGCGTCGGCATCGGCATCGGCCGCCGAGTCCTCCGGGGTGATGTCCGCCGGGGTGGTGTCCGCCGGGCCGTCGGCGTCGGCGTCCGCCTTCGGGGACGAGTCCCCGTCCCCGTCGTCCGGAGCGGCCTCCGCGGCGACGCCGTCCCCGGCCTCGCCGGCAGCGTCCTTGCCGTCGCCGGCCCCGCCGGCACCGTCACCGTCCGCACCGGCCTCCGCGGCAGCCGCCGCCTTGCGGGCCCTGCCCGGGCGGACCTCCGGCTCCACGACCTCCTCGCGCCCCGGACGCAGCCGCGCCGAGACCACGAAGTAGACGACGGCCAGCAGGCCCACGACGATCGCGGTCCACACGTTCAGGCGCAGGCCCAGCACGTGGTGCGCCTCGTCGACGCGCATGTACTCGATCCAGCCGCGGCCCGCGCAGTAGGCGGCGACGTACAGGGCGAAGGCCCGGCCGTGGCCCAGCCTGAAGCGCCGGTCGGCCCAGATCACCAGGAGCGCGACGCCGACGCACCACAGCGACTCGTACAGGAAGGTCGGGTGGTAGGTGCCCGCGACGCGGTTGGGGCCCTCGCTGATCTCCAGCGCCCAGGGCAGATCGGTGGCCCGGCCGTACAGCTCCTGGTTGAACCAGTTGCCCCAGCGGCCGATGGCCTGCGCCAGCGCGATGCCGGGCGCCAGGGCGTCCGCCCAGGCCGGCAGCGGGATGCCGCGGCGGCGGCAGCCGATCCAGGCACCGACCGCGCCGAGCGCGATGGCGCCCCAGATGCCGAGACCGCCCTCCCAGATCTTGAAGGCGTCGACCCAGTTCTCACCCTCGCCGAAGTACAGCTGGTAGTCGGTGATCACGTGGTACAGACGTCCGCCGACCAGGCCGAACGGCACGGCCCAGACGGCGATGTCCGCGACCGTGCCCGGCTTGCCGCCGCGCGCGATCCAGCGCCTGTTGCCGAGCCAGACGGCGACGAAGACGCCGAGGATGATGCAGAACGCGTAGCCGCGCAGCGGAACCGGTCCGAGATGGATCACGCCGGTCGACGGGCTGGGGATGAAGGCAAGAGTCATGGCAGGTCCGACGCTACCTTGCCGGGCGGTACCCAAGGCAACCGCCCGGCAGGGTCAGACGCAAAACCGTCACACACTCGCCGCCCAAACCGGGCGGGATCAGCCCTGGGCCGCCGCCTCGACCGCTTGCTTGAGCTTCTGCGGGGTCAGCGGGTTGGACTGGTCGGCGAAGATGTCCTTGCCGTTCAGCTGGACCGTGGGGGTGCCGCGGAAGTTCCCGGCCTTGAAGGCCGCGTAGGACTTGTCGACCCAGCTGTTGTGGGAGCCGTCCGCCACGCACTGCCGGAACTCCGGCGTGTCCAGTCCCGGCACCTTCGCCGCCAGCTCCAGCAGCTTCTCGTCCTTGCCGTACGCGTCGTCCGGCTCCGGCGGCTGGTTCACGAAGAGCACGTCGTGGTACGGGGAGAACTTGCCCGCGTCCTGCGCGCAGGCCGCCGCGTTGGCCGCCTTGAGCGAACCGCTGCCCCCCATGTTGGAGTCGATCAGCGTCACCAGGTGGTACTCGACCTTGAGCTGGCCCTTGGCCTCCAGCTCGTGGATGGTCGCGCGGTAGTTGTCCTCGAAGGACTTGCACGCGGGGCAGCGGAAGTCCTCCCACACGACGAGGGTGGACTTGGCGCCGTCCTTGCCGGTCTGGATGGCCAGTGCGTCCTTGCCGACGGCGCCCGAGGGGGCGACCACCGGGCCCGCGGTGTCCTTGCCGCCGTCCTTGCCGGCGTTGGCGGCGATCACGCCGACCACCGCCGCCAGGCCGAGCACGCCGAGGACGGCGCCGGCCACCAGGAGGGTGCGCCTGCGCTTGTCCTTCGCCTTCTGCCGCTCGCGCTCCTGCGCCAGTCGCTCCCTGGCAGATCGTTTCGCTTCCGAGTTCTCGCTCACGCCCAGCGAAACGAACCGGGGAGGCACTCGCGTGCCTCCCCGGTCCGGATTCCACCCGTACGGACTACAGCACCCCGCGGGCGCCGGGTCCCTGCCGCGGACTAGCCCCGGCGTACGCCCTCGGCCAGCTCGCCGGCCAGCGCGCGCACCGACGCCAGGCCCGCGGCCAGGTCGGGGGCGTCGAGCAGCCGCTGCACGAAGGCGGAGCCGACGATCACGCCGTCCGCGAAGGCCGCGACCTCCTTGGCCTGCGCGGCGTTGGAGACGCCCAGGCCCACGCAGACCGGGGTGTCCGTGGTCGCGCGGGTGCGGCGCACCAGGTCCTGGGCCTCGGCGCCGACGGACTCGCGGGTGCCGGTGACGCCCATCAGCGAGGCGGCGTACACGAAGCCGGTGCCGGCGGCCGTGATGGTGGCGAGGCGCTCGTCCTTGCTGCTCGGCGCGACGACGAAGACGGTCGCGAGACCGTGCTTCTCCGCGTGCTCGCGCCACAGGGCGGACTCCTGGACCGGCAGGTCGGGCAGGATGCAGCCGGCGCCGCCCGCGGCGGCCAGCTCGGCGGTGAAGCGCTCCACGCCGTAGCGGTCGATGGGGTTCCAGTACGTCATGACCAGGACGGGCGCCCCGGTGGCGTCGTGGGCCTCCTTGACCGTCCGGAACACGTCGGCGATCTTCACGCCGCCGCGCAGCGCGATGTCGTCGGCGGTCTGGATGACCGGGCCGTCGAGGACCGGGTCGGAGTGGGGCAGGCCGACCTCGACGACGTCCGCGCCGCCCGCGATCGCGGCCTTGACGGCCTCGATGCCGCCGTCCACGGTCGGGAAGCCGGCCGGGAGGTAGGCGATGAGGGCGGCCCGGTTCTCGGACTTGGCCTTGGCGAGCGTGTCGCTCAGCAGCTCGATACGCCCGGCCTTCTCGGTGGCGCTCACTTGGTCTCCCCCTCGGCGTTCGCGTCGTCGTACAGGCCGAAGTAGCGGGCGGCCGTGTCCATGTCCTTGTCACCGCGGCCGGACAGGTTGACCACGATCAGGCCGTCCTTGCCCAGCTCCTTGCCCAGCTCCAGGGCTCCGGCGAGGGCGTGCGCGCTCTCGATGGCCGGGATGATGCCCTCGGTGCGCGACAGCAGGCGCAGGGCCTGCATGGCGGCGTCGTCGGTGACGGCGCGGTACTCGCCGCGGCCGATGTCCTTGAGGTAGGCGTGCTCGGGGCCGATGCCGGGGTAGTCCAGGCCGGCGGAGATCGAGTAGGGCTCGGTGATCTGGCCCTCCTCGTCCTGGAGCACGTACGAGCGGGAGCCGTGCAGGATGCCGGGCTCGCCGGCGGTGAGGGTGGCCGCGTGCTCGCCGGTCTCGACGCCGTGGCCGGCGGGCTCGAAGCCGACCAGCCGGACGTCCGCGTCCGGGACGAAGGCGTGGAACAGGCCGATGGCGTTGGAGCCGCCGCCGACGCAGGCCGCGACGGCGTCGGGCAGGCGTCCGGCGCGCTCCAGGATCTGGCGGCGGGCCTCGACGCCGATGACCCGGTGGAAGTCGCGGACCATGGCGGGGAAGGGGTGCGGGCCGGCGACCGTGCCGAAGAGGTAGTGGGTGCGGTCGACGTTGGCGACCCAGTCGCGGAACGCCTCGTTGATCGCGTCCTTGAGGGTGCGCGAGCCGGACTTCACGGCGATGACCTCGGCACCGAGCATGCGCATGCGGGCGACGTTCAGCGCCTGGCGCTGGGTGTCGATCTCGCCCATGTAGATGACGCACTCGAGGCCGAAGAGGGCGCAGGCGGTGGCGGTGGCGACGCCGTGCTGGCCGGCGCCGGTCTCCGCGATGACGCGGGTCTTGCCCATGCGCTTGGTGAGGAGGGCCTGGCCCAGCACGTTGTTGATCTTGTGCGAGCCGGTGTGGTTGAGGTCCTCGCGCTTGAGGAAGATGCGGGCGCCGCCCGCGTGCTCGGCGAACCGGGGCACCTCGGTGAGGGCGCTCGGGCGGCCGGTGTAGTTGACCATCAGGTCGTTGAGTTCGGCGGCGAAGGCGGGGTCGTTCTTGGCCTTCTCGTACTCGACCGCGACCTCGTCGACGGCGGCGACCAGCGCCTCGGGGATGAACTTGCCGCCGAAGTCTCCGAAGTAGCCCTCGGAGTTGGGGACTTGACCCTGGTGGTCGGGGATGAAGAACTCGCTGGACATGCCAGTACCTCTCGGGAGCAACGGGTGTCTGTCACCGTATGCGCCGTACGCCGCGGGGCGGCGGTGCCGCGAGGAAGCGGGCGGTGGCCCGGGGGCCGTCCGGGTGGCGGGCACTCCGCCGGCTCCGGGCCGGGGGGCACGTACACCGGTTCCGGGCCGGGGGCACGTAGGCCGGTTCCGGGCCGGGGGCCGGTACGCCGGTTCCGGGACGCCGGTACGGACCGCGGGAACGGACCGCCGGGTTCCGGGACGCCGGCACCAGCCCTCGGGGCACGGACCGGGCGGCGGACGCCTCCCGGCGCACCGGAACGCCGCCGGACGGGGACGCCCACGGTGGTGGGCGGTCCCGGCGGCGGAGTGCGGCGTCAGCCGGCCCGGCAGGGGCCGTGGGACGCTGCCCGGTGCCTTCCTCTGTGGCTACAGCGCGGCTCCGGCACGCCATCGCATGCCGTTGACCTGCCCGGGCTCCGAACCGAGGATGTAGCGGACCCGGCGGCCGAGCACTCGGCGGGCCGGTGCCCGGCAGCCGCGCGGCTTGCAGCCGCGGGCCAGCGGCGCGTGCGGGTCACGCGCCACGCCCTCCGCGCGCAGCCCCGCCAGCCCCGAGCCGAGACGGCTGGGGCGCGGGCGCGGGGCGCGGCGGGCGGTGGTCATGGCGGGGCCGTCAGCTCCGGCCGTGCCGCAGGGCGGGGTGCGCGCCCGCCGCGACGAGGTCGGCGACCGCGGCACGGGGGTCGCGTCCGGTGACGAGGGACTCGCCCACGAGCACGGCGTCGGCGCCCTCGTTGGCGTACGCGATGAGGTCGTGGGGGCCGCGGATGCCCGACTCGGCCACCTTCACGATGCCGGCGGGGATCTCGGGCACGACGCGCTCGAAGGTGGAGCGGTCGACCTCCAGGGTCTTCAGGTTGCGCGCGTTGACGCCGATGATCTTGGCGCCGGCGGCCACCGCGCGCTCGACCTCCTCCTCGTCGTGGACCTCGACGAGCGGGGTGAGCCCGATGGACTCGGCACGCTCGATGAGGGAGACGAGGGCCTCCTGCTCCAGCGCCGCGACGATCAGCAGGGCCAGGTCGGCGCCGTAGGCGCGGGCCTCCCACAGCTGGTACGCCGTGACGATGAAGTCCTTGCGGAGGATCGGGATGTCCACGCGAGCGCGGACGGCCTCCAGGTCGGCCAGGGAGCCGCCGAAGCGCCGCTGCTCGGTGAGCACGGAGATGACGGCCGCGCCGCCCGCCTCGTAGTCGGCCGCCAGGCCCGCCGGGTCGGCGATCGCGGCCAGCGCGCCCTTGGACGGGCTGGACCGCTTGACCTCGCAGATCACCTTGACGCCTTCGCCCCGCAGGGCCGCGACGCCGTCCTTGGCCTGGGGCGCCTTGGCGGCACGCTCCTTGAGCTCGTCGAGGCTCACGCGGGCCTGCCGTTCGGCAAGGTCTTCGCGGACCCCTTCGATGATCTCGTCGAGCACACTCACGCGAGCGGCCCCCTTCCGGGTCGGTGACGATCGATGGTCGGTCTGTTCAAGGTCAGCAATGCCATGCTAGCCCGCCGGGGCCCACACCTCCGCACGCCGTCCGGCCAGTCCCACCACCTGGACATGCGGAAGCAAGGGTTCATGGGGCGAGCGCGGATCCGACGGGCAGGTTCCGGACAACCGAGAAGGCCAGGGCCGCGGCCCCCAGCAGCCACCACCAGGCCGGTTTCAGGGCGATCCGCGGGGCCGGCCGGCCCTGACCGGCGCGAACCAGCCACGCGGCCGTGAAGGCCGCGAAGGCCAGGTAGCCGAGGACGGCCATGGCGTTCGCCCCGAATGCGGTCACCAGATCGCCGTGAGCGAACGCGTGGGCGCTGCGCAGTCCGCCGCACCCGGGGCACAGCACGCCGGTGAGCCGCAGCAGGGGGCAGAGTGGGTAGTGGCCGGGTTCGTTCGGGTCGACGGAGCCGACGTACGCGAAGGCGCCGACGACCCCCGCGAGGGTGACGAGGGGTGCCGCCAGCCGGCGGGTGCGGGAGTCCCCTACGGCGGTCCGGGCGTCCCCCCGCAGGTCCTGCCGGTCGGCGGGCGGGGCCGGGGCCGCGGCGTCGGCGGCGGGCAGGGGCGGGGTGCGAGAGGCGTCCACCCGGTGATTCTCGCCCCTCACGCCGGAAGGCGCAGCCCGAGGGGGGCCGCGCCTTCAGGAAGTGCCGGAGTGTGCCGGGGAGGGCCGCCCGGACGGGCGGGTCCCCGGGCCCGCTCAGACCTCGGAGCGGGCCTGCGCGAGGGACGCGGCGGGCTTCTTCATGCCCATGCCCGCGGCCTTCATCGCCATGCCGACGACACCGCCGAGCACGACGACGGCCATGCCGGCCCAGAACCCGACCGGGTTGGCCAGCACCATGAAGGCTCCCGCGATGCAGAAACCGATGAAGGCGATGGTGACACCGGTCCAGGCGGCCGGGGTGTGTCCGTGGCTGCTGCCCGCCATGAGTTGCTCCTCGTTGCTCTGTCGAACGTGCTGAGTCGAACGCTCGGATGTCATTGTCCCGTACGGCCCGGGCGTCCTTGCGCCGGGGTGGCCGGGGGGATCGCGGGGTTGACCGGCGGGTCAGTTGCCGCCGGTGGGGTCCTCGCCACGGTCCAGGGCCTTCCACAGGTCCTCCGGCCGGTCCGGGTCCACCGCGGCCGGCGCCTTGCGCGGCCGGGGCGAGCCGTCGCGCTCGTACCGGCCGGACATGGCGGGCCAGCTCTTCCCGTACCGCAGGGCCAGCAGCCCGGCGACGAGGATGAGGGCGGCGCCCGCGGCGGTGACGTAGGGCCAGGCGGTGTGGGTCAGCCCGGCGACGGTGGCCGCGGTGTCGGCGGTGGTACGGGCGGCCTGGTCGTCCAGCGCCGCGCGGTCGGAGGCGCCGAGCACGGCCGCGACGGCGGCACCGGCGCCGGACAGCGCGAGGAGGCCCGCCACCAGGGCCCGGCCGGCGCCCCGTACCGCGAACACGGCGACGAGGGCGGCGAGGCCGACGATGGCGAGGGCCGCGGGGACGCCGGTGACCGCGCGGCCGTCCGCCGTCAGAGGAAGCGTTCCTCCTCCGATGGCGGCGGTGCCACGCGCCCAGGTCCTGCCGGAGGCGAGGAGGACGACGGTCGCGCCGAGCGCGCCGAGCAGCAGGGCCGCGGCGACGCTGCGACGGCCGGCCGGGGCGGCACTGCGGGGGGCGGTTCGGGGGTGGGGTACGGCACTCACGTACTCCACTATCCCCTACCGCCCCCGGAGCATCCCTACCGGCTCTCGCGACGTGCGGCACACTTTGCCACCGGCGCGGCTCCGGTACGGGCCGCGGGCGCGGCCTATTCCAGGTAGAGGCGGTTGGCGGCGCCGACCGCGCGCAGCACGGCGGCGGCCTTGTTGCGGCACTCGGTGTCCTCGGCGACCGGGTTCGAGTCGGCCACCACGCCGGCGCCCGCCTGGACGTACGCGGTGCCGTCGCGCAGCAGGGCGGTGCGGATGGCGATGGCGGTGTCGGAGTCGCCGGCGAAGTCGAGGTAGCCGACGCAGCCGCCGTACAGCCCGCGGCGGCTGGGCTCCAGCTCCTCGATGATCTGCATGGCCCGGGGCTTGGGCGCCCCGGAGAGGGTGCCGGCCGGGAAGCAGGCGGTGAGCACGTCGAAGGCGGTCCTGTCGGCGGCGACCCGGCCGGTGACGGTCGAGACGATGTGCATCACGTGCGAGTAGCGCTCGATCGACATGAAGTCGACCACCTCGACGGAGCCCGGCTCGCAGACCCGGCCCAGGTCGTTGCGGCCGAGGTCGACGAGCATCAGGTGCTCGGCGCGCTCCTTGGGGTCGGCGAGCAGCTCCTCGGCGAGGGCCTGGTCCTCCTGCGGGGTGGCGCCGCGGTGCCGGGTGCCGGCGATGGGGTGCACCATCGCCTGGCCGTCCTCGACCTTGACCAGCGCCTCGGGGCTGGAGCCGACGACGTCGAAGCCGTCGAACCGGAAGAGGTACATGTACGGGGACGGGTTCGTGGCCCGCAGCACGCGGTAGACGTCGAGCGCGGAGGCGTGGCAGGGGGTCTCGAACCGCTGGGAGGGCACCACCTGGAAGGCCTCGCCGGCCCGGATGCGCTCCTTGATGTCCTCGACGGCGTCCTGGTAGGCCTCGCCGCCCCAGAGGGCGTCGAAGGGCGGCAGCTGGGACTCCGGGAGGGCGGCCGGGGTGTACGGGGCGGGGCGGGCGAGGTCCGCCTCCATGGCGTCGAGGCGGGCTACGGCGTCGGCGTAGGCCTCGTCGACGCCGGTGTCGAGGTCGTTGTGGTTGATCGCGTTGGCGATCAGCAGGACGGTGCCGTCCCAGTGGTCGAGGACCGCGAGGTCGGAGGTGAGCAGCATGGTGAGCTCGGGCAGCCGGAGGTCGTCCTGTCCGTGGTCGCCGATGCGCTCCAGGCGCCGGACGATGTCGTAGCCGAGGTACCCGACCATGCCGCCGGTGAAGGGCGGCAGCCCCTGCGCGAGGTCGCGGGGGGTGTGCAGGGTCTCGATGGTCTTGCGCAGGGCTTCCAGCGGGTCGCCCGAGGTGGGGACGCCGACGGGGGCGGTGCCGGTCCAGTGGGCCTGGCCGTCGCGGGCGGTGAGGGTCGCGGAGCTGCGGACGCCGATGAAGGAGTACCGGGACCAGGAGCGGCCGTTCTCGGCGGACTCCAGGAGGAAGGTGCCGGTGCGTTCGGCGGCGAGCTTGCGGTAGAGCGCGACGGGGGTGTCGCCGTCGACGAGCAGCTTGCGGGTGACGGGCAGGACACGGCGGTCGCCCGCCAGCTTGCGGAACGTCTCAAGATCCATGGCGGCAGACCCTATCTACTCGGCGGGGGTGCCGGACTCGGCCAGCGGCAGCACGTCGGCGTCGAAACACGTGCGGGCCCCGGTGTGGCAGGCGGCGCCGACCTGGTCGACCTTCACCAGGACGGTGTCGGCGTCGCAGTCCAGGGCGACGGACTTCACGTGCTGGAAGTGGCCGGAGGTGTCGCCCTTGACCCAGTACTCGCTGCGGCTGCGGGACCAGTACGTGCACCGGCCGGTGGTGAGGGTGCGGTGCAGGGCCTCGTCGTCCATCCAGCCGAGCATGAGCACCTCTCCGGTGTCGTACTGCTGGGCGATGGCGGGGACCAGGCCGTCGGGGGACCGCTTCAGGCGGGCGGCGATGGCCGGGTCGAGGCTGCTGGACCGGGGGGTTGCGCTCATGGGGCCATTGTGCCGCCTGCGACCTCGCCGACTTCCATACTGTCCGCCTGCTGGGCAGCAGTGAGTGCCGCGTCGCAGGCCCCGCGTGAGGCTTTGGCCGTAGGCTGGCGGCATGTCTACCCATGCGAAGCGTGAACGACTGCTGCTGGCCGATCTGTTGGAGCAGGCGGGGCCGGACGCGCCGACCCTGTGCGAGGGCTGGCGGACACGGGAGCTGGCCGCGCACGTGGTCGTGCGGGAGCGGCGGCCCGACGCGGCGGGCGGTCTGCTGCTGAACGTGCTCAAGACGCGGCTGGACCAGGCGATGGCGGAGTACACGGCCAAGCCGTACGAGGAGCTCATCCGGCTGATCAGGACGGGTCCGCCGAAGATGTCGGTCTACGCGCTGAAGCAGATCGACGAGGCGGCGAACGCGGTCGAGTTCTTCGTGCACGCGGAGGACGTGCGGCGGGCGCAGCCGGACTGGAGCCCGCGGGAGCTGGACCCGGTGTTCGCGGACTCGCTGTGGGCCAGGCTGGAGAAGCTGGCCCGGCTGACCGGCCGGAAGTCGCCCGTGGGCCTGGTGCTGCGGCGGCCGGACGGCCGGACGGCGGTGGCGCACAAGGGCACGCCGGTGGTGACGGTGACCGGCGAGCCGGGCGAGCTGACGCTGTTCTGCTTCGGCCGCCAGGACGCGGCCCGCATCGAGCTGGACGGCGAGAAGACGGCGGTGGCCCAGCTGACCACGGCGAAGCTCGGCATCTGATCCGGGGCGGGTACGCGGTCCCGTCGCGAGCAGCCGGTACGCGGCCGCCGCCGGCACCGATGCCGGTCGGCTTTCGATCCGCCGCCGGTCCACCTCCCCGAACCGGGGCTCCCCCTCCTCGAAGCTGCTGGGAGCCGGCCCGTGGTGTGTGGGGGAGGTGCTTGACGCGTCGTGGCAGGCTGGTCCGGAGGCAGGCCCGGGCCTGGGGTGGCCGAAGGCCAGGGGCGAAGCCCCCTTGCCCCAGGGGTGGGCCTGCCGCAGGGCCTGCAGGCCACGACGCGTCAAGCACCGAGGGGACCCACACACCACGGGCCGGCGGACGGACAGCGGACCAACGGACGGCGGACCAACGGACAGCGAACCGCCGGCGAACCGACAGCAAACCGCCGGCGAACCGAGCGAATCACCGGCAAACCAGCCCTCAGCCGAAGGCCAGCTCCGCCCGCCGGACGGCGGGGGCCGAGGTGCCGACGATCGCCCCGGCCATGCTGAGCAGCCCGCCCGCGACGAAGACCGGCACGGTGCCGAAGAGGCCGGCCGCAAAGCCGAAGACCGGGTAGGTCATCGGGGCCATGCCCACGGCGGTGAAGGCCATGACGGAGCTGACCCGGCCCAGGTAGCGGGCGTCGGTCGCGCTCTGGATCAGGGCGACGGCCAGGCCGCCGCACACCCCGCAGACCTGCCCGGTGACCAGGGCCAGCACCACGGCGGCGGGCAGGCTGGGGGTCAGCGCGAGGGCGCCTATGCCGGCCGAGCCGACGATCAGGGTGGCGTTCTGCACGGCCCCGGCCTTCGGCACCCGGGGGACGAGCGTGAGGACCAGGGCGCTGGAGGCCGCGCCCACGCCGAAGGCGCCGACGATCCAGCCGACGCCGGAGGGGCCCCAGTGGCGTTCCCCGGCGAGCAGGATCAGGCCGAGGGTGAGGGGCGCGGAGATGCCGAGCTGGCTGAGCGCCCCGGAGACGACGAGCGGGCCTATCACCGGGTGCCGCCTGATGTAGGCCAGGCCCCGGCGCAGCTGCTGCCAGGGGGACTCGGCCGACGCGGTCCCGCGGTCCGGCGGGCCGGCGGTCCCGTCCGCCGAGCACCCACCGCCCGCACCCCCAGCAACCGCACCCCCACCGCCCGCACCCCCACCAACCGCACCCCCACCAACCGCACCCCCACCAACCGCAGCCGGCCCAACCGCAGCCGGCCCAGCGGAGCCGCCGCCCGGCGCCAGGTCCGGCACCGGGGTGATGCGTACGGCCAGCAGCAGGACCAGCGAGACGGCGAACAGCGCGCCCGCCACGGCGAAGGCCGCGCCCGGTCCGGCCACGCCCATGGCCAGGCCCGCCAGGGGCGGCCCCGCGGTGTGGCCGACGCGTTCCACGAGGTTGCGCATGCCCTGGACGCGGACGAGCTGGCCGGGGCCGGCGATCCGGGGCGGGAGTGCGCCGACCGCGGGCATGAAGAGCGCGTCGACGGCGCCGAAGAGCAGGGCGACCAGGGTGAGGGCCCACAGGCCCGGGGTGCTCGTCCAGACGGCCGCGGCCACCGCCAGGACGACCGCGCAGCGCACGGCGTCGGAGGAGACCACGACCAGGCGGGGTCCGAAGCGGTCGGCGACCACTCCCCCGCCGAGCATCAGCAGGGCCCTCGGCACGGCTCCGGCGGCCATCACCACACCGGCCTCGGCGGGGCCGGCCGCGCGGGCCGCCGCCCAGCCCAGCGCGAGGAAGTACACCCCGTCGCCGATCAGCGATGCGGCGTAAGCGAACAGCCAGCGCAGTACGTTCCCGTCGCGGTACGCGGCCTTCGGGCCCACCCGACCTCACCCCCCAGTTGGTCTGGACCATATTAGGGGTGGTGGGGTGGTGCGGGCGGGCCCGGCAAGCGAATTGCCGCGGCGCGGGGCGGCCGGTCAGCGGACCGGGTGGCCCGCCTCGCGGAGGCTGTCCTTGACCTGCGAGATCCGCAGGTCGCCGAAGTGGAACACCGAGGCGGCCAGCACCGCGTCGGCGCCCGCCTCGATCGCCGGCGGGAAGTCCGCCAGCCGGCCGGCGCCACCGGAGGCGATCACCGGGACGGTCACGTGCTTGCGCACGGCCGCGATCATCTCGATGTCGTAGCCGTCCTTGGTGCCGTCGGCGTCCATCGAGTTGAGCAGGATCTCGCCCGCGCCCAGCTCGGCCGCCCGGTGGGCCCACTCGACCGCGTCGATGCCGGTGCCCCGGCGGCCGCCGTGGGTGGTGACCTCGAAGGACCCGGAGGGGGTGCGGCGGGCGTCGACCGACAGGACGAGCACCTGCCGTCCGAAGCGCTCGGCGATCTCCTGGATCAGCTCCGGCCGGGCGATGGCCGCCGTGTTGACGCCCACCTTGTCCGCGCCGGCCCGCAGCAGCTTGTCCACGTCCTCCGCGGTGCGCACGCCGCCGCCCACGGTGAGCGGGATGAAGACCTGCTCGGCGGTGCGGCGCACCACGTCGTAGGTGGTCTCGCGGTTGCCGGAGGAGGCGGTGATGTCGAGGAAGGTCAGCTCGTCGGCGCCTTCGGCGTCGTAGAGCTTGGCCATCTCGACGGGGTCGCCCGCGTCGCGCAGGTTCTGGAAGTTGACGCCCTTGACGACCCGGCCGTTGTCGACGTCCAGGCAGGGGATGACGCGCACGGCGAGGGTCATGCCGCACCTCCCCGGTAGGCCTCGACCTCGACCTCGACGACCAGGTTGGGGTCGACGAGACCGGCGACGATCACCATCGTGCTGGCGGGGCGGGCGGCGTCGAAGAGCTCCTTGTGGGCGCGGCCCACCTCGTCGACGTCCCGGGCGTGGGTCAGGTACATGCGCGTCCTGACCACGTGCTCGGCGCCCAGCCCGACCTGGGCCAGGGCCTTCAGGGCCACGTTGAAGGAGTTGACCGTCTGCTCGTACGGGTTGCCGTAGCTGGCCGCACCGTCGACCACCGAGGTGCAGCCGGACACCAGCACCATGCCGTTGGGGAGCTCGACCGCGCGGGAGTACGCGATCACGTCCTCCCAGGGGCCGCCGGAGGAGATGCGCTTGACCTCGGTCACCGGGACACCGCCTCCAGGGCCTCTTCCAGGGTGAACGCCTTGGCGTACAGGGCCTTGCCGACGATGGAGCCCTCGACGCCCAGCGGCACCAGCTCGGCGATGGCGCGCAGGTCGGCCAGCGAGGAGACGCCGCCGGAGGCGACGACGGGCCGGTCGGTGGCGGCGCAGACGTTCTTCAGCAGCTCCAGGTTGGGGCCGGTGAGCGTGCCGTCCTTGGCGATGTCGGTGACGACGTAGCGAGCGCAGCCCTCGGAGTCGAGGCGGGCGAGCGTCTCGTACAGGTCGCCGCCGTCGCTGGTCCAGCCGCGGCCCTTGAGGGTGGTGCCGCGCACGTCGAGGCCGATGGCGATCTTGTCGCCGTGCTCGGCGATGGCCTTGGCGGCCCACTCAGGGGTCTCCAGGGCCGCGGTGCCGAGGTTGACGCGGGTGCAGCCGGTGGCCAGGGCCTTGGCGAGCGAGGCGTCGTCGCGGATGCCGCCGGACAGCTCGACCTTGATGTCCATGGCGCGGGTGATCTCCGCGACCAGGTCGCGGTTGTCGCCGGTGCCGAAGGCGGCGTCGAGGTCGACCAGGTGGAGCCACTCGGCGCCCGCGGCCTGCCAGGCGAGGGCCGCCTGGAGCGGGGAGCCGTACGAGGTCTCCGTGCCGGACTCGCCGTGGACGAGGCGGACGGCCTGGCCGTCGCGCACGTCGACGGCGGGGAGGAGTTCGAGCTTCTTCTCGGCCATCAGAGGGTGCCAATCCAGTTGGTGAGGAGCTGTGCTCCGGCGTCGCCCGACTTCTCGGGGTGGAACTGCGTGGCCCACAGGGCGCCGTTCTCCACGGCGGCGACGAAGGGCTCGCCGTGGGTGGCCCAGGTGACCTTGGGGGCGGTGATCCGCGGGTTGGTGACCTCCAGCGTCCACTCGCGCACCGCGTAGGAGTGCACGAAGTAGAAGCGGGCGTCGGCGTCGAGGCCGGCGAACAACTGGCTGTCCGCGGGCGCGTCGACGGTGTTCCAGCCCATGTGCGGGACGACGGGGGCCTTGAGGGGCTCGACCGTGCCGGGCCACTCGTCGAGGCCCTCGGTCTCCACGCCGTGCTCGATGCCCCGCTCGAAGAGGATCTGCATGCCGACGCAGATGCCCATCACGGGGCGGCCGCCGGACAGCCGGCGGCCGACGATCCAGTCGCCGCGGGCGTCCTTGAGGCCCTGCATGCAGGCGGAGAAGGCGCCGACGCCGGGGACCAGGAGTCCGTCGGCGTCCATCGCCTTGTCGTAGTCGCGGGTGATCTCCACGTCGGCGCCGACGTGGGCCAGGGCCCGCTCGGCGGACCTGACGTTGCCGAAGCCGTAGTCGAAGACCACGACCTTCTTGCCGCTCTTCGCGCTCATTCCCAGATTCCTTGGATCCGCAGGACTCCGGCGAGCAGACACATCGCGGAGCCGATGGCCAGCAGCACGACGATGCCCTTGGGCATCTGCTGCTTCTGGAAGGAGTAGACGCCGCCGGCCAGGAAGAGGCCGACGACGATCAGGATGGTGGACAGGCCGGTCACGGTCAGAGGGCGCCCTTCGTGGAGGGCAGGATGCCGGCGGCGCGCGGGTCGCGCTCGGACGCGTAGCGCAGGGCCCGGGCCAGCGCCTTGAACTGGCACTCCACGATGTGGTGGGCGTTGCGGCCGTACGGGACGTGCACGTGCAGGGCGATCTGCGCCTGGGCCACGAAGGACTCCAGGATGTGCCGCGTCATCGTGGTGTCGTACTCGCCGATCATCGGCGCCATGTTCTCGGGCTCGGTGTGCACGAGGTACGGGCGGCCGGAGAGGTCGACGGTGACCTGGGCGAGAGACTCGTCCAGCGGCACGGTGCAGTTGCCGAAGCGGTAGATGCCGACCTTGTCGCCCAGGGCCTGCTTGAAGGCGGCGCCGAGCGCGAGGGCGGTGTCCTCGATGGTGTGGTGCGAGTCGATGTGCAGGTCGCCGTCGGTCTTGACCGTGAGGTCGAAGAGGCCGTGGCGGCCGAGCTGGTCGAGCATGTGGTCGTAGAAGCCCACGCCGGTGGAGACGTCGACCTTGCCGGTGCCGTCGAGGTCTATCTCGACGAGGACCGAGGTTTCCTTGGTGGTCCGTTCGACCCGTCCGATGCGGCTCATGCCTGCTGCTCCTTCTTCAGTGCGCGAACCGCTTCCAGGAACGCGTCGTTCTCCGCCGGGGTGCCCGCGGTCACCCGCAGCCACCCGGGTACTCCGTTGTCCCGGACCAGGACGCCCCGGTCGAGGATCCGCTGCCAGGCGGTGTGGGAGTCCTCGAACCTGCCGAACTGCACGAAGTTCGCGTCGGACTCGGTGACCTCCCAGCCGATCGCGCGCAGTTCGGCGACCAGCCGGTCCCGCTCGGCCTTGAGCTGCTCGACGTAGCCGAGCAGGGTGTCGGTGTGCTCCAGGGCGGCCAGGGCCGTGGCCTGGGTGACGGCCGACAGGTGGTACGGCAGTCTCACCAGCTGGACCGCATCGACCACGGCCGGGTGCGCGGCGAGATAGCCCAGGCGCAGCCCGGCCGCGCCGAATGCCTTGGACATGGTCCGGGAGACCACCAGGTTCGGCCGGCCCTCGATGAGGGGCAGCAGCGAGTCCCGGTGGCTGAACTCCACGTACGCCTCGTCCACGACCACCAGGGAGGGCTTGGCCGCCTGGGCCGCCTCGTAGAGGGCGAGGACCGTCTCCGCCCCGACCGCCGTGCCGGTGGGGTTGTTGGGCGAGGTGATGAAGACGACGTCGGGGGCGTGCTCGGCGATGGCCGCCGCGGCCGCGTCGACGTCGATGGTGAAGTCCTCGCGGCGGGGGCCGGAGATCCAGCCGGTGCCGGTGCCGCGGGCGATCAGGCCGTGCATCGAGTACGAGGGCTCGAAGCCGATCGCGGTGCGGCCGGGGCCGCCGAAGGTCTGCAGCAGCTGCTGGATCACCTCGTTGGAGCCGTTGGCGGCCCAGACGTTCTCCTTGGCGACCGGGTGCTTCCCCGTGCGGGTGAGGTACTTCGCCAGCTCGGTGCGCAGCTCGACCGCGTCCCGGTCGGGGTAGCGGTTGAGGGTGCGGGCCGCCTCGGCGACGCGCTCGGCGATCCGGCGTACGAGCGGCTCGGGCAGCTCGTAGGGGTTCTCGTTGGTGTTCAGCTGGACGGGCACGTCGAGCTGCGGGGCGCCGTACGGGGACTTGCCGCGCAGTTCGTCCCTGATGGGGAGGTCGTCGATGCCGACGCCGTCGTACGAGGTCACTGGCCGGGCACCTTCCAGCCGAAGCGCGCCTTGAGGGCGGCGCCGTGCGCGGGGAGGTCCTCGGCCTCGGCCAGCGTCACCACGTGGTGGGTGACCTCGGCGAGGGCGTCGCGCGTGTAGTCGACGATGTGGATGCCGCGCAGGAAGGACTGCACGGACAGACCGGAGGAGTGGCAGGCGCAGCCGCCGGTGGGCAGCACGTGGTTGGAGCCCGCGCAGTAGTCGCCCAGGGAGACCGGGGCCCAGGGGCCGACGAAGATCGCACCGGCGTTGCGGACCCGGGCGGCCCGGGCGGCGGCGTCGGCGGTCTGGACCTCCAGGTGCTCGGCGCCGTACGCGTCGACGACCTTGAGGCCGTCCTCCAGGTCGCGGACCAGCACGATGGCGGACTGCCTGCCGGCCAGGGCGGGCCTGATCCGGTCCTCGACGTGCCGGGTGGCCGCGACCTGCGGCTCCAGCTCCTTCTCGACGGCGGCCGCGAGCTCCTCGGAGTCCGTGACGAGCACGGCGGCGGCCAGCGGGTCGTGCTCGGCCTGGCTGATCAGGTCGGCGGCGACGTGCACCGGGTCGGCCGTCGCGTCGGCGAGGATCGCGATCTCGGTCGGGCCGGCCTCGGTGTCGATGCCGATGCGGCCGGTGAAGTAACGCTTGGCGGCCGCGACCCAGATGTTGCCGGGGCCGGTGACCATGTTCGCGGGGGCGCACTCGTCCGTGCCGTACGCGAACATCGCGACGGCCTGGGCGCCGCCGGCGGCGTACACCTCGTCGACGCCGAGCAGCGCGCAGGCGGCCAGGATCGTCGGGTGCGGCAGGCCGTCGAACTCGGCCTGCGGCGGGGACGCGAGCGCGATGGACTCGACGCCCGCCTCCTGGGCCGGGACCACGTTCATCACGACGGACGACGGGTACACCGAACGGCCGCCGGGCGCGTAGAGGCCCACCCGCTCGACGGGCACCCACTTCTCGGTGACGGTGCCGCCGGGGACGACCTGGGTGGTGTGCTCGGTGCGGCGCTGGTTGGCGTGGACGATGCGGGCGCGCCGGATGGACTCCTCCAGGGCGGCGCGTACGGCGGGGTCGAGCCCGGCCAGTGCCTCGGCGAGGGCCTCGGCGGGCACCCGGATGCGCTCCAGGGTGACCCCGTCGAACTTCTGCGCGTACTCGATCAGCGCCGCGGTGCCGCGATGATGCACGTCCTCGCAGATGGGCCGCACCTTGTCCAGGGCGGCTTCCACGTCGAACTCGGCACGGGGCAGCAGATCGCGCAGGGCTCCACCCTCGGGGAGGGCGTCGCCGCGCAGGTCGATACGAGAGATCACCCTCCGATTCTCTCAGACCGTCCACCGGCACCGGTCGTCCGTATCACTGGCTGATACACGCCCCGGATGTCACACCCGGCGGTTACCTTGCGGTGGACTGGGCCGACGGGGAACGGGGGGCCGTGGTGGACGAGACCCGCGCCGAGGGGGCGCCGGAGGATCTGACCGAGCCGGAGCTGCGGATGTGGCGGGCGTTCCGGACGGGCAGCGTGTGCGACCTCTCGGCGCACGCCGAGGACCTGGACGACCCCTTCGCCGACCGCGTGTGGGGACCCGGGCGGAGCGTGCGTGCCGAGGTCGTGGCGCTGCTGCTGCTCAGCGGGCCGCCGCCGGTGCCGGGCCGGGTTCATTCGCTCAAGCTGCGCGGCGCGCGGATCATGGGGAGGCTGGACCTGTCGGGCGGCTCGGTGGAGCCGTACGTGGAGCTGCAGTCCTGCCGGTTCGACAACGAGCTGCTGCTGCCGGAGGCGAAGTTCACCACGCTGCGGCTGGTGCGCTGCGCGATACCCCGGATTGAGGCGGCCCGGCTGCACACCGAGGGCGACCTGCACCTGCCGCGCTGCCGGGTGGCGCGCGGGATCCGGCTCACGGACGCGCAGATCGGCACGGACCTGCTGATCAGCCAGCTGGTGGTGCAGCGGGACCGGCGCGGCCGGGCGATCGCCGCGGACGGCATGTCGGTGGCGCAGGACTTCCAGGCCGAGATGCTGGAGGCGTACGGGGAGATCAGCCTGCGCGGCGCGAAGGTCGGCGTGTCGATGAGCCTGCGCGGGGCGAAGCTGCGCAACCCGTACGGCAGGCGCGCGCTGAACGCCCCGCAGCTGACCGTGGAGCGGACCCTGTACCTCACGTCGGTGGCGGTGGACTCGGAGTCCGGCTCCACTCCCCCGTACGGCATCAGCAACACGCCGGTGCGCGGGGCGCGGGTGCAGCGCTTCGACTGCCGGGGCGGGCTGCGGCTGGACGACGGCCGGTTCGGCGACGCGGTGGACTTCTACGGGGCGCGCTTCCTGCTGGCCTCCGACCAGGAGGTGTCGCTGCGCCGGATCCAGACGCCGGAGCTGCGGTTCGTCGGGGAGCGGCCGGAGCACGGGCGGGTGGTGCTGTCGGGGGCCAAGGTGGTGAAGCTGGTGGACACCTCGCTGAGCTGGCCCGGCCCGGGCGGCTTCGCGATGGACGGCTTCTCGTACGAGCACCTGGCGCCCCGCGGGCACTTCCCGCTGGTGCGGCGGCTGGAGTGGGTGGAGGCGGCGACGCCGGAGTACTCGCCGGAGCCGTACGAGCGGCTGGCGGCGGTGCTGCGCAACAGCGGGGAGGACGCGGACGCCCGGGAAGTGCTGCTGGCCAAGCAGCGCAGGCGGCGCGAGACGCTGCCGCTGGCGGGCAAGCTGTGGGGGCTCGTGCAGGACTGGACGGTGGCCTACGGCTACCGGCCGGGCCGCGCGGCGCTGTGGATGGCGGTGCTGTGGGCGGCGGGCGCACTGGCGTTTTCGCGCCATGATCCGCCCGCCATCAAGCCCGACGAGCACCCGGAGTGGAACCCGGTGCTCTACGCCCTGGACCTCCTGCTGCCGGTGATCAACCTCGGGCAGGACGGGTACTGGCGGCTGGCCGGGACCTGGCAGTGGGTGGCGGCCGCGCTGGTGCTGCTGGGGTGGATCCTGGCGACCACCGTGGCGGCCGGGGCCTCACGGCTGCTCAGGCGGGGGTGACGCGTGGGCCGTCCGGGCCATTACCCTGACGGTCGTGACCACCGTTCGCCTGCCGCTCTTCCCCCTGAACTCGGTGCTGTTCCCGGGGCTCGTCCTGCCCCTGAACGTGTTCGAGGAGCGCTATCGCGCCATGATGCGGGACCTGCTGAAGTCCGGTGACGACGAGCCGCGCCGGTTCGCCGTCGTCGCGATCCGCGACGGCCGCGAGGTGGCGCCGACGGCCCCCGGCCTGCCCGACCAGACCACGCTCCCGGAGAAGGGCCCGGCGGCCGGCTTCGGCGCCGACCCGCTCCAGGCCTTCCACCGGGTGGGCTGCATCGCGGACGCGGCCACCATCCGCGAGCGCGAGGACGGCAGCTTCGAGGTGCTGGCCACCGGCACGACCAGGGTGCGGCTGGTGTCCGTCGACGCGAGCGGCGCGTACCTGGTCGCCGAGCTGGAGGAGCTGCCGGAGGACCCGGGTGACGGGGCGGGCGCGCTCGCGGAGGGTGTGCTGCGCGCCTTCCGTACGTACCAGAAGCGGCTGGCGGGGGCCCGGGAGCGGTCCCTGACCACGGCGGCGGAGCTGCCGGACGAGCCCTCGGTGGTGTCGTACCTGGTCGCGGCGGCCGCCGTGCTCGACATCCCGGCGAAGCAGCGGCTGCTCCAGGCGCCGGACACGGCGACCCGGCTGGCGGAGGAGCTGAAGCTGCTCCGGTCGGAGACGGCCGTGATCCGCCACCTGCCGTCGCTGCCGGCGGTGGACCTGACGCGGGCGCCGACGAGCCCGAACTGAGCGGGGACGGTCGTGGCGAAGAAGACGAAGCAGGCGGCCGGCACCCCGGCCACGGTGGCGCTGGCGGCCGCCGGCACGGAGTTCACCGTGCACGCGTACGAGCACGACCCCTCGGTGGCCTCGTACGGCGACGAGGCCGCGGCCGCGATGGGCGTCTCCCCCGACCGGGTGTTCAAGACCCTGATCGCCGAGGTCGACGGCGCGCTCGCGGTGGCGGTCGTGCCGGTGGCGGGCTCCCTGGACCTGAAGGCCCTGGCCTCGGCGCTGGGCGCGAAGAAGGCCGTGATGGCGGACCCCGCCGCCGCCGAGCGGTCCTCGGGCTACGTGCGCGGGGGCATCTCGCCGCTGGGCCAGCGCCGGAAGCTGCCCACGGTGCTGGACTCGTCCGCCTCGGGGCACCCCACCATCTGCGTGTCGGCGGGACGGCGCGGCCTGGAGGTCGAGCTCGCCCCGGCCGACCTGGCGGCGCTCACCGGCGCGGTGCTGGCGCCGATCGGCCGCGGGTAGCACGGGCCCCCTCCCCTGCGTACGGGTGAGCCCCCGGCCGGCACTCCGGTCGGGGGCTCACCCGTACGGCCGTACGGCCGGCCCGGCTACGACGAGGCGGTGGTGTCGCGCGGCGTGTCCCGCGGGGCGTGCACGTGGGGCGGCGGGTACTCGCCCGGCCAGGTGAGCTCCGGGGCGGGGTCGCGCGGACCCCACATCGCCACGCACCCCAGGTGCACGGCCACCGCCGTCATCGGCCAGACCAGCAGCACCCCGTGCGCCAGCAGCTGGAGCGGCGCGTCGAACGGCACGCCCTTGCCGGCGGCCTTCGCGGCGGCGACCAGGTCCCGCGACGGGCCGAGCTGGATGCCCAGGCGCCAGCCCAGCAGCGCGGCCAGCACGGACCCGACCGCCAGGCCCACCACGACGGCCACCCCGCCGCGCTTGAGCAGCAGGAAGGCGAGCAGGCCGCTGAGCAGCCCGAAGCCGAGGGAGAGCAGGAAGAAGGTGCCGTCGGCGCCGATCCGGCCCTCGTTCTCGGTGTCGGCGAGGAAGACGGCCTCGCCGTTGGAGACGTACTGCACCCGGGGGGCCAGCCACGCCCACAGCAGCGCCAGCAGCGCTCCGGCGACGAAGACGGCCAGCGTGACCGCCGCGCCGTCCTTGAGGGACTGGGCCAGGGAGGGCGAGGTGGGCTGGTCCGGCTCCGGTTCGGCCGGATGGGCGGGCACGGTGTTCGCTTCGGTCACCCCGACATCGTGCCAGGTGACCGCCGTCCCCGCGTCAGCGGACCGCTGCCCGCCGGTACGCCCAGGTGGCGAGGGCCAGGGACACGACCCCCACGGCCCCGCACACGGCCAGGTCCAGCAGGACCACGGGCCAGTCCGGGTGCGGCGCGAAGGTACGGGCGAAGGCCTCCACCCCGTACGTGGAGGGCAGCAGGTCCCGTGCCCACACGATCACGGCGGGCATCCGCTCCGGCGGCAGCACGCCCAGCAGCAGCGCGGCGGACATGCCGAGCTGACCGGCCAGCGTCGCCAGCTCCTGGCGCGGGGCCAGCAGTCCGAGGGCGGCGCCGAGCCCCGCGAGCGCGGCGCCGGCCAGCGGCACGACGGCCGCCAGTACCCACAGCCCGCCCATCGGCAGCCCGAACAGCAGACAGCCGAACACGGCCGTCACCAGCGTCCCCGGCACGGTGAAGGAGGCGTACGCGGCGGCGGCGCCCAGCACCACGGAGGCCGGCGGAACCGGCAGCGTGGCGTAGTGGTCGAGCCCGCCGCCGGCCCGCAGCTGGCCGAAGTACTGGGCCAGCAGGTTCAGGGCGACGAAGGCCACGACCAGCACCGAGGAGCCGGCCACCACGGCGCGGGCCTCCGAGCCGCCGTCCACCACGCCCCGCATCAGGATCATGATCCCGACGGACTGGAAGGTCGCGACGAACAGCAGCGGGATCCGCGCCACCCGGGCGCGGGAGAGCTGCGCCCGGTACACGGCGGCGAGGGCGGGCAGCAGCCGGGCGCGCGGGGCCAGCGGTGCGGGTCCGGTCGTGCCGGCGGGCGACGGCCCGGCCGCGCCCGTGGGCGCCGGCTCGGCGGCACCGCCGGGCAGGGGCCCGGCGGCACCCGTGGGTGCCGGTTCGGCAGCGCCGGTGCCCCTCGCGTCGAGAGCGGCCTCGGTCATCCCTTCACCAGCCCCTTCGTCCGCCCGCCGAGCGCGAGGTACACGTCCTCCAGGCTCGGCGTGGCGAGGGTGAAATCGTCCAGGGCCGCGAAGGCCGGCCCGCCGGTCACGGCGGCGACGGCCGCGCGTGCCTCGTCCGGGCCCATCCGCAGCACCCACTTGCGCCCCGCCTCGGAGGCCAGCGGGCGCAGCGCGGCGACCTCCGGCACGTCCAGCGGCGGCACCGAGCGCCACACCAGCTCCAGCCGCACCTCGTCCGCGACGCGCGCCTTGAGGCCGGCGGGGGTGTCGCAGGCGATGACCCGGCCCCGGTCGACGACGGCGACCCGGTCCAGGACGGTCTCGGCCTCGATCACGTTGTGGGTGACCAGCAGGACCGTCGTGCCGCGCTCGGCACGCCGCCGGTCGACGGCGGACCACACGGCCCGCCGGGCCACCGGGTCCATGCCGGTCGTGGGCTCGTCCAGCACCAGCACCGGCCGCTCCCCGACGAGGGCGGTCGCGAAGCAGGCCAGCCGCCGCTGCCCGCCGGACAGCTTCTTGAGGGGCCGGCCGGCGATCTCGGTCAGGGCCAGTTCGGTGAGGACGGCGTCCCGCTCGGCCCGCGCCTCGCGGGCACCGAGCCCGCGCAGCCGGGCGGTGGTCTCCACCGCCAGCGACACGGTCAGCTCGTCCAGGGCCGTGGACTCCTGGCCCAGGTAGGCCAGCAGCCGGGAGGCCCGCTCGGGATGGCGCACGAGGTCGTGGCCCAGCAGTTCGACACTGCCGGAATCGGGGCGCAGCAGGCCGGTCAGCTGGCGTACGAGGGTGGACTTGCCGGCGCCGTTGGGGCCCAGCAGCCCGAAGACCTCGCCGCCGCGCACCTCCAACGAGATGCCGTCGGTGGCCCGTACCTCGGGCATGGCGGGCGTGCCCCGCCCGCCGCGCAGTGCGGGGTACGTCTTGACCAGGTCGCGCACCACGCAGACGGTCCCCGAGCCCCCCGGTGTCCCCGTGGAGGGGGTCCGATCGCCCTGTTCCGCCTGTGCCGTGCCCGTGCTCACGAGGGAGCAGCCTACGGGGTTGCCCCGCTCCCCACGCCGTCGGGGCGCGCCATCGGCTGCGGCTCGGGCACGCAGGCACCCGTCTCGACCTCGCCGAGGCAGCCCCACGGCCCGCCCGCCGGCTTGGGATCCATCTGGAAGAGCAGCCGGGGCCGGACCGGAGGCCCCTCCGTGACCAGCGGCCTGCCGCCGTCCTCGATCCGCACCGCGGGGTGCCGGCCCTCGGTGTCCTCGTAGTACGCGTCGATGTGCCACCGGCAGGTCTGGCCGGCCCCGATGAGGGCCGTCACCTGGAGGCCGCCCGGCGCCTGGCCGTTGCCCAGGTCGATCTGGAACTCCTCGAAGAACGGCCTGCCCTGCGCCTCCCCCTCGTCCGCGACGAGCGCCACCTCGGAGCGCTCCCCCACGTCCCAGGCGATGCCGGCGACGGAACTGTTGCCCGCCGGGACGTTGACGACGAGCGTCTGGGCCGACGAGGGCACGCAGGAATCGACCCTGGCCCGCATGTCCTTGACCGAGAGACCGGCCTGGCGGTCGCTGAAGAGGGTCAGCCGGAACCGCTGGGCGTGGGCGGAGGTCGCGTTCGGGATCATCGGCGCGAACTCGACGAGCCGTCCCCCCAGCGGCTGCAGCAGCGCCCAGACCCTCCTGCCGAAGCCCTTGGAGTCGCTGCTGGTGCGCATGCGGATGGCGGCCAGGCGCTCCTGTTCGGCCGCCGTGAGCCGGTGGTCCAGGACGATCATCCAGACGCCGGGGAAGTCGGCGTCCGCGGTCGTGCGGTCCGGGTGGGTCACCTGCGCGGTGAAGGGCTTCTCCGCCCGGTCGATCCGGTCCTCCGCGTCCTTCGTCACCTTGATGACGGTCTCCGCGGTGGCCGCGTCGAGCGCGAGGGAGACGAGGTACGCGCCGAGGGCCCCTGCGAAGGCCGCCACGACCGTGACCACGAGGTACCGCCAGCGCTGGCGCCGGGGCAGCTCGCGCACGCCGGGCGCGGCGTTGTCCAGGTACGTCGACCAGGCGGTGGGCGGTGGCGGCGCGGGCGGCTCCGCCGGCTGCGTACGGTCCGGTGCCTCAGCCATCCACGCCTCCTCAGGGAGCCGTGCGGCCGGCTCGGTTCCGGATGCTGGCAGCGCCCGGGGGCGCGCGGCAACGGCCCCAGGGGTGGCGGAACGCGGCAGATCGTGGCGGGTGGGTTACTCCGCGACCGGGGCCGGCGGGGCCGTGGCCGTGAGGTGTTCCGCGGCCGCGCGTACGTCGATCTCGCGCCAGAAGCCGGCCCTGATCGCGTAGCGGTCGTGCTCGTCGATCTGGTCGTCCTTGTGGGCGAGGAGGCCGAAGCGGGCGGCGTAGCGCAGCAGCTCGCCGTCGATGCGGTGCGGGATGCGCGGGTACAGGGCCGCGAGCTTCTGGAGGTGGACGCTCTCCGGGAGGCGTTCCATCCAGCGGCGGGCGAAGACCTGGCCCACCTCGAAGGGGTCGCCGCCGACCGTGGTGATGTCCTCCTCCCGGTCGGCCCACCGCTGCTCGGCGGAGGTGAGCTGGGCGAGGGTGGGCAGGGAGGCGGTCTCGGCGGGCTCGCCGAGGGGGCCGCCGCGCTCGATCCACCCCTTGTCGGAGGACCAGCGCAGGGTGGCCGTGCCGCCGGCGGGCGCGGGCTGCTGCTGCCCGCCGGGACCCGGGGCCGGGGCCGGGCCCGGCGCCCGGAGGCCGGCGAGGTCCTTGGGCGTGGGTACGGGCCGCCCGCCGGCCGGCGCGGGTACGGGTGCCCCCGCGCCGTCGTGGCCGCCGTCGGCGGGGGCTCCGGCTCCCGGCACTCCGGGGCCGGGAACCCCCGTACCGGACAGGCCGGGGACGCCGGGGCCGGGGACGCCCGGTCCGGACAGGCCGGCCGGCGGGACGCCCGTGGCCGGCAGGCCCGTACCCGGCAGGCCGGAGCCGAGGCCCGGGTTGGGGAGGCCGGGGGCGCCCGTGAGGACCGGGGCGCCGCCCAGACCGGTCTCCGGGCGGCCGACGGCCACCGCGTTCCTGGCGGCTTCGGCGAGGGCCGCCTCCGGGAGCGGGGCGGAGAGGATGGCGGCGATCTCGGGGCCCGGCGCCGGGGCGGGGGCGCAGATGCCGGTGGTCTCCTTGGCCCGGACGGCCCCGGTGATCCACGCGCGGTCCAGCACGCGCCGCTCGTCGGCCTCGGCGACCAGGTCCTCCGACTGGTTGTAGTCGCCGTCGGCCGCCTGGACGGCCCAGAGGTGGACGGCCACGCCGTGTTCCTTCGCGGACATCAGGCCGGGCAGCAGATCGCCGTCCCCGGTCACCAGCACCACGTCCGAGCAGGCGCGGTTTCTGGCCAGCTCGGTGAGCTCGGCGTGCATGGCGGCGTCGACGCCCTTCTGGGCCCAGCGGCCGTCACTGCGGGTCAGGGCGCCCAGCCGCACGGTGACCCGGGGCATCACGCGCAGTCGCCGGTGCTCGGGCTGCGGCACCCGGTCGGGCGCGCCGTCGAACCAGTAGATGCGGAGCAGGGGGCGTTCGGTGTCGGCCTCGGCCCGCTCCCGGAGGCCCTGGATCAGGGCGGCGTGGTCGACCGTGATCCGGGAGCGCGAGGGCTCCCCTGCGAGGAGACTCGCGGCGGCGCCCAGCAGGTAGCCGGCGTCCACCAGGACGACGCAGCGGTCCACGCGTTCCACCCTCTTCCATGAGAGCACTGCTTCCCGGAGTTTTCCCCGAGTCTGCCCGAGAGCAAGGGGGTTGACGGCCGGAACTCGATCATCGGCGTGGCGGATCCCACGGTTCCACCGACTACGCACAGTAAAGATCCAAAATGCGTGGGTTATGGGGGTGTGTGAGTGTGAAGGCGGCCCTGGCCCCTAGACCCCCACAGGAGGCTTCACCATGGCCAAGAACAAGAACCGCCAGCAGCCCTCCAAGCAGCAGGCCCGGTCGTCCCAGCAGGACCAGAGCAGGGGCGCCCAGGAGTCCGTCTCCGAGCCCGCGTCCTCGGCCCCGAGCCCGATGGACATGGCCCGGAAGGGCAAGCAGAAGCGGTTCGGCCACAACTGACGCCCCCCGCTGTAGTGACACGAAGGGCGCGCCCGGAGGACCCGGCCGCGCCCTTCGGCGTGTGCGCCCGGCGTGCGCGAAATCGGCGTGTACACGCCCGCCGAATGGTCGTACCGGATGACTAACGGACCGCCGGTGCGTGGAACGGATGGCGGCGGGCCGCACGTCGCGGCCCCTCCCCCCTCCCCCACCGAGGTGAACGATGACCCCCACCACCCCCACCGGTCCCGCCCGTCGCACCAAGAAGGTCGCCGCGGCCAAGAGCGCGGACGACACCGCGAAGACCTCCCCGAAGACCCCCGCGAAGACCTCCGCCAGGACGGGGGCCAAGCCCGCCCCGCGCCGCAGGTCCGCCTCCGCGGCCAACGGGGTCGTCGGGTCCGGCGAGTACCGGTCGGGACCGGTGGCCGGCATCGCACTGGTCTCCGGCCGGACCTTCGAGGACAAGGGCGTCCCGTACGCCGATGTCGACGGGATGGCGGTGTTCGAGGGCGACATCGTCCTCGGCACCGTGCAGGAGCTGGAGAACCCGGCCTCCTCTGACACCGGGATGGTGCTCCACTCCCTGGGCATCACCGGTGAACGGTTCCGATGGCCCGACGCCACCGTCCCGTACGAGATCGACCGCACCCTCCCGAACCCCCAGCGCGTCACCGACGCCATCGCGCACTGGGAGAACCACACCCGGATCCGGTTCGTCCCGCGGACGCCGGCCCACCAGGACTACGTACGCTTCGTCCCGGGCGACGGCTGTACGTCGAACGTGGGCCGCCAGGGCGGCAGGCAGCACATCACCCTGGGCAGCGGCTGCAGCACGGGCAACGCCATCCACGAGATCGGCCACGCGGTGGGCCTCTGGCACGAGCAGAGCCGCGAGGACCGCGACCAGTTCGTCAGGATCGTGTTCTCGAACATCGACCCGGCGATGCAGTTCAACTTCCTGAAGCAGATCTCCGACGGCGACGACCTGGGGCCCTACGACTACGGCTCGATCATGCACTACCGGCCCACGGCCT
Organism: Streptomyces sp. NPDC101118; assembly: GCF_044759445.1. Lineage (NCBI taxonomy): Bacteria > Bacillati > Actinomycetota > Actinomycetes > Kitasatosporales > Streptomycetaceae > Streptomyces > Streptomyces sp. NPDC101118. The sequence continues at coordinate 390,006 of NZ_JBIVZG010000003.1, read as the reverse complement.
TCGCGATCGACGAGTCCAAGCCGACCATCATCGCCAGGCAGCCGCTGCCCCTCGGCGTGGTCATGGGCCAGCGCAACGGCCTGTCGCAGGGCGACATCGACGGGGTCCACGCGATGTACCCGGAGCCTGCCAACGCCGTCAAGACTCCCCTGGCGGACCCCGCCGGGCCGGCCCTCCCGACCGGCAAGTCCCTCTACAAGGACCCCATCGTGGACCTGAAGGGCTCCGGCAAGGACCCGATCAAGGACCCGGTGCACGACGTCAAGATCCCCGTCCTGGAGGGCCTGGCCGGGCTCGGCGTCCCCTTCGTCCTCGCCACCCCGCACCAGGCACCCACCGTGAACGGCGGGCAGGGCGACGGGCTGGCGGAGCAGGTCCGCCAGCTCGCCCAGGTCGTGGCGCTGCTGCAGCAGAACCTGGCGACCGCGGTGAACAGCCAGCAGGCCCTCGCGTCGCAGCTGGGCTCGCTGCTGGCCGGCGCCGGACCGGCCCGATGATCCTGGTCGTCGCCTACGACGAGGACCACGCCCTCGGGGTCGTCCGCCGGCTGGAGTCGGCCGGCCGCGAGGTGGTCCGCATCGACCTGGCCGACTTCCCCGCCCGCGGCGCGATCACCATCGACTACGCCGCGGGCGGGGAGCCCGCCCACCTGCTGACGCCGCCCACCGGACACGTCCGGCTCGACCGGTGCCGGGTCGCGTGGTGGCGCCGGGTACGACCGTTCACCGTCGACGGGGCGGTGGGGGCGCCGCGGGACCAGCTGTTCGCGGCGGGCGAGACGGGCCAGGCGCTGCACGGCCTGCTGCACTCGCTGGACTGCACCTGGGTCAACCCGCCCGCGCTGGACTCCATGGCGCACCACAAGCCGTACCAGTGGGCGGTGGCCCGCCGGGTCGGGCTGACGCTGCCCCGCACCCTGGTCACCAACGAGCCGGAGCGGGCGCGCCGGTTCATCGGGGAGGTGGGCGTGGGACGGACCGTCTTCAAGGCCTTCGTCGCCGCCACCGAGGACGCCTGGCGGGAGACCCGGCTGGTGAAGGCGGAGTACCTGGACCGGCTGGACTCCGTGCGCTTCGCTCCGGTGATCTTCCAGGAGTTCGTGCCCGGGGCCGACCTGCGGGTGACCGTGGTCGGCGACCGCGTCTTCGCCGCGGAGATCGACGCCTCGGCCACCAGCTACCCCGTCGACATGCGGATGGTGGTCGGCGAGGCCACGGTGAAGCCGGTGGCGCTGCCCGCCTCCGTCACCCGTGCGCTGCTGCGCCTGATGCGGGCCCTCGGCCTCGTGTACGGCGCCGTGGACCTGCGCCGGCGCCCCGACGGGCAGTACATGTTCTTCGAGGTGAACCCGGCGGGGCAGTGGCTGTTCGTGGAGGAGCGGACGGGCCTGCCCATCACGGCCGAGGTGGCGTCCCTGCTGTCCCGGCTCGACGACCGGGGCGAGCCGGCGGGGGCCGCCCGGCCGATGGCGGGGCGTACGGCATGAGCGAGACCGTACGGGGCTTCGTGGCCCTCCCGCCGGACGCGCCCTCGGTGGTGGCGGCCCGGGTGCTGGTGGAGGTGCGGGACGTCTCCCTGGCCGACGCGCCCTCCACGGTGGTCGGCGCCCAGGTCCAGACGGACGTCCCGCTGTCGCCGGGCGGCCGCATCGCCTTCGGCGTCGAGGTCGCGGCTCTGGACCCCGCGGCCTCCTACGGGCTTCGGGTCCACGTGGACCTCTCGGGCACCGGCCTCCTCGAACCCGGCGATCTGATCAACACCGAGGCGGTCCCGGTCGTCGCCGGGACCGGGCAGGAGCTGGTCGCGCCGGTGGACGGGATCTGAGCGTCCCGGCCCCCGCCGGCGGGGGCCGGGACGGCCGGCTAGCCGGCCAGGCAGGACGGGCCGAGGAGGACCTTCAGGTCGCCGAAGAGGGCGGGGTCGGGCTGGACCCGGTGCCGGTCGAGCCGGAGCACCGTGGTCGTGCGGGGGCCCTGGAGCTTGATCCGCACCTCGGTGTTGCCCTTGTGGTGGCGGAGGATCTCGCCCAGGCGGGTCACCATCGGCGGGGTGACCTTGAGCGCCGGGATGGTCAGGACCACGGGCGCGTTGGTGCCGGCGGACGAGAGGTCCGGGACCATCAGCTCCATGGCGACCAGCCGGGGCACGTCCTCGCGCTTGTCGAGGCGGCCCTTGACGAAGACCACGGCGTCCTCGACCAGCTGGGTGGACACCAGCTGGTAGGTGGCCGGGAAGAACATGCACTCGATGGAGCCGGCCAGGTCCTCGACGGTGGCGATGGCCCAGGCGTTGCCCTGCTTGGTCATCTTGCGCTGGAGGCCGGAGATGATGCCGCCGATGGTGACGACCGCGCCGTCCGCGTGCTCGCCGCCGGTGAGCTGGGAGATGCCGGCGTCCGTCTTGTCGGAGAGGACGTGCTCCAGGCCGAAGAGCGGGTGGTCGGAGACGTACAGGCCGAGCATCTCGCGCTCCTGGGCGAGCAGGTACGACTTCTCCCACTCCACGTCCGAGAACTCGACGTCCAGGCCGAAGCCCGGCTCGCTGCTGTCCTCGTCGCCCATGCCGCCGAAGAGGTCGAACTGCCCCTCGGCCTCCTTGCGCTTGACCGCCACCACGTTGTCGATCATCGGCTCGTGGTGGGCGACCAGGCCCTTGCGGGTGTGGCCCATCTCGTCGAAGGCGCCGGCCTTGATCAGCGACTCGACGGTGCGCTTGTTGCAGACCACGGCCTCGACCTTGTCGAGGAAGTCCGGGAAGGAGACGTACTTCCCCTTGGACTTGCGGGTCTTGATGATCGAGTCCACGACGTTCTGGCCGACGTTCCGGACGGCCGTGAGACCGAAGAGGATCACGTCGTCGCCCTGGGCGGCGAAGTTCGACTCCGACTCGTTCACGTTCGGCGGGAGCACCTTGATGCCCATGCGGCGGCACTCGTTCAGGTAGATCGCGGACTTGTCCTTGTCGTCCTTGACCGAGGTGAGCAGACCGGCCATGTACTCGGCCGGGTGGTTGGCCTTGAGGTACGCGGTCCAGTAGGAGACCAGTCCGTACGCGGCCGAGTGGGCCTTGTTGAACGCGTAGCCGGCGAAGGGGACCAGCACGTCCCAGAGGGCCTGGATGGCCTCGTCGCTGTAGCCGTTCTTCCGGGCGCCGGCCTGGAAGATCGTGAAGTTCTTCGCCAGCTCCTCGGGCTTCTTCTTGCCCATGACGCGGCGGAGGATGTCGGCCTCGCCGAGGGAGTACCCGGCGATGATCTGGGCGGCCTTCTGCACCTGCTCCTGGTAGACGATCAGGCCGTAGGTGACCGCGAGCACCTCTTCGAGCGGCTTCTCCAGCTCGGGGTGGATCGGGGTGATCTCCTGCTGCTTGTTCTTGCGCAGCGCGTAGTTCGTGTGCGAGTTCATGCCCATCGGGCCCGGCCGGTACAGGGCGGACACGGCGGAGATGTCTTCGAAGTTGTCGGGCTTCATCAGCCGCAGCAGGGACCGCATGGGCCCGCCGTCGAACTGGAAGACGCCGAGGGTGTCACCGCGCTGGAGCAGCTCGAAGGTCTTGGGGTCGTCGAGCGGCAGGGCCAGGAGGTCGATGTCGATCCCCTTGTTGGCCTTCACCATCTTGACGGCGTCGTCCATGATCGTGAGGTTGCGCAGGCCGAGGAAGTCCATCTTCAGCAGGCCGAGCGACTCGCAGCTCGGGTAGTCCCACTGGGTGATGGTGACGCCGTCCGTGTGCCGCACCCAGACGGGTACGTGGTCGGTGATCGTCTCGCTGGACATGATCACGCCGGCCGCGTGCACGCCCATCTGGCGGACCAGGCCCTCGACGCCCATGGCGGTGTCGATGACCTTCTTCACGTCCGGCTCGTTCTCGTACATCCCGCGGATCTCGCCGGCCTCGCCGTACCGCGGGTGCTTGGGGTCGAGGATGCCGGAGAGCGGGATGCCCTTGCCGAGGACGTCGGCGGGCATGGCCTTGGTGAGGCGGTCGCCCATGGCGTACGGGTAGCCGAGGACGCGCGCGGAGTCCTTGATCGCGTTCTTGGCCTTGATGGTGCCGTACGTGCCGATCATGGCGACCTTGTCGGCGCCGTACTTCTCCGTCACGTACCTGATCACCTCGACGCGCCTGCGCTCGTCGAAGTCGATGTCGACATCGGGCATCGAGATGCGCTCGGGGTTGAGGAAGCGCTCGAAGATCAGGCCGTGCGGGATGGGGTCGAGGTCGGTGATGCCCATGGCGTACGCGACGATCGAGCCGGCCGCGGAGCCTCGGCCGGGGCCCACCGCGATGCCCTGGTTCTTGGCCCACATGATGAAGTCGGCGACCACGAGGAAGTAGCCCGGGAAGCCCATCGAGATGATCGTGTCCATCTCGTACTCGACCTGCTTCATGCGGTCCTCGGGGATGCCGCCGGGGAACCGGCGGTGCATGCCCCGCATGGTCTCCTCGCGGAACCAGGTGACCTCGGTGTAGCCGTCCGGGATGTCGAACTTCGGCATCAGGTTCCGGAACTTGAACATGCCCTCGGTGTCGATCTGGTCCGCGACCAGCCGGGTGTTGGCACACCCCTCCTGCCAGGCGTCCGAGGAGTCGATGGCGTACATCTCCTCCGTGGACTTCAGGTAGTAGCCGGAGCCGTCGAAGCGGAAGCGGTCCGGGTCCGAGAGGTTCTTGCCGGTCTGGATGCAGAGCAGGGCGTCGTGGGCGGTCGCCTCGCTGGCGTAGGTGTAGTGCGAGTCGTTCGTCACCAGCGGCGGGATGCCGAGCTTCTTGCCGATCTCCAGCAGGCCGTCGCGGACCCGGCGCTCGATCTCGATGCCGTGGTCCATCAGCTCCAGGAAGTACCGGTCCTTGCCGAAGATGTCCTGGTACTCGGAGGCCGACTTCAGGGCCTCGTCGAACTGGCCGAGGCGGAGCCTGGTCTGCAGCTCGCCCGAGGGGCAGCCGGTCGAGGCGATCAGGCCCTCCGACCACTGGCTGATGGTCTCCTTGTCCATGCGCGGCCACTTGGTCAGCCAGCCCTCGGCGTACGCGTCGGAGGACAGCCGGAAGAGGTTGTGCAGGCCGGTGGCGTTCGCCGCCCAGATCGTCTTGTGCGTGTAACCGCCGGAACCGGAGACGTCGTCCCGCTTCTGGTGCGGCTGGCCCCACTGGATCCTGCGCTTGTTGCGCCGGGACTCGGGGGCGACGTACGCCTCGATGCCGATGATCGGCGTGATCTCGGCCTTCTGGGCGGTGTGGAAGAAGTCGTAGGCGCCGTGGAGGTTGCCGTGGTCGGACATGGCGATGTGCGTCATGCCCATGTCCTTGCAGGCGGCGAACATGTCCTTGAGCCGCGCGGCACCGTCCAGCAGCGAGTACTGAGTGTGTACGTGCAGGTGCGTGAACGGCGTCTTGGCCACGGCGCTGGACCTCCGGAGAACGTTCGCCGACGGGATGGGGGGACAGCGTTGAAGTCTACGTCGAGCGGGTGACACAACCCGGGCACTCGCCGGTACGGTCGGGCGTTGCAGAACCAGGAACACGTGTCCGAGCGTCTGGCGGACCGAGCCTGTAACACCCCGTGCACCAGGAGGAACCCCATGGTGGCCCCCGAGACGACGACCGAGCAGCGCGCCGAGCAGATCCTCGACGTCTTCGACACCGCCTTCGGCGAGCTCCTCGCCGCCGACCCCACGGCCTTCGAGGTGAAGTTCCGCAAGATGGCGGCCTCGGCCTTCGCCTTCTACCGGGGCACGGCCTGCCTGTTCTACGCGGACCTGGAGCGGGAGCGGCACGGGGGCCCGTACCTCGACGAGCGCACCGGCCGGGTGTGGATCCACGGCGACCTGCACGCCGAGAACTTCGGCACGTACATGGACGCCCACGGCCGCCTGGTCTTCAACGTGAACGACTTCGACGAGGCCTACGTCGGCCCCTTCACCTGGGACCTCAAGCGCTTCGCCGCCTCCGTGGCCCTGATCGGCTACACCAAGGCGCTCAGCGACGAGCAGATCAGCGAGCTGGTGCGCATCTACGCGGGCGCCTACCGCGAGCGGATCCACCGGCTGGCCACCGGCGCCAAGCACGAGGAGGTGCCCTCCTTCACCCTGGACACCGCCGAGGGCCCGCTGCTCGGCGCCCTGCGCGACGCCCGCTCCCGGACCCGCTTCGCGCTGCTGGACTCGATGACCGAGATCCGGGAGTACGAGCGGCGCTTCTCCTCCGGCGGCGGTTCGATCGAGCTGGACGCGGCCACCCGCTACAAGGTCCTCGCCGCCTTCGACGGCTACCTGGAGACGCTGCCCGAGTCCAGCCTGGTGCGGCCCGACTCGTACCGGGTCAAGGACGTGGTGGGCCGCCGCGGCGTCGGGATCGGCTCCGCCGGCCTGCCGTCGTACAACATCCTGCTGGAGGGCCACAGCGACGCCCTGGAGAACGACGTCGTGATCTACCTCAAGCAGGCGCAGACCCCGGCGGTCTCCCGGCACATCACGGACCGGGCGGTCCGCGACTACTTCCACCACGAGGGCCACCGCACGGTGATCTCCCAGCGCGCCCTCCAGGCGCACGCGGACCCGTGGCTGGGCTGGACGGAGCTGGACGGCTCCGGGCAGCTGGTGGCCGAGGTCTCCCCGTACGCCGTCGACCTGGACTGGTCGGACATCGACGACCCGGAGGAGATCGCGGCTGTCGTGGCCGACCTCGGCCGGGCCACCGCCACGATGCACGCCTCGGCGGACGAGGACGAGAGCGGCCAGTCGCTGGTGCCGTTCTCCACCGAGCGGGCCATCGACGCGGCGATCGCGGCGGACGAGGAGGGCTTCGCCGAGCTGCTGGTGGACTTCGCCCACGCGTACGGCGCCCGGGCGCGTGCCGACCACCAGCTCTTCGTGGACCTCTTCCGCAACGGTCGCCTCACCCGCTAGCGACCCGCCTCCCCCAGCACCTCACGCAGCCGCGCGGCGTAGCCCGCCGGGTGCGTGAGGCTGCCGTTGTGCCCGCCGGGGAACTCGGCCGTCTCCGTACCCAGCAGGGCCGCCAGGTGCTCGGCGCAGGCGTGGTCGAAGACGGTGCGCGGTGTGGTGCGGCCGACGGCCGGGACGATCCGGGGCCCCGCATCGCCGAGCGCGGCCAGGGCCGCCACGTCCAGGGTGTCGGTGACGATCGCGGTGAGGTCGCGCTCCAGGAAGAAGTCGAAGTTCGCGACGCGGCGCCCGTCGAAGGGCTGGGGCGTGAGCCCGGGCTCCTTGTCCGCCGTGGCGGGGTCGATCCCCAGTACGCGGGCCACGTCTGCCAGCGCGGGCGCCAGCCCCTCCCGGCGGTAGGTCTGCTGTATCTCCACCAGCTCCCGCTCGTGCCGCTGCCGCTCCCCCGCAGGCAGCAGGCGCGGGGAGACCGGCTCGTGGGCGACGAGCGTCCGGAGCTGCCCGGGGTGACGCACGGCGAGGTGCAGCCCTATGGAGGCACCGAGGCTGAGGCCCAGCATCAGCGCCGGCTCGTCCGTCAGCTCGGCGAGCAGCCGGTGCACGTCGTCCGCGTGCTCCTCGATCGTGACACCCCGGCCGGCCGGCAGCGCACTCCGTGAAAGCCCCCGCCGGTCGTAGGTGATCACCGTGTACGTGCCGGCGAGCCGGTCGACCAGGTCGACGCTGCGGCCCGCGTCCCCCTCCCCGCTCTGCGCGACGAGCAGGACGGGCCCGTCCCCGCGCACCTCGTAGTGGAGCGCCGCCCCGGGCACGGCCAGCGTGCCGGACCCGTACGTCTTCTTCTCGCTCTTCTGCGTCGTCATGCCTCCACGGTATTCCATCGCTTTCGATACATCAATAGCGATCCATCAAAATCGATGGATCGATCGCGATGTACCGTGGCCCCATGGACGGCGAGATGAACGCGGTACGGCTCTTCCTCCTCGGCAGGACGCTGATGAAGATCGGCGAGGAGGCCCTGCCCGCCCCGGAGGACACCGGGGACGGCGCGGCCGCGCAGGGCGGCGCACGGGCGGTGCTCATCGCGCTCAGCGACATCGCCGCCCACCCCGGCAGCGCCGTCGGCGAGATCGCCCGCCGCACCGGGCTGCCGCAGAGCCAGGTCTCCACCGCCGTCGCGCGGCTGAAGCGGGCCGGATCGGTGACCACCTCTCCCGACCCGGCGGACGGCCGCCGCCTGCTGGTCCGCCCGGCCGAAGGCGTCTCCGAGCGGGTGGCGCGGGTGCGCGAGACCCGCATCGAGTCGGCCCTCGCGGCCGCCCTCGGCACGGACGACCCCGCTCCGCTCGACGAGGTCACCCGCGCCCTGGAGGTGCTGGCCCGCCACCTGCCGCCCGAGACGGTGGCCGGTCCTCATCCCTGAGACGGCCGGAACTCCTCCGGCCGGGGGGTCTTTAGGCCCGGTTCACAGGGACTCGTGGCACACTTCGGCCCGATGGACATCTCAGGGGTACGGCTCAGGGCACTGCGGGCGGCGCTGTTCAGCGCCCTCGTCGTCATGCTCTCCAGCGCCACCCACGTACTGATGTCACGGGTGCCGCTGCCGCCCGCACTGGTGGGCGGGATGTACGCGGCCGTGTTCGTTCTCACCTTCGCGCTCGCCGGCCGGGAGCGTGGCTTCTGGCACATCGCCGGGCTGATGGTGCCGCTCGAACTGGCCGCCGACACCGTCTTCACCGCGGGGCAGGACGTCTGTTACGGACCCTCCGGCGGGCCGGTCTCCGGCCCGCTTCGGGCCATGGGCCTGGACGTGCTCTGCGGCGGCCCGCCGGTGGGCGCCCCGCTGGCCGGGGTCGCCGGCCACCCTGCCGACCCGGTCGCGCTGCTCGCCACGCCCGACCCCGCGACGCCCTGGCTCCTGCTGGCGGCGCACGTCTCGGTGGGGCTGCTGGCCTCGGCCTGGCTGCGGCGCGGCGAGCGGGCGCTGGTCCGGCTGGTGGGCGCGGTGGCCGCGGCCGCCTTCCGGCCGCTGCTGGTCGCGGTGGCCGTGGTGGCCGCCGGCACCGCCCCGGCCCGGCGTGCGGTGCGGACCGCGCTCGCGCGCGTCCCGGCCCGTACGCGCTTCCCGGCGCACTCCGTGGGACGACGGGGACCGCCCCGCTCGGCGCTCCTCGGCGCCTGAGCACGGCAGCACCCCACCATCGACACCTTTCACTTCCACGGAGATCCACCATGAGCAACCGCAACAGCAAGGCCAACAAGGACGCGGCCCGCGAGCGGATCCGCGCCGAGCGCGAGCGCCAGGCGAAGAAGGACAGGGCCCGCCGCCAGGTCATCGTCGCCGGCTCGGTCGTCGCGGTCCTCGCCCTGGCCGGCGGCATCGGCTTCGCGGTCATGCAGGCCAACAAGCCCGGCGTCTGGGAGGACGCGGAGAACGCGCCCCTCACCGCCCCGAAGAACACCGAGGGCACCGACGGCACCTCGGTCGTCATCGGCAAGAAGGACGCGAAGAAGACGCTGGAGCTGTACGAGGACTCCCGCTGCCCCGTCTGCGCCACCTTCGAGCAGGCCGTCGGCGAGCAGGTGAAGAAGGACGTGGCGGCCGGCAAGTACAAGCTGAAGTACATCGGCGCCACTTTCATCGACAACTCTGACAACGGCAGCGGCTCGAAGGAGGCCCTCGCCGCCCTCGGCGCGGCGCTGAACGTCAGCCCCGAGGCCTTCCTGGAGTACAAGGCCGCCCTGTACTCGCCGACGAACCACCCGGCGGAGTCGCAGGACAAGTTCGCCAAGAGCGACTACCTGCTGAAGGTCGCCGACGGCGTGCCGGCCCTGAAGAACAACGAGGCGTTCAAGAAGGACGTGAACGCCGGCACCTTCCGGAAGTGGGCCCTGGAGATGTCGAAGGCCTTCGACAAGAGCGGCGTCACGGGCACCCCGACGCTGAAGATGGACGGCAAGAAGATCGAGACCCCGCAGACGCCCGAGGCGTTCACCGCGGCGATCGACAAGGCCCTCAAGGGCTGACACCGGAACACACTCCGGCAACGGGCGGGCGAACTCTAGGAGTTGGCCCGTCCGTTGTCTATACGGGCACGGATACCGGTCAGTAATATGATCATCCGTGACCAGTCTTCTCCCTTCTTCTGCCGCAGCGCCGCGCCGCCGCACGGTCGTCCTGGCCGCCGCCGCCACCGCCGCGCTCGCCCCGATCACCGCGCAGGCCGCCCTGGGGACGTCGGCCGCGTACGCGGCCGAGGGCACCGCCGCCTTCCTGCACGGCGTCGCCTCGGGCGACCCGCTGCCCGACGGGGTCCTGCTCTGGACCCGCGTCACCCCCTCCCCCGAGGCCGTGCCCGGCTCCGGCCTCGGCCCGGACACGGACGTGACCTGGGAGGTGGCCGAGGACCGGGGGTTCGCCCGGGTCGTCGCCTCCGGCACCACCACGGCCACGGCCGCCGCCGACCACACGGTCAAGGCCGACGTCCGCGGACTCCGCCCGGAGACCTCCTACTTCTTCCGCTTCGCGACCGGCGGCGTCACCTCCGCCGTGGGCCGCACCCGCACCACGGCCGCGCACGACGCGACCACCCCCGGCGTCCGGTTCGGCGTGGTGTCCTGCGCCAACTGGGAGTCCGGCTACTTCTCCGCGTACCGCCACCTGGCCGCCCGTACCGACCTCGACGCGGTGCTGCACCTCGGCGACTACATCTACGAGTACGGCTCCGGCGGCTACCCCGAGCCCAAGTACGTGGTGCGGCAGCACGAGCCGAAGCACGAGATCGTCTCGCTCTCCGACTACCGGACCCGGCACGGCAAGTACAAGACGGACCCCGACCTGCAGGCCCTGCACGCCGCGCACCCGCTCGTCGCGATATGGGACGACCACGAGATCGCCAACGACGCCTGGTCCGGCGGCGCCGAGAACCACACCCCCGGCACCGAGGGCGACTGGGCGGCCCGCGCCGCGGCCGCCAAGCAGGCCTACTTCGAGTGGATGCCGGTACGCACCTCCACCGCCGGCACGGTCTACCGCCGCCTGCGCTTCGGCTCCCTGGCCGACCTGCACCTGCTCGACCTGCGCTCGTTCCGCTCGCAGCAGGCCAAGACGGGCAGCGGCACGGTCGACGACCCGGAGCGCACCATCACCGGGCGCGCCCAGCTGGACTGGCTGAAGTCCGGCCTCGCCTCCTCCACCGCGGCCTGGAAGCTCGTGGGCACCTCGGTGATGATCTCGCCGGTGGCCTTCGGCTCGCTGCCGTCCCACCTGCTGGGCCCGCTGGCCGAGTTGCTGGGACTGCCGCAGGGCGGCCTGGCCGTCAACGTCGACCAGTGGGACGGCTACACGGACGACCGGAAGGAGCTGCTGGCGCACCTGACCCAGAAGAACATCCGGAACACCGTCTTCCTGACCGGTGACATCCACATGGCCTGGGCCAACGACGTGCCGGTCACGGCCGCGACGTACCCGTTCTCGAAGTCTGCCGCCACGGAGTTCGTCGTCACGTCGGTGACCTCGGACAACATCGACGACATGCTGCACGTCGCCCCGCAGACGGTCTCGCTGGCCGCCGCGACGGCCATCAAGGCCGCCAACCGGCACGTGAAGTGGGTGGACATGGACTCCCACGGCTTCGGGGTCCTGGACGTGACCGCCGAGCGCTCGCAGATGGACTACTACGTGCTGTCCGACCGCACCCGCCAGGACGCGACCGCCACCTGGGCGCGCTCCTACCGGACGCTGAACGGCACGCAGAAGGTCGAGCGGGTGAGCACCCCGGTGCGCTGACCGCCCCGCCGATGAACCCGACGGACCGTCGAGCCTCTCTCAAGGGAAGCTGACGGTCCGTCGAACATTTCCGGCCAGAGGGGCGTCCTGACGTTAAGCGGGCCTCTCAAGCGTGTTTCGGCAAGAAATCCTTGACGGATCACTGACATGGACACGTAAGCTTCACGCCATCGTGAGGAGATCCCTCCGTTAACTTTGTTCGCGAGGAGCACACGTGCGCGCTTCTGCCCGCATATCCCCCACTCTGCGCCGACGCATCATGGGTACCGCCGTACTCGCTGGAGCCTTGGCCCTCTCCCCGCTTTCCGCCCCCACCGTCATCGCCGCCGCCCCGAAGACCGGCGCCGAGAAGTGTGTGGAGGACGCGACTTCGGCCAACGCCCGCGTGGCGCGCCCGAAGGACAGCCACGCCGCCGAGCCCAACGCGGTGACCGACGCCCAGGCCAAGGCCATGGACGCCGACCTGAAGGCGAAGCTGAGCAAGATCGCGAAGTCGCGCCCGCAGCAGCTGGCCGCCGCCGGTGCCAGCATCCCGGTCTACTTCCACGTCATCCACTCCGGGACCACCGGCAAGCTGACGTCGACGCAGATCAACAACCAGATGGCCGTCCTGAACGCCGCGTACGCCGGCCAGGGCACGGGCAACGTCGACTCCGGCTTCCAGTTCACCCTGGCGGGCACGGACTACACCGACAACGCCTCCTGGTACAACCTGACCTCCGGCTCCCAGGCCGAGAAGGACATGAAGAACACCCTGCGGAAGGGCGGCGCCGGCGCGCTGAACTTCTACACGGCCAACCTGGGCGGCGGCCTGCTCGGCTGGGCGACCTTCCCGAGCTCGTACACCTCCAGCCCGAAGATGGACGGTGTCGTCGTCCTCGACGCCTCCCTGCCGGGCGGCTCGTCCACCAACTACGACGAGGGTGACACCGCCACCCACGAGGTCGGCCACTGGATGGGCCTGTACCACACCTTCCAGGGCGGCTGTAACGGCAACGGCGACTACGTCTCCGACACCCCCGCCGAGAAGAGCGCCGCGTACCAGTGCCCGACGGGCCGTGACACCTGCGCCAGCAAGCCCGGCGCGGACCCGATCCACAACTTCATGGACTACACGTACGACGCGTGCATGTACCAGTTCACCGCCGGTCAGGTGAGCCGCATGCAGAGCAGCTGGAGCGCTTACCGCGCAGGCTGACCGGTCACTGCTCTACCCTGAGCGCCATGAGCGCGCCGGGGGACGTGATCGACGAACGGTTCGAGCTGCTCGAGCGGCTCGGCAGCGGGGGCATGGGTACGGTCTGGCGAGCGCTGGACCGTGCCCTGCACCGCGAGGTCGCCCTCAAGGAGGTGCGGCCCGTCCACGGCCCGGGCCCCGAGGAGGGGTCCGGGCTGCTGCGTGAGCGGGTGCTGCGCGAGGCCCGCGCGCTGGCCCGGATCAACCACCCCCACGTGGTGACGATCCATCACATCGTGGACCGGGGACCGCACCCCTGGCTGGTGATGGAGCTGCTGCCCGGCGACACCCTGCAGAGCCGGGCCGAGCGCGGGCCGCTGACGCCGGCCGAGGCCGCGCGGACCGGCCGCGAGGTGCTGGCCGGGCTCCGCGCCGCGCACGCGGCCGGCATCCACCACCGGGACGTGAAGCCCGCCAACGTCCTGCTGCGCGCGGACGGTTCCGCGGTGCTCACCGACTTCGGCATCGCCGCCCTCCAGGACGCCTCGTCGCTGACGGTCACCGGGGAGGTCATCGGCACCCCCGAGTACCTCGCCCCCGAGCGGATCCGGGGCGCCGACCTGCCGGCCTGCGACCTCTGGTCGCTGGCGATCACCCTGTACGTGTGCGTCGAGGGCGTCAGCCCCATGCGCCGCACCACCACCCTGGCCACGCTGGCCGCCGTCCTGGACGAGCCGGTGCCGGCGCCGCGCCGCGCGGGCGCGCTGGCCCCCGTACTGGCGGCCGTGCTCGTACGCGACCCCGACGCGCGGCCCGACGCCGAGGCGCTCGACGCGCTGCTGGCCGCGGTCGCGGCACCCGGACCCGGCGGTCCGCCCGCTGCTCCGCCACCACCGCCGCCGACCCAGGTCGACACCCCGGTCCCGGTACACGAGCTGCCCGGCCCCCGGATCGCCGCGCCCCTCCCCCCGCCACCGGCACCCCGGACCCCCGCGCCCCGGCCCGGCCCCGGACCGGCCGCCCGCCCGGGACACGGGGGCGGCACCCCCGGCCCGGCCGTCGACACCGGCCAGGAGCTGACGCTGGGTCCGGGCCACCCCGGCACCACCCGGCGCGAGGAGCCCGGCCGCCCGGCCCGGAGCGGGGCGCGCACCCCGCTGGCCGCGGCCGCAGCCGTGGTCGCCCTCGCGCTGCTGGGCCTCGGCGCCTACGCGCTGGCCGACCGCGGCGGCCGGGACCCCGGCGGCGACGCCAAGGGCGGCACCCGGTCGGGCACGTCCGCGCCCGCCACCACCACCGGACCCTCCACCGCCCCGCCCACGACCCCCGCGAGCAGCCCGGCCACAGAGCCCGGAACCGAACCCGCCACGTCCCCGGGCGGCGACCACTCGTACGACGGCGGGACCGGCGGCGGCAGCGCGGGCACCGGCACCGACGGCGGCGCGGACGGCACCGGCGGGGGCTCCGGCGACGGCAGCCTGGCTGGCCGCTGGATCGCCCAGCTGTACTCCGAGCCGGTCTCCTCGGGCACCGCCGCCCGCGACCGCCGCCTGACGGCCGTCCGGGCCGCCGTCCCCGAGGCCGAACTGCTGCTCAGCGCCGACTACGCCTCCCTGCGCGCCGGTTACTGGGTGGTCTACGCCCCGGGGCCCTTCGAGGACGGCCGGGCCGTACTCGCCTTCTGCGCCGAGCGCGGCCGTACGAGCGCCAACGCCTGCATCGGGCGCTGGCTCAGCGCCGACCCGGCCGACGCCGTCTACAAGTGCATCCCGCCCGCGAGTTCCCCGGGCGGCCGCTGCCGTCGGGACTGAGCCGACGGCGGCGAGCCGGGGAGGAACGGCCCGCCGGCACCCCGGCTAGACCCGTACTTCGCCCGTACGTGTAGTGCGCAGGTGTGCCGGCACGGCCCACCACTGGTCCGGGCGGTCGACGACCGGAGCGTCGGGGCCGGTCTCGCCGTACCGGGCGAGGCGCAGCAGGTAGGCCGCGATGCCTGCCGCGCCCTGCATCCACGTCGTGCCGGGCGGCAGCAGCGGCGGGTCCTCGCGGTGTTCCAGAAAGCGCCAACGGGCGCCCGCGTCATCCCTGATGACCCGGTCGACCAACGCGTCACCCATCCTGTGCGCGGCCCGCAGCAGGGTCCGTCTCCTCTCCGGCGCCCGGCAGTCCTGGGCCGCGTCCAGCAGGACGTCGCCGACGCCCGCCGTTCCGCAGCAGCGGCCGTCGTTGTCCCAGAAGCCGGGACGGAGGCGTTCCGGCACACCCGAGGTGAGGATCGAGGTCATACAGCGGTGCCGCAGTTCGTCGACGTCGTGGCCGGCCACCTCGGTGACCCCTGCGTGCGCCAGCGCGGTGAACAGGTGCGAGGTGCCCGCCGGCCCGTGGCACCACGTGTACGTCACCGGTTCCACCTCCCGGCGCGACGGCGGGATCGTGTGCGGGACGACGAAGCCCGCATCCTTCAAGGACCCCACCGAGAGGACGTGCCGGGCGCCCGCGACCGCTGCCTCGACGAAGTCCTCGCGGTCCAGGGCGGCGCCCGCGACCGCCAAGGCGGCCGCGACCCCAGCGGTTCCGTGCGAGTAGTTCGGCGCCCTCGACGCCGCCCCCGGCGTCATGCCCCAGTCGAGGCCCGCCTCCGTGCGGTCCGCCGCCCGCAGCAGGGCCTCGCCTCCCGTCGTCGCGATGGCGTCTGTGAACTCGCTCTTCGCCCAGACCGCCGTCATCACCACGCCCGCGGTGCCCATGATGACGTCGGTGAGGGGCGCGTCGGAGCCCGGCTCGAAGTCGAGCGTTGTCTTCCAGCCGTCGCCGGTCGCCAGGGCGGCCAGCCGCCGCAGCGCCACCGCTTCCTCGCCCGGGGCGAGCAGTCTGAGCGCCGTCGCGTCGCCCGCGAGGCCGTCGTACAGCGAGGGTTCCGTTCGCTGCCCGGCCTGTGCCGACAGTCTGCTCACGATGCCGGTCGCCAGCGCCGTTTCCCGCACGCCCAGCTCCCGGTACTGCGCGATCTCGGCCAGCACCGGGGCCAGGCCGGCGATCCCCGCGTACAGCGAGTCGCGGTCCTGGGCAGGTGACGTGGCCTCAGGACCGCCCTCCACCACGGCCTGCACCAGCCACGGGCCCTCGTCCTCGCGCACGTGGTCCAGCACCCACGACCACGCGGCCTCGCCCACATCCCGGTATACGTCGCTTCTCACCGGGCCACGCTACAACCGCCGGAGCACCGGCCCGTGGGGTGCGCCGCTCCGTCAGTTCCGGCGGTCGCGGAGGGCCGGGACACCACCGAACCGGTCACACCGAACGAATCAACGACCCGCGAAGTCCGGGGCTAGATGCTCTCCAGGAACGCCAGCACCGTCCCCCACATGCGCTCCGCGGCCTCCGCGTCGTAGTCCGGCAGCCCGGGGTCGGTGAACAGGTGCCCCGCGCCGGGGTAGCCGTGGACCTCCACGTCCGCGCCGGCCCGCCGCATCCGCAGGTACCAGGCGTTCAGCCAGTCCGCCGTCTCGAACGGGTCGGGGTCGGCGATGTGCAGCTGCACCGGCAGGTCGTCCACCGCGGCGTCGTCCGCGATGTCCGCAGTGCCGTGCAGGAGCAGCAGCCCGCGCGCCTTCTCGTCGGCCAGGGCCAGTTGCTGGGCCACGGAGCCGCCGAAGGAGAAGCCCGCGTACACCAGGCCCTTGTCCGAGTGGGGGGCGACCGCCAGGACGGCCCGCTTGAGCAGCTCGTCCCGGCCGGTCTCGTCGCGGAACGCCATGCCCTCCTCGGCGGTGTCGAAGACCCGGCCCTCGAAGAGGTCGGGCACGTGGACCTCGTGGCCGGCCGCACGCAGCCGGTCGGCCGCGGCGTGGACCGCGGGCCGCAGTCCGTACGTCGAGTGGAAGAGCACGATGTTCATGTGTCCATCGTGCCAGCTCCGGTGCGCGGCGGTCGGCTACGGTCGGGACATGGAGAACGTGCTGCGCCCGTTGACCGTGATCGGCGGCTCGGTCGTGCTCACCCTGCTCGCCGGGTGGCTGCTGGACCTCCTGCTGCGCCGCGCCGACGCCCGCCACTACGAGACCCCGCTGTGGGGGCTGCTGCGCCGCTGCCGCCGCCCCTTCCAACTCGTCCTGCTGGCCGCCCTGCTGAGAGGCTTCCACCGCCGGGCCGGGCTCCTGGAGGACCATTCCGTCGGCGTGGCCCGCGCGCTCACGCTGGTGCTGATCGGGGCGGCGGCCTGGCTGCTGGTGCGGATCGCCACCGCCGTCGTGGACTCGGCGTACGCGCGCTACGCCGCCGGCGCGGAGGAGTCCGCCCGGATGCGCCGGATCCGTACGCAGGTCACGCTCATCCACCGGGTGGTGACCGCGGTGGTCGTGGTGGTGGCGGTCGCCGCGATGCTGCTGACCTTCCCGGCGATGCGGACCGTCGGCGCCTCCGTGCTGGCCTCCGCCGGCATCATCGGCATCGTGGCGGGCATCGCCGCGCAGTCCACGCTGGGCAACCTTTTCGCCGGACTGCAGATCGCCTTCGGTGACACCGTCAGGATCGGCGACACCGTGGTGGTGGACGGCGAGTGGGGCAGGGTCGAGGAGATCACGCTGACCTTCCTGGTCGTGCGGACCTGGGACGAGCGCCGGCTGACCATGCCGGTCTCGTACTTCACCGGCAAGCCGTTCGAGAACTGGTCGCGCGGCGGCGCCGAAGTCACCGGCACGGTGTTCCTGCACGTGGACCACACGGCGCCGGTCGGCCTGATGCGGGCCCGGCTGCAGGAGATCCTGGCCGCCTGCCCGGCCTGGGACGGCCGGTCGTCGAGCCTGGTCGTCACGGACTCCACGCCCACCACGATGCAGGTCAGGGCGGTGGTCACGGCCAAGGACGGCGACGACCTGTGGACGGTGCGCTGCGAGGTGCGGGAGCGGCTGATCGCCTGGCTGTGCGCGGAGCACCCGTACGCCCTGCCGCGGGTCAGCACCGGCCCCGCGGCGCTCCCCCCGGCCGGCGGCACGGGCAGCACACCGGTCACGGGTGACGGGGGCGCCCCCGTCACGGGCGCAGGCTCCTGACGTCGAGGTGCCGCAGCACCCGGTCCACGACCTCCGGGTCGGCGCCGGGCTCGCTGCGGGCGGCGAGCACCTCGTGGCGGGCGGCGGACATCATCTCGCGCTGGATGCGCTGGACCGTACGGAGCCGGGCGACGCGCTGCGCGTAGGCCTCGCGGCGCTCCTCCTCCACCATGTCGGGGCTGATGCGGGCGCCCACGTCGTAGGCGCGGCGCAGGAGTTGCTCGACGAGTTCCTCGGGGATCTCCTCGACGTCCTCGATCTCGCGCAGCCGGCGCTTGGCGGCCTTGGCGGCGCGGACGGCGAGGCGGCGCTCGAACTCGCGCGCGGCGTCGGTGTCGGCCCGGACGCCGAGGAACCGTACGAGCCGGGGCAGGGTGAGCCCCTGGACGACGAGGGTCACCATGATGACGGCGAAGGCGATGTAGATGATCTCGTCGCGCATCGGGAAGGGCGCGCCGGAGTCGGTCCTGAGCGGGATGGCGAGGGCGAGGGCCACGGAGGCGACCCCGCGCATCCCGGCCCACCACATGACCACGCTCTCCCGCCAGTCGACCGGGATGTCGTCGTCCTCGCCGTGCAGCCGCTGGTGCAGGCGGCGGGCCGCCCAGGCCGCGGGGAGCAGCCAGAGGAGCCGTACGAGGACCACGGTGCCGACGACGGCCGCCGCCCACCCCGCCATCTCCCAGGCGCGGCCCTCGGTGACCCCGAAGACCTGGTGCAGCTCCAGTCCGATGAGGCCGAACGCGACGCCGGTGACCAGCATGTCGACGACCTCCCAGAAGGTGTGCCCGGCCAGCCGGCCCAGCACGTCGTCGGCGTCGGTGGCGTACTCGGCCAGGAACAGGGCGCAGGTGAGCACGGCCAGCACGCCGGAGCCGCGGAGCTCCTCGGCCAGCACGTAGGCGACGAAGGGGACGAGGAGGGTGAGGCCGATCTGGAGGGTCGCGTCGCCGAGGCGGCCCATCAGCCGGTTCGCGGCCCAGCCGAGGGCCAGGCCGACGGCGACCGCGACGGCTGCCGAGAGCACGAACTCGCCGACGGCACCGGACCAGGAGAACGCGCCGCCGACCGCGGCCGCGATGGCCACGTGGTAGAGCACGATGGCGGTGACGTCGTTGAACAGGCCCTCGCCCTCCAGGATCGACACCATGCGCCGGGGCAGGCCGAGGGAGCCGGCGACGGCGGTGGCGGCGACCGGGTCGGGCGGGGCGACCAGTGCACCGAGGGCCAGCGCGGCGGCGACCGGCAGACCGGGCACGACGGCGTTCGCGACCCATCCCACGGCGGCGGTGGTGACGAAGACCAGGGCCACGGCGAGCAGCAGGATGGGGCGGACGTTGGCGGCGAACTGGCGCCAGGAGGTGCGCTGCACGGAGGCGTACAGCAGGGGCGGCAGGACCAGCGGGAGGATGTACTCGGGCGGGACCTCGACGTCCGGTACGAAGGGCAGCAGGGCGAGCACGATGCCGCCGAGGGTCATCAGCACCGGGGCGGGCAGCCCGAGCCGGTCCCCGAGGGGCACCGTGACGACGGCCCCGAGCAGCAGCACGAAGAGGAGGGCGAGCTGATCCACACCGCCCAGCCTCGCAGCCGGGCGGGGCGATCCGGGGCATTGCGGCGGGCAGCGCGCCCGTCACACACGGCGGGTCGCACGGCCCGGCGCCCGGGAGGGGCCCGGGGCGGACGACCGGCCTCGGCGCGCCGGAGCGGGCGCGGCGGAGCGGGCGGCCGGAGCAGGCACCGGAGCGGGCGCGCCGGAGGCCTGCTCAGCCCAGCGTCCGCCGCATGGCGCGGTGGGGCATGCCCGCGTCGTCGAACTCGGGCCCGTACGGCGCGTAGCCCAGCCGCTCGTAGAAGCCGAGGGCGTGGGTCTGGGCGTGCAGGTCGACGGCGGTGAGGCCGCGCCGGGCCGCCTCGGCCTCGATGGCACGGACCAGTGCCGCGCCCACGCCCAGGCCGCGGGCGGCCCGGGTGACGGCGAGCCGGCCCAGGGAGCCGACGCCGGGTTCCGCGCGGCCGGTCAGCAGGCGCCCGGTGCCGAGCGGGCCGTCGGCGCCGGTGGCCAGCACGTGCACCGCGTCCGCGTCGTGGGCGTCGTACTCGATCTCCCGGGGCACGCGCTGCTCGACGACGAAGACGGCCGCGCGGACCGCGAAGCAGGCCTCGCGGTCGGCGTCCGTCGTCGCGACGCGGACGTCGTAGGTCACTCGCTCTCCGCCCGGATGACGTCCAGCGCGTGCTGGAGGTCGGCGGGGTAGGCGCTCTCGAACTCGACCCAGCCGCCGTCGGAGGGGTGCTCGAAGCCCAGGCGCATGGCGTGCAGCCACTGGCGGGTCAGGCCCAGCCGCTTGGCGATCGTCGGGTCGGCGCCGTAGGTGAGGTCGCCCACGCAGGGGTGCCGGTGGGCGGACATGTGCACGCGGATCTGGTGCGTGCGGCCGGTCTCCAGCTTGATGTCGAGCAGGGAGGCGGCGCGGAAGGCCTCGATGAGGTCGTAGTGCGTGACGGAGGGCTTGCCCTCGGAGGTCACGGCCCACTTGTAGTCGGCGCTGGGGTGCCGGCCGATGGGGGCGTCGATGGTGCCGCTCATCGGATCCGGGTGGCCCTGGACCAGGGCGTGGTAGCGCTTGTCGACGACCCGCTCGCGGAACTGGTTCTTCAGCGAGGTGTAGGCGCGCTCGGACTTGGCGACGACCATCAGGCCCGAGGTGCCGACGTCGAGGCGGTGCACGATGCCCTGGCGCTCGGCGGCACCGGAGGTGGAGATGCGGTAGCCGGCGGCGGCGAGGCCGCCGATGACGGTGGTGCCGGTCCAGCCGGGGCTGGGGTGGGCCGCGACGCCCACGGGCTTCATGATCACGACGATGTCGTCGTCGTCGTGCACGATCTCCATGCCCTCGACGGGCTCGGCCACGATCTCGACCGGCCGGGGCGCGCCCGGCATCTCGACCTCCAGCCAGGCACCGCCGTGCACGCGCTCGGACTTCCCGACGACGCTGCCGTCGACCGCGACCTTCCCCGCCGCGGCCAGCTCGGCCGCCTTGGTCCGGGAAAAACCGAACATACGGGCGATGGCGGCGTCCACGCGCTCGCCTTCGAGGCCATCGGGGACGGGCAGGGTGCGGATCTCGGGAATCGTACTCACCCGTCGAGTATGCCGGACTCCGCCGACACACCCGGACGCGCTCAGTCCTTGTGGATCGTTCCGTCCGGGTCCAGACCCTTGAAGGAGAGCAGGACGATCAGGATTCCGCCGCAGACGATGGCGGAGTCCGCGAGGTTGAAGACGGCGAAGTGGGCCGGTGCGATGAAATCCACCACAGCGCCGCGGAAGACGCCCGGCGAGCGGAAGATCCGGTCGGTGAGGTTGCCGAGCGCGCCGCCGAGGAGCCCGCCCAGCGCAATGGCCCACGGCAGGCTGTAGAGCTTGCGCGAGATCCGCACGATGACGACGATCACGGTCGCCGCGATCAGCGTGAAGATGATCGTGAAGGCCTCGCCGAACCCGAAGGCGGCACCGGGGTTGCGGACCGCCTCGAACTTCAGGAGGTCGCCGATGATCTCGATCGGCGCCTGGTGCTCCAGCTTCGCCACCACGAGCATCTTGCTGCCGAGGTCGAGCAGGTACACGACCAGGGCGACCACGAGCAGCGCGGCGATCCGGCGCCGCCCCTTGGGCCGGTCCGCCTCAGGCTGGGCTTCCCCGATGTCCGGCGTACCGATGACGCCCTCCGCCTCTGCCACGTGAATCCCTCGAATTCAGGTCCTCGGGGCCGCCAGAAGGTGCCCGATCAGAACACGAGGGTACGTCACGGCCGCCGCGAGGTGGCGGGACCGCGGGCCGGCGTGACCCGGACGACACGGCCGGGGCCGCCCTCAGTGCCGGCGTTCCTGCTTCTGCTTGCACTCCACGCACAGGGTGGCGCGCGGGAAGGCCTGCATGCGCGCCTTGCCGATGGGGTTGCCGCAGTTCTCGCACACGCCGTACGTGCCCGCGTCCAGGCGCTCCAGGGCGCGCTCGGTCTGCTCCAGCATCTCCCGGGCGTTCGAGGCCAGGGCCAGCTCGTGCTCCCGCGTGATGTTCTTCGTACCGGTGTCGGCCTGGTCGTCGCCCGCGCCGTCGCCGGAGTCGCGCATCAGGCCGGTGATCGCCTCCTCGGAGTGGTGCAGCTCCTCGCGCAGCCGCAGGATCTCGCTCATCAGCTCGGCCCTGGCCTCGGCGACCTCCGCGGGGGTCCACGGGTCCTCGCCCGGCCGGACCGCCAGCTCGCCGGGGGCCACGGCGGTGGCCCCGGCCTTCGGGAGTCCGCTGGTGGCGGCCAGGGCCGTCTTCCTGGCCGTCGAGGCCCTGCCCGTGCCGCTGCTCTTCTTGGCAACCACTGTCCCGGCTCCCGTCTCTTCGGCGGTCGGTGCCGCCCCCGAGGCCGCGGCCGTCCTGGCCGGGGCCTTCTTCACGGCCGCCCCGCCGGCGGCCTCCCTGGTCGCGCCGTTCTTCGCCGCGCCGTTCTTCGCCGCGGCCTTCTTCCCGCGGGTCTTCGCGGCAGTGCCGTCCGCCGCCACGCCCTTCGCGCCCCTGGTCTTCGTGGCGGCGCCGTGCGCGGCGGAGCCGTCCGCCGCCGCGGTCCGGGTGGTCCCGGCCTTCGTGCCCGTGGCCTTGGCGGCCCTGGTCCTGGCGGCCGTCGCCTTCTTCGCGGAGGTGGTCCCCACGGCCGCACCTGCAGACGAACGGTCCCCGGCCGGCTCCTCCACCGGTGCCGGCGCCCCGGCCGGCAGGGTCTTCCTGGCCGCCTTCGCCCCCGTCACCGCCCGGTCGGTCACCTCCGGCAGGTCGGCGGCCCTGTCCGTCGGCGCCCGTGCCGCGGACTTCGCCGCGTGCGCGCTCCCGGAGACGGCCTCCGAGGGGATGGCCTCCCCCTTGGCGGTCTTCCTCGGCGCCGCCTTCGACGCGCCCTTCGGCACGATGCTCGCCGAGGTGCTCTTCACCGCGGTCCCGGACGAGCCCGCCTTGCCGTGCGCCGCCTCCACGGCCTTGGCCATGCTCTTCTTCGGTGCCGCCTTCGGCACGGGCGCCCCGGCCGGCAGCGTCTTCCTGGCCGCCCTCGCCCCCGTCACCGCCCGGTCGGTCACCTCCGGCAGATCGGCGGCCCTGTCCGTCGGCGCCCGTGCCGCGGACTTGGCCGCGTGCGCGCTCCCGGAGACGGCCTCCGAAGGTGCCGCCTTCGTGGCCGTGGACTTCTTCCCAGCGGACGCCGTCTTCTTCGCGGCGGTCTTCTTCGCCACCATGGCCGCGGCCCCTTCACATATTGTGATCTGCACGCGAATCGTGCTGGGACGATAAATCGGCTCATACCCCGCGGCAACGGGGCGCACGT
Organism: Streptomyces sp. NPDC101118; assembly: GCF_044759445.1. Taxonomy (NCBI): domain Bacteria; kingdom Bacillati; phylum Actinomycetota; class Actinomycetes; order Kitasatosporales; family Streptomycetaceae; genus Streptomyces; species Streptomyces sp. NPDC101118. Next base: position 366,709 of record NZ_JBIVZG010000003.1, on the reverse strand, counting down.
CCTCCGAGGCCGACCTGCATCCGTTGTGCCCAGCTCAGGGCCGGGTAATCCGGTGCCGGGACCGCGAGGGGCGCGGCAGGGGCGCGTCGGCCGTTCGGGTCAACCCGGGCGCCGCCCCCGGGGCGCCCGGCAGCAGCGCAGCCGGGCGCCCCGCCGACGCCGCACAAACCGGTCTGCCGACCCGCCCCCCGGCCCTTACACTGGGCCGAGCGGAAGGCATGGATGGGGACGAGTAGCGTCGTACGCAGCCAGGAGCGACCCGGGGACGGTGTGAGCCCGGGGGCGAGCGCAACGTGAAGGATCACCCCGGAGCCGCCGGAAGAACGCCCAGGGCGCCCGCAGGGCCCCGGGTCAGTAGAACCGGACCGCGCCCCTAATGAGGGGGCCGCCGGCGCGCCAGGGCGCTCCGGGGGTCAAGGAGGGTGGTACCGCGGGAGCCGAGGCTCTCGTCCCTCCGACGGAGATGGACCCGCCGTTGGAGGAAGAGCACACCCGATGAGTACGCAGAGCCAGCAGCCCACACCGTCGCAGTACCGCCCGGTGCCCGCCCAGGTCGACCTGCCCGCCCTGGAGCACGCCGTCCTCGACTTCTGGCGCGAGAACAAGACCTTCGCCAAGACGCTGGAGCAGTCCGAGGGCCGCCCCGAGTGGGTCTTCTACGAGGGCCCGCCGACCGCGAACGGCATGCCCGGCGCGCACCACATCGAGGCCCGCGTCTTCAAGGACGTGTTCCCCCGCTTCCGGACCATGCGCGGCTACCACGTGGCCCGCAAGGCCGGCTGGGACTGCCACGGCCTGCCGGTCGAGCTCGCCGTGGAGAAGGAGCTGGGCTTCAACGGCAAGCAGGACATCGAGGCGTACGGCATCGCCGAGTTCAACGCCAAGTGCCGCGAGTCGGTGACCCGCCACACGGACGCCTTCGCCGACCTCACCACCCGCATGGGCTACTGGGTGGACCTCGACGACGCGTACCGCACGATGGACCCCGAGTACGTCGAGTCCGTCTGGTGGTCGCTGAAGGAGATCTTCAACAAGGGCCTGCTGGTCCAGGACCACCGCGTGGCCCCCTGGTGCCCCCGCTGCGGCACCGGCCTCTCCGACCACGAGCTGGCCCAGGGCTACGAGACCGTGGTCGACCCCTCGGTCTACGTCCGCTTCCCGCTGACCTCGGGCCCGCTCGCCGGCCAGGCCTCGCTGGTCGTCTGGACCACCACTCCCTGGACCCTGGTCTCCAACACCGCCGTGGCGGCCCACCCCGACGTCACCTACGTCGTGGCCACCAACGGCGAGGAGCAGCTGGTCGTCGCCCAGCCGCTGCTGGAGAAGGCCCTCGGCGAGGGCTGGGAGGCCACCGGCCAGACCTTCACCGGCAAGGAGATGGAGCGCTGGAACTACCAGCGCCCCTTCGAGCTGGTGCCCTTCGACGCGCCCGCCCACTTCGTGGTCAACGCCGAGTACGTCACCACCGAGGACGGCACCGGTCTGGTCCACCAGGCCCCGGCCTTCGGCGCCGACGACCTCGCGGTCTGCCGCGCGTACGGCCTGCCCGTGGTCAACCCGGTCCGCCCCGACGGCACCTTCGGCGAGGAGGTCCCGCTGGTCGGCGGCGTCTTCTTCAAGAAGGCCGACGAGCAGCTGACCGCCGACCTGGACGCCCGCGGCCTGCTCTTCAAGCACATCGCCTACGAGCACAGCTACCCGCACTGCTGGCGCTGCCACACCGCGCTGCTCTACTACGCGCAGCCGTCGTGGTACATCCGCACCACCGCCGTCAAGGACGCGATGCTGCGGGAGAACGAGAAGACCAACTGGTTCCCCGAGTCGGTCAAGCAGGGCCGCTTCGGCGACTGGCTGAACAACAACATCGACTGGGCGCTCTCCCGGAACCGCTACTGGGGCACCCCGCTGCCGATCTGGCGCTGCGAGGAGAACCACCTCACCTGCGTCGGCTCGCGCGCCGAGCTGTCCGAGCTGTCCGGGCAGGACCACTCCGCGCTGGACCCGCACCGCCCGTACATCGACGACGTGACCTTCACCTGCACGCACGAGGGCTGCTCCCTCGAAGCGGTCCGCGTGCCGGAGGTCATCGACGCCTGGTACGACTCGGGCTCGATGCCGTTCGCGCAGTGGGGCTACCCGTACAAGAACAAGGAGATCTTCGAGAGGCGCTACCCGGCGCAGTTCATCTCGGAGGCGATCGACCAGACCCGCGGCTGGTTCTACACGCTGATGGCGGTCGGCACCCTGGTCTTCGACAAGTCGTCCTACGAGAACGTGGTCTGCCTGGGCCACATCCTCGCCGAGGACGGCCGCAAGATGTCCAAGCACCTGGGCAACATCCTCCAGCCCATCCCGCTCATGGACCAGCACGGCGCCGACGCGGTCCGCTGGTTCATGGCGGCCGGCGGCTCCCCCTGGGCGGCCCGCCGCGTCGGCCACGGCACCATCCAGGAAGTGGTCCGCAAGACCCTCCTCACGTACTGGAACACGGTGGCCTTCCAGGCGCTGTACGCCCGTACGTCGGACTGGGCGCCCTCCGCCGCGGACCCGGCCCCGGCCGACCGCACCGTCCTCGACCGCTGGCTGCTCTCCGAACTGCACCAGCTGACCGGCCAGGTCACCGAGGCCATGGAGGCGTACGACACCCAGCGCGCCGGCAAGCTGCTGTCCGCCTTCGTCGACGACCTGTCGAACTGGTACGTGCGCCGGTCGCGGCGCCGGTTCTGGCAGGGCGACAAGGCGGCGCTGCGCACCCTGCACGACGTGGTGGAGACCGTCACGCGCCTGATGGCCCCGCTGACGCCGTTCATCACCGAGCGCGTGTGGCAGGACATGATCGTCCCCGTCACGCCGGGCGCCCCGGAGTCGGTGCACCTGTCCTCCTGGCCGGAGGCGGACGCCGCTGCCGTCGACACCACCCTGTCCCAGCAGATGGTGCTCGTGCGCCGGCTCGTCGAGCTGGGCCGCGCCACCCGCGCCGAGTCCGGCGTCAAGACCCGCCAGCCGCTCTCGCGTGCGCTGGTCGCGGCGGCCGGCTTCGAGGCCCTCTCGACCGAGCTCCACGCGCAGATCACCGAGGAGCTGAACGTCTCCTCGCTGGCCTCCCTGTCCGAGGTGGGCGGCTCGCTGGTGGACACCACCGCCAAGGCGAACTTCCGGGCCCTCGGCAAGCGCTTCGGCAAGGGCGTGCAGGACGTGGCCAAGGCGGTCGCGGCCGCCGACGCCGCCGCGCTGTCGCTGGCCCTGCGCTCGGGCGAGGCCACGGTCGAGGTCAACGGCGAGACCGTGACCCTCTCCCCGGAGGAGGTCATCATCACCGAGACCCCGCGCGAGGGCTGGTCCGTCGCGTCGGACTCCGGTGCGACGGTGGCACTGGACCTGGAGATCACGCCCGAGCTGAAGCTGGCGGGTCTGGCGCGTGACGCGATCCGGCTGATCCAGGAGGCCCGGAAGAACTCCGGCCTCGACGTGGCCGACCGCATCGCGCTCCGCTGGTCCGCGTCCGACCCCGAGCTGACCACGGCCCTCACGGACCACGCCGCCCTGATCGCGGACGAGGTCCTGGCCACGGACTTCGCGTCCGGCGCGGCCGACGACTCGTACGGCGCCGCCTTCGAGGACGAGGCCCTCGGCCTCACCTTCCGCCTCCGCAAGGCGTAACACCGCCCGACTGTGGCCCGGCCCCCGCCCCCTGGGTCCGGGCCACACCCATGTCCCCTCCCCCGAAACCGGAGACCCCCACCTCACGAAGCCACCGGCAGCCGGCTCACGAAGCCACCGGCAGCCGGCCCGTGGTGTGCGGGGGAGCCGCTTGACGCGTCGTGGCAGGCTGGTCCGGAGGCAGGCCCGGGCCTGGGGTGGCCGAAGGCCAGGGCGAAGCCCCAAAGCCCCAGGGGTGGGCCTGCCGTAGGGCCTGCAGGCCACGACGCGTCAAGCGGCGAGGGGACCCGCACACCACGGGCCGGCGGCCCGCCCCCGGCACCCGCACCACACCAGCACCCGCACCCGCACCCGCACCAGCCCCCACACCCACACCCACACCCACACCCACCACCGAACCCCGACGCAAACGGGCCGGGCCCGGACTCCCCGAAGGGGTCCGGGCCCGGCCCGTAAAGACTGCCGACGCCGACGGCTACGTCAGTGCCGTCCTCAGTTGTCGTCCTCGTCGATCAGGAAGCCCCGCATGGGAGACGGAGCCTGCTGCATCGGCTGCGGCGCAGCCGGCCGCACCGGCGCCATCGGCTGCGTCATGGCCGGGGACATCTGCTGCTGACCGCCGTAGGACGGGGCACCCATCGGCGACGGAGCGCCACCCATGGTGTGACCCATCGCACCGGCCGGAGCCATCGACGGCGCCGGCGACGGCGGCAGCGAGGCGGTGGCCGGGGTGCGCGGCGGGGCGAGGGAGTCGTCCGCCTGGGTCTCCAGCTGGCGCAGCTGCGACTCCAGGTACGACTTCAGACGCGTGCGGTACTCGCGCTCGAAGCCCCGCAGGTCCTCGACCTTGCGCTCCAGCGTGGCACGGGCGGACTCCAGGGAGCCCATCGCGACGCGGTGCTTCTCCTGCGCGTCCCGCTCCAGGGCGTCGGCCTTGGCACGGGCGTCGCGCTCCAGGCCCTCGGCGCGCGAACGGGCCTCGCCGACGATCTTGTTGGCCTCGGAACGGGCCTCCGCGATCGCCTGGTCGGCGGTCTGCTGCGCCAGGGAGAGGACGCGGGCGGCGCTGTCGCCACCGGGGCCCTGGCCGGGCTGCGGCAGCTGCGGCGGCTGGTGGCCCATCGGCTGGCCCATGGGCGGCTGGCCCATCGGCTGGCCCATCGGGTTCTGGCCACCCATGGTGTGCGGGGGCTGCATCGGGCCGCCCATGGGGCCCTGCTGCATCGGACCGGGACCCTGCTGCATCGGACCGGGGCCCTGCTGCATCGCGCCGGGGCCCGGCGGGAGCTGCGGAGCGCCGCCCGGCAGCTGCGGCGGGCCCATCTGCGGGGGGCCCTGCTGGACCGGCGGGCCGGATATGGCGGCGGGCACGGGGGCGCCCGGGCCGCGCTGGTCCTGGGGCTCCGGCTTGCGCATGTTCTGCTGCTGCTGGTTCTGCGCGGCGGCACGCGTGGCGGCGGCCAGCTTCGCGCGCAGGTCCTCGTTCTCGCGCAGCAGGCGCGTCAGTTCGGCCTCGACCTCGTCGAGGAAGGCATCGACCTCGTCCTCGTCATAGCCTTCTCGGAGGCGGACGGTCGTGAACTGCTTGTTCCGCACGTCCTCGGGGGTCAGCGGCATCTCTTCTTCACCTCTACGTAGTCGTCGGCAGTCGGCAAGACCGGATCGTTCACACGCTTCTCGCAACGTTGCTCACGATGCTGATCAGGATGTAAACGATGATCATCAGCACGAAGAAGGACAGGTCGAGTGCCACGCCCCCGAGACGCAGCGGCGGAATGAACCGCCGCAGAAGCTTGAGCGGTGGATCGGTGACAGTGTAGGTGGCCTCCAGGACCACCACCATCGCCTTGCCAGGTTCCCAGGAGCGGGCGAACTGGAAGACGTAGTCCATGACCAACCGGAAGATCAGCACGATGAGGAAGCACATCAGCGCGATGTAGATCACCTGCAGTGCCACGCCCATCCCGTACTTCCCTCTCCCCTTGCTCCCACTGTCCGGCCGATCGGCCGGGCCCCGTATCCCGGTGTCGTGTTACTCAATCGGTCTAGCTTTGGTTGAAGAACCCGCCCTCTGCGATGCGGGCCTTGTCCTCCGCCGTGACATCGACGTTAGCAGGCGAGAGCAGAAACACCTTCTGTGTCACGCGTTCAATGCTGCCGTGCAGACCGAACACCAGACCGGCGGCGAAGTCCACGAGACGCTTCGCGTCCGTGTCGTCCATCTCCGTGAGGTTCATGATCACCGGGGTGCCCTCGCGGAAGTGTTCCCCGATGGTACGGGCCTCGTTGTAGGTCCGGGGGTGGAGCGTCGTGATGCGGTACGGCTCCCGCTCGGACACGACCTTGGGCATGATCACCGGTGCGTTCTTCTCCTGGCTCGGGCGTTCGGGTGTGATGGATGCCACGGGGGCGATTCGCGCCGGACGTCCGCTTTCGACGGGCAGCGGAGCGGGCTCACGCTGCGCCGGAGGCTGTACGGCTCGTACCGGTTCGTCCCGAACCGGGGCCTGGTGCGGAGGCTCGTGCCGCCGACGGTCCCGCTCCGGCTCGGGCTCGGGCTCGAACTCGTCGTCGGGGTCGAACCCCGGGCCGTCGTACCCATCGTCCTCCACGAGGCCGAGGTAGACCGCCATCTTGCGCATCGCGCCGGCCATTCTCTGAGTCCTCCGCTCTGTGGTGGATCGCCCTCGTCACCGATGGCGCTGGGCTCCAACCGCCCGCGATCCACGTGGCCTGTCCGCCCATCGGCGGGAATGACCATATTTTCTGCTGTGGTCCGACTTGCTTCGCGACGTTACCCGAGCCGGGGTCGGCTTCCGAGTACCGCGGTGCCGACGCGTACGTGTGTCGCTCCCGCCGCCACGGCCTCTTCCAGGTCCCCGCTCATACCGGCCGAGACCATCGTGGCAGCCGGATGGTCGGCGCGCAGGCGGGATGACAATTCCACCAGCCGCTCGAACGCGGCGCGTTCGCGTCCCGCGTACGGACCGGTCAGCGGAGCGACGGTCATCAGTCCGCCGATCCGCAGTCCGGGGGCCGCCGCGACCAGTTCCGCCAGCTCGGCCACGCCGTCGGGGGCCACTCCCCCGCGCTCGCCGCGGCCGCCCTCCTCGGCGTCGAGCGCCACCTGCACCAGACAGCCGAGCTCGCGGCCGGCCTTCTCCGCCGCCGCCGAGAGGGCGGTGACGAGCCGGGGGCGGTCGACCGACTGCACGACGTGCGCGTAACCGGCCACCGAACGGACTTTGTTCGTCTGCAACTGGCCGACGAAGTGCCACGTGAGGGGCAGATCCGCACAGGCCGCGGCCTTCGGGGCGGCGTCCTGGTCGCGGTTCTCCGCCACGTGACGGACGCCGAGCTCCGCCAGCAGCCGTACGTCGCTCGCGGGGTAGGTCTTGGTGACCACGATGAGGGTCACCTCTTCCCTCTTGCGCCCCGCGCCCGCGCAGGCCGTGGAAATGCGTTCCTCCACCCGCGCGAGGTTGGCGGCGAGCTCCGCCTTACGGTCCGTCATCGATCAGTCCAACCAGACATATCCGGCGAGCCGCCCGGTGATCCGGTCACGGCGGTACGAGAAGTGGTCGAGGGATTCGAGGGTGCAGACCGGAGACCGCTCCAGGTCGGTCACCCCGAGCGCCGCCAGCTGCGCGTGCACCCCGGCCACCACGTCGACGGCCGGGGTGCCCCAGCTGGTGGTGGCGTGGGCCTCGGGCACCACGGCGGCGACGTCCTCGCGCATCGCCGCGGGCACCTCGTAGCAGCGCCCGCAGACCGCCGGGCCCGTGCGGGCCGTGATCCGGGAGGGTTCCGCGCCGAGCCGCACCATCGCCTCGACCGCGGCGGGCACCACCCCGGCGACCAGGCCGGGTCTGCCCGCGTGGGCCGCGGCCGCGACCCCGGCGACGGGGTCGGCCAGCAGGACCGGGGTGCAGTCGGCGGTCAGCACGGCGAGGGCGAGCCCGCGCCGGGAGGTGACCACCGCGTCGACGGCCGGCGGCGGGGTGTCGCCCCAGGGGGCGTCGACCACCGCCACGTCGCGGCCGTGCACCTGGTTCATCCAGACCACCCGGTCCGGCGCGACGCCCAGGGCCCCGGCGGCGAGCGCCCGGTTGGACCCGACGGCCGCCGGGTCGTCGCCGACCGCGCCGCCGAGGTTGAGCTCCTCGTACGGAACGGCGCTCACCCCGCCCCACCTGTCGGTGAAGGCGAAGTGCGCGCCGCTCGCGTGGTGCCGCTCGCTTATCACTTCAAGAAGTCCGGGACATCCAGCTCTTCGGCGGGGCTGTCCTGGTAGGGGCGGGCCGTCGGGACCTGGGGCGCGGTGACGGTCGGGGCGACCGGGACCTCGGCGACCGGAGCCGCCTCGACCGGGGCCGGGGGCTCCTCACGCGGGGTCACCGAACCCAGGCCGCCGAAGGCGGGGCGGACCGGCTCGGCCGGGCGGACCGGGGCCGGGGGCTCCTCGCGCTTGGTGGACGCGGCGCCGATCACGTTGTCCCGGCGGGCCGGGGGCTGGCCCCCGTCGAAGCCGGCCGCGATCACGGTGACCCGCACCTCGTCGCCCAGGGCGTCGTCGATGACGGCGCCGAAGATGATGTTCGCCTCCGGGTGGGCCGCCTCGCTGACCAGCTGGGCCGCCTCGTTGATCTCGAAGAGACCGAGGTCGGAGCCGCCGGAGATGGAGAGCAGCACGCCACGGGCGCCGTCGATGGACGCCTCCAGCAGCGGCGAGGAGATCGCCATCTCGGCCGCGGCCACGGCGCGGTCGTCGCCGCGGGCGGAGCCGATGCCCATGAGGGCCGAGCCGGCCTCGGACATCACGGACTTCACGTCGGCGAAGTCGAGGTTGATCAGACCCGGGGTGGTGATCAGGTCGGTGATGCCCTGGACGCCGGAGAGCAGCACCTGGTCGGCGGACTTGAACGCGTCGAGCACGCTGACCTGGCGGTCCGAGATGGACAGCAGCCGGTCGTTCGGGATGACGATGAGGGTGTCGACCTCTTCGCGGAGCTCGGCGATGCCGTCCTCCGCCTGGTTCGCGCGGCGGCGGCCCTCGAAGGTGAACGGGCGGGTGACCACGCCGATCGTGAGGGCGCCCAGCGAGCGCGCGATGTTGGCGACGACCGGGGCGCCGCCGGTGCCGGTGCCACCGCCCTCTCCGGCGGTGACGAAGACCATGTCGGCCCCCTTGAGGACCTCCTCGATCTCCTCGCGGTGGTCCTCTGCCGCCTTGCGGCCGACTGCCGGGTTGGCGCCGGCGCCGAGGCCGCGGGTCAGTTCGCGGCCGACGTCGAGCTTGACGTCGGCGTCGCTCATCAACAGCGCCTGGGCGTCGGTGTTGATGGCGATGAACTCGACGCCCTTGAGGCCGACCTCGATCATTCGGTTGATGGCATTGACACCACCGCCGCCGACACCGATGACCTTGATGACTGCGAGGTAGTTCTGCGGTGCTGCCACGTCGAAGGCCTCTCGCCTCGAGTTACGTGTCGCCGCCTCGCGGGCCTGCGGTGCGACGACTGATGCCGAAAAATGGGACGGCCCGACCAGCCTGACTCGCCGACCCGAACCCTAACCCTGAAGTTTAGGGTTAACAGTGTGTCTGTTCCTTGGACTCTTCCGGACAGGACACTAAGTCGACAAGTGGCGCGCGTTCAACGAACACGCCGAACCTCCCGTTTTTCTTTTCACCCTATGTGATCACCCATATCCCTGGCCAACCAGGGTGCTTCCCTGTTCGACCCCGCGTCAACTCCCGGAGACCGCCGGGGCCGTGGGGGCGCTCACGTCGAAGTGCAGTGCGGAGCCGGCGGCTTTCATCAGGGCGGCCAGCGCACGACCCTTCGCGGCCCCCTGCTCGGGGCTCCCCCACATGACGGTCCGGCCGCCGGTCAACTCCAGTACGACGGCGTCGTACGAGCGCACGCGGACCACCCTGGTGTCCCTGGCCACGGCCGCCGGGAGGTCGACGGCGACGCCCACCGCCTCGTGCAGCAGCCGCTCCTCGTCGAAGCGGCGCAGGCTCGGTGACCGTTTCGCCGTCAATTCCAGTACGGGTACGCCCTTGGGGGCTTTCGGCACCGTGGCGAACCGGACGCCCGAAGCGTCCACTTCCACGAACTTGGCGCCCTTTTCAATGAGCAGGACGGGTTTGCGCTCGGTCACTTTGAGACCGATTCCGTGCGGCCAGGCGCGCACCACGTCGACCGAATCGATCCGCGGGAGCCGGCCGCGCAGCCGGGCCTCGATCTCGTCGGTGTCCACCGCGGCCATCGGGGCGCCGAGCGGCACGGCCGCCGCGGCCCGGACCTGTTCGGGGGTGAGCACCTCGGTGCCGGTGATGCCGACCTTCTCGACGCGCAGCCAGGAGGAGCCGTAGAGGGCCCAGGTGCCGCCGCCGGCGAGGAGCACGGCGGCGGCCAGGCCGAGCAGCACGGGCCCCCGGCGGAACCAGGGGCCGCGGGGGGTGCCGGAGGGGCCGGACGCGGACGGTTCTGAGGACTTCGCCGCCCCTGTGGGCTTCGACGCCTTCGGTCCACCGCGTTCCGCGGTCGTCGGTCCGGCCACTCCTGCTCGCCTCCTGCGTCAGCGGTTCCTGTGGGCTGCGATCGCCTCGTACACCATGCCGACCAGCAGCTCGTCGGCGTCCCGGCGGCCGAACTCGGCCGCGGCGCGGGACATCTCGTACAGCCGGTGCGGATCGGCGAGCACGGGCAGGACCTGGCTCTGGATCCACTCCGGGGTCAGGTCCGCGTCGTCGACGAGCAGGCCGCCGCCGGCCTTGACCACCGGCTGGGCGTTGAGCCGCTGCTCGCCGTTGCCGATCGGCAGCGGGACGTACGCGGCGGGGAGCCCGACGGCGGAGAGCTCGGCGACGGTCATCGCGCCCGCGCGGCACAGCATCATGTCGGCGGCGGCGTACGCGAGGTCCATCCGGTCCACGTACGGTACCGGCACGTAGGGCGGCATCCCGGGCATGTTGTCCACGCGCGGCAGTTCGTTCTTCGGGCCGACCGCGTGGAGGATCTGGATGCCGGAGCGCTGGAGGGTCGGCGCGATGCCCTGGACGACCTCGTTGAGGCGCCGGGCGCCCTGCGAGCCGCCGGAGACCAGCAGGGTCGGCAGGTTCGGGTCCAGGCCGAACGCGGCGCGGGCCTCGGGGCGGGCCGCGGCGCGGTCGAGGGTGGCGATGGAGCGGCGCAGCGGGATGCCGATGTAGCGGGCGTTGCGGAGCTTGCTGTCGGGCGTGGAGACCGCGACGCCGTCCGCGTACCGGGAGCCGATCTTGTTGGCCAGGCCGGGCCGGGCGTTGGCCTCGTGGACCACGATCGGTACGCCGAGCCGCTTGGCGGCCAGGTAGCCCGGCAGGGCCACGTACCCGCCGAAGCCGACGACGCAGTCGGCCTTGGTCCGCTCCAGGATCTGCTCGGCGGCCTTGATGGTGCCGCGCAGCCGACCCGGGACGGTGATCAGCTCGGGTGTGGGCTTGCGGGGCAGCGGCACGGCGGGGATGAGCCCCAGCTCGTAACCGCGCTCGGGCACCAGACGGGTCTCGAGTCCGCGCTCCGTGCCGAGGGCAGTGATGCCCACGCTCGGGTCCTGCCTGCGCAGGGCGTCCGCGAGGGCGAGCGCCGGCTCGATGTGGCCGGCGGTCCCCCCACCGGCGAGTACGACATGCACCGAAATTCACCGCTCTCCGGACGGACGCTTCTTGACGCGCCGTCTCATCGACTTCCATCTCAGCCCGGCCCGCTTCCAGCCGAACCTCGGCTGGCGCATGGCGAGCGCCGCGCGTGCCGCCGGCTCCTCACGCGCGAACGCGATGAGCAGCCCGATGGCGAACATGGTCGGCAGCAGGGCCGACCCCCCGTAGGAGAACAGCGGGAGCGGGACTCCGGCGATCGGCAGCAGACCGAGCACCGCACCGATGTTGATCACGGCCTGGGCCGTGATCCAGGTGGTCACGCCTCCCGCGGCATACCTGACGAAGGGGTCCTCCGTGCGTCCGGCCACGCGGATACCCGCATAGCCTAGAGCCGCGAACAGGGCCAGCACCGACAGCGTCCCCGCCAGCCCCAGTTCCTCCCCGGTGACGGCGAAGATGAAGTCGGTGTGGGCTTCGGGCAGTTGTCCCCATTTTTCCACACTGGCGCCGAGGCCGGAACCGAACCATCCGCCCGAGGCCAGAGCATAGATCCCGTGCACGGCCTGCCAGCACAGGTCCCCCTTGCCGGGGTCGGTGGCGCCGAGGCAGGCGAGCCGGTCCATGCGGTGCGGGCTGGTCTTGATGAGGACGGCGACGATCAGGCCGGCGAGCGCGAGCACGCCGACGAACAGCCGGGTGGGGGCGCCGGCCAGCCAGAGCAGGCCGAAGAGGATCGCCGTGAGGATCATCGCGGTGCCCATGTCGCCGCCGAGCATGATGAGTCCCAGCAGCAGGAAGGCCACCGGGATCAGCGGCACCAGGAGGTGCTTCCACTGGGTGAGCAGGCCCCGGTCGCCCTTGCGGGCGAGCAGGTCGGCGCCCCAGAGGATCAGTGCCAGCTTGCCGAACTCGCTGGGCTGGAGCATGAAGGGGCCGCCGAGGGAGATCCAGTTCTGGTTGCCGCCGACCGAGACCCCTATCCCGGGGACCTGGACGAGCACCATGAGGAACACGGTTCCGGCCAGCACCGGGTAGGACAGCGCCCGGTGCAGCTTCACCGGCATCCGGGAGGCGACCAGCAGCAGCCCGGTGCCGAGCAGGGCGGCGAAGAGCTGCTTCTGGAAGAAGTACGAGGCGGACAGGCCCTTCTGGAGAGCCGTGATCATCGAGGCCGAGTAGACCATCACCAGTCCGAGGACGGTGATCAGCAGCGCGCTGCCGAAGATCAGGTAATACGCCGTGAGCGGCCGGTCCCAGGTGCGGCGCAGTTGCCGGTAGGTCCGCCGCACCCGCTCGAACGGGCCGCGCCCGGACGGCTTCTGCGGCCGTCCGGACCGCTTGCGGCCCAGCGTTCTGGGAGCCCTGGGCACCGACGGGCGCCTGCCCGCGCCCACCGCCACGCGCTGCATCTGTCTGTTCCCCTCCACTCGGGACGAGCAGCCGGCCGGAGGGACCCGCCCCCGGACCTACGCGCTCTCCGCGGCCAGTTCGCGCACGGCGTCGGCGAAGGCGTCGCCGCGCTTGCCGTAGTTCACGAACATGTCCATGGAGGCGCAGGCGGGGGCCAGCAGGACCGTGTCGCCGGGCTGCGCGAGCCGGGCCGCTTCCCGGACCGCCGCAAGCATCGCCCCAGTGTCGGTCCGGTCGAGGTCGACGACCGGGACCTCGGGCGCGTGTCGCGCGAGCGCTTCGCGGATCAGCTCCCGGTCCGCGCCGATCAGCACGGCGCCGCGGAGCCGCTTGGCGGAGGTGGCCACCAGCTCGTCGAAGGTCGCGCCCTTGGCCAGCCCGCCGGCGATCCACACGATGGATTCGTAGGCGGCCAGGGAGGCTTCGGCGGCGTGGGTGTTGGTGGCCTTGGAGTCGTCGATGTACGTGACCCCGCCGACCTCGGCCACGTGCGCGATCCGGTGCGCGTCGGGGCGGAAGTTGCGGAGTCCGTCGCGCACGGCGCGCGGCTCGACGCCGAAGGCGCGGGCCAGGGCCGCCGCCGCCAGGGCGTTGGCGATGTTGTGCGGGGCGGGCGGGTTGACGTCCGAGACCTCGGCCAGCTCCTGCGCGTTCTTCTGCCGGTTCTCGACGAAGGCGCGGTCGACGAGGATGCCGTCGACGACGCCGAGCATCGAGGGGGCCGGGGCGCCGAGGGTGAAGCCGATGGCCCGGCAGCCCTCCTCCACGTCCGCCTCGACGACCAGGTCCTCGGTGGCCTTGTCGGCCACGTTGTAGACGCAGGCCACCGTGTTGCCCTCGTAGATCCGGCCCTTGTCGGCGGCGTACGCCTCCATGGAGCCGTGCCAGTCGAGGTGGTCGGGGGCGAGGTTGAGGACGGCCGCGGAGTGGGCGCGCACGCTGGGCGCCCAGTGCAGCTGGTAGCTGGAGAGTTCGACGGCGAGCACGTCGTACTCCTGCTCGCCGAGGACCACGTCGACGATCGGGGTGCCGATGTTGCCGACCGCGGCGGTGCGCAGGCCGGCGGCCTTCAGGATCGAGGCCAGCATCTGGGTGGTCGTGGTCTTGCCGTTGGTGCCGGTGACGGCCAGCCAGGGCGCCGCCCCGGGGCCGCGCAGCCGCCAGGCGACCTCCACGTCCCCGATGACCTCGACCCCGGCCGCCTCGGCGGCCTCGAAGAGCGGGCTGGAGGGCTTCCAGCCGGGCGAGGTGACGACCAGGTCGGTGCCCTCGGGGAGGGTCTCGGCGTCGCCGAGCCGTACGGCGATCCCCTGGCCCTCGACCTCGGCGGCCCGGGTGCGGTGCACCTCGCTGTCGCCGCCGTCGACGACCGTCACGTGCGCGCCGAAGCCGGCCAGGGCGCGGGCGGCGCTGATGCCGCTCACGCCGAGACCGGCGACGGTGATGTTCATGCCCTGCCAGGACGTCACTTGTCGGCTGCCCATCCCGCGTAGAAGAGACCGAGGCCCACGATCACGCACATGCCCTGGATGATCCAGAAGCGGACCACGACCAGCACTTCCGACCAGCCCTTGAGCTCGAAGTGGTGCTGGAGCGGTGCCATCCGGAAGACCCGCTTGCCGGTGAGGCGGAAGGAGCCGACCTGGATCACCACGGACATGGTGATGAGCACGAACAGGCCGCCCAGGAGCGCCAGCAGCAGCTCGGTGCGCGAGCAGATGGCGAGGCCGGCGAGGGCGCCGCCGAGGGCCAGCGAGCCGGTGTCGCCCATGAAGATCTTGGCCGGGGAGGTGTTCCACCACAGGAAGCCGAAGCAGGCTCCCATGAGGGCGGAGGCGACGATCGCGAGGTCCAGCGGGTCGCGCACCTCGAAGCAGGCGGCCGGGTTGGTCAGGGTCTCCGCGTTGGCGCAGGACTCCTGGTACTGCCAGACGCCGATGAAGGTGTAGGCGCCGAAGACCATGACGGACGCGCCGGTGGCCAGGCCGTCCAGACCGTCGGTCAGGTTCACGCCGTTGGACATGGCCAGGATCATGAACAGCGCCCAGACCACGAACAGCACCGGGCCGATCGACCAGCCGAAGTCCGAGACCCAGGAGAGCTTGGTGGAGGCCGGGGCCAGGCCGCGGGAGTCGGAGAACTGGAGCGCCAGCACCGCGAAGGCGATGCCGACGATCAGCTGACCGGCCATCTTGGCCTTGGCCCGGAGGCCCAGCGACCGCTGCTTGACGATCTTGATGTAGTCGTCGAGGAAGCCGACCAGGCCCATGCCCGCCATCAGGAAGAGCACCAGCAGGCCGGAGAACGTCGGCTGGCTGGAGGTGATCACCTTCGTCAGGGCGTACGCGGCGAGCGTGGCCAGGATGAAGGAGATGCCGCCCATGGTGGGCGTGCCCTTCTTGCCGGCGTGGCCCCGGGGGCCGTCGTCCCGGATGAACTGGCCGTAGCCCTTGCGGGCCAGCAGCTTGATCAGCAGCGGGGTGCCGACGATGGTGAGGAACATGCCGATGACACCGGCGAACAGGATCTGCCTCATCGGCCGGCGACCTCGCCCTCAAGCAGCGCCTGCGCGATCCGCTCCAGACCGATCGACCTGGAAGCCTTCACCAGCACGACGTCCCCCGGCCGCAGTTCCCTGCGCAACAGGTCGACCGCCGCCTGCGCGTCGGACACGAGCACCGACTCCTCACCCCACGAACCCTCGTTATATGCGCCCAGTTGCAGCCAGGAGGCTTCCCTGCCCCCGACCGCCACGAGCCTGCTCACGTTGAGCCGGACGGCGAGCCGCCCGACCGCGTCGTGCTCGGCGAGCGACTCGTCACCGAGCTCGGCCATCGGACCGAGCACCGCCCACGTGCGGCCCCCCGCCGCCTTGGCGGCGTCGCCCATCGCGGCAAGCGCGCGGAGCGCGGCCCGCATGGACTCGGGATTCGCGTTGTAGGCGTCGTTGACGACCGTCACGCCGTCGGCGCGCTCGGTGACCTCCATCCGCCAACGGGAGAGCGTGCCCGCGCCGGAGAGCGCGGTGGCGATCTCGTCGACGGACATGCCCAGCACGTGGGCGACGGCGGCCGCGGCGAGCGCGTTCGACACGTGGTGCTCACCGTACAGCCGCAAGGTCACGTCGCTGCACCCGGTGGGTGTGTGCAGTGTGAAGGAAGGCTGTCCCCGGTCCGTCATGCGGACCTCGCTCGCGCGTACGTCGGCGTCTTCGGCCTCGCCGAAGAAGACGGTGCGCGCCTTGGTACGGGCGGCCATGGCCCGTACCAGCGGGTCGTCGGCGTTGAGCACGGCCACGCCGCCCTCGCTCTCGGCCGGCAGGGCCTCGACCAGCTCGCCCTTGGCCTGGGCGATCTGCTCGCGGCCGCCGAACTCGCCGATGTGGGCGGTGCCCACGTTCAGGACGAGGCCGATGCGGGGCGGGGTCAGTCCGGTGAGGTAGCGGATGTGGCCGATGCCGCGGGCGCCCATCTCCAGGACGAGGTGCTGGGTTTCGGCGGTCGCCTTGAGGGCGGTCAGCGGCAGCCCGATCTCGTTGTTGAGCGAGCCCGGGGTCCACACGGTGGGTGCGTGCTGCTGGAGGACCTGGGCGATCAGGTCCTTCGTGGACGTCTTGCCGGCGGAGCCCGTCAGGGCCACCACGTCGGTGCCGAGCCGGCCGACGACGGCGCGCGCGAGGGCGCCGAGCGCCGTCTCGACGTCGTCGACGACGATCGCGGGTACGCCGACGGGCCGGGCGGCCAGCACGGCCACCGCGCCCGCGGCGACGGCCCGCTCGGCGTAGTCGTGTCCGTCGACGTGCTCGCCGGCGAACGCGGCGAACAGCCCGCCGGGTTCGACCTGGCGGGAGTCGATGACGACGGAGCCGGTGACCGTGCGGGAGGCGTCCGGTATGTCGTGCGTCCGCCCGCCGGTGATGTCGGCGATCTCGGCGAGGGAGAGGGCGATCACTGTTTCACCTCGGCCTGTCGGGCCTGCTGTTGCTGGGACTGCTCGATCGCGGCGCGGAGCACCTCGCGGTCGTCGAAGGGGCGTACCACTCCGGCGGTCTCCTGGCCCTGCTCGTGGCCCTTGCCGGCGACGAGCACCGTGTCGCCGGGCCGGGCCCGGGCGACGGCCGCGGCGATGGCGGCGGCGCGGTCGGCGTCGACGAGCACCTCGCCGCGCTCGGCGGCGGGCACGGAGACGGCGCCCCCGAACATCGCGGCCAGGATGGCGAGGGGGTCCTCGGAGCGCGGGTTGTCGGAGGTCAGCACGGCGGTGTCGGCCAGGCGCGCGGCGGCGGCTCCCATGGGGGCGCGCTTGGTCTGGTCGCGGTCGCCGCCGCAGCCGAGGACGAGGTGCAGCCTGCCCTCGGTGACCTTGCGCAGCGCGCGCAGGACCGATTCGACGGCGTCCGTCTTGTGCGCGTAGTCGACCACGGCGAGGTACGGCTGGCCCGCGTCGACCTTCTCCAGGCGGCCCGGCACGCCGGGGACGGCGGCCACGCCGTCGGCGGCGGTCTGCGGGTCGATCCCGGCGGCGGCCAGGGTGACCACGGCGGCCAGGGTGTTGGCGACGTTGAACGGGCCGGGCAGCGGGGCGGCGGCGCGGACGCGCAAACCGCCCGGGCCGACGATCGTCAGGGTGCTGCCGACGGGGCCGGAGACCACGTCCTCGGCCCGCCAGTCGGCACCCGCGTCGCCCTCGGCGGAGAAGGTCACCACCGGGATGGCGGCCTCCTTGGCCAGGCGGCGGCCGTACTCGTCGTCGACGTTGACCACTCCGAGGCGGGCGCGGCGCTCGGTGAAGAGCTGTGCCTTGGCCTGGAAGTAGTCCTCCATGCCGGAGTGGAACTCCATGTGCTCGGGGCTGAGGTTGTTGAAGACGGCGACGTCGAAGACGCAGCCGTCGACCCGGCCCAGCACGAGGGCGTGGCTGGAGACCTCCATGGCGACGGACCCGACGCCGCGTTCGCGCATCACCGCGAACAGCGCCTGGAGGTCGGTCGCCTCGGGGGTGGTGCGCTCGGACTTGATGCGTTCGTCGCCGATGCGCATCTCCACCGTGCCGATCAGGCCGGTGTGGTGGCCGGCGCCGCGCAGGCCGCCCTCGACGAGGTACGCCGTGGTGGTCTTGCCGGACGTGCCGGTGATGCCGATCTGCAGCAGACCGGTGCCGGGATGTCCGTAGATCGCGGCGGCCAGTTCGCCCATCCGGCCGCGCGGGTCCTCGACGGCGAGGACCGGCAGGCCGGTCGCGGCCGCGCGCTCGGCACCGGCGGGATCCGTCAGGACTGCGGCGGCGCCCAGCGAGGCGGCCTGGGCGGCGAAGTCGGCGCCGTGCAGGCGGGCGCCCGGCAGGGCCGCGTAGACGTCGCCCGGGCGCACGGCGCGGGAGTCGTGGGTGATGCCCGTGATCGGCGCGTCGGCCGGTGCGGGGGCTCCGATGCCCAGCAGCGCGGCGAGCTCACCCAGGGGGGTCGGGCGGGCGTTCGCGGGCCGGGGCGCTCCCGGCGGCGCTGCCGGGGCGTCTTGCTGGGTGGTTCTGGGCTGATCAGCGTGGGGCACGGCGGTGAGCGTACCGGGCGCACCGGGCCCGCCGGGAATTGAGGGGCCTCCGGCGCTCTGGTTCCCGGGATCCTGGGTGATGGTCGTCACTGGTGGTGCCTCGCGCTTCTCTCCTCGGGCCCGGGCGCTGCCGCCCGGGCCGTCCGGCCGGTTCTCACCGGCCGGGTCCGAAGGTGACCGGCAGTCCGGCGGGAGCCGTGCCGGTGGGGGCGATCTGGAGGGTCTTGAGGGCGAACTCCATGACCTTCTTGTAGATGGGGCCGCAGATCTGGCCGCCGAAATAGCTGCCGCGGGTGGGGTTCTGGATGGCGCAGTAGACCGTGATGCGGGGCTTGTCCGCGGGGGCGAACCCGGCGAAGGAGGCCGTGTAGCCCTTGTAGCGCCCGGTGGCCGGATCCACCCGGTTGGAGGTGCCGGTCTTGCCGCCGACCCGGTAGCCGGGGATGCGGGCCTTGGTGCCGGTGCCCTCCTGGTCGTCGACGACGGACTCCAGCATCGCGGCGAGGGTCTTGGCGGTCGCCTCGCTGATCACGCGGCGCGTCTCGGGCGCGGGGGCGGGGGTGAACCGGCCGTCGGGGCCCTTGGTGCCGCGGACCAGGGTGGGCTCGATGCGGACGCCGCCGTTGGCGACCGTCGAGTAGACGGAGGCGGCCTGCATGGCGTTGAGGGAGAGTCCCTGGCCGAAAGGGATCGTGTACTGCTGGGAGGTGGACCACTCCGACGGGCGGGCCAGCAGGCCACGGGACTCGCCGGGGTAGCCGAGGCCGGTGGGCTGGCCGATGCCGAACTTCGTGAGGTAGCCGTAGAGGGTCTCGTTCACGTCGGCCTGGGTCTTGCCGAGCTGGCCGGTGGCCAGGATGGTCCCGATGTTGCTGGACTTGGCCAGGACGCCGTTGAGCGTGAGGTACCAGGTGGGGTGGTCGATGTCGTCCTTGAACAGCCGGTCGCCGCGGTGCAGCCGGTTGGGGACGGTGACGTGGGTGAGGGGGCCGGCGGCCTTCTCCTCCAGCACGGCGGCCATCGAGATGACCTTGGCGGTGGAGCCGGGCTCGTACACGTCCTGGAGGGCGGCGTTGCCCATGGCGGCGGAGCGGGCCTTGCTGAGGTCGTTGGGGTCGAAGCCGGGGGCGTTCGCCATGGCCAGCACCTCGCCGGTCCGGGTGTCCTGGACGACGACGTAGCCGCGGTCGGCCGCGGAGGCCCGCACCTGTTCGGTGATGGCGTTCTGGGCGGCCCACTGGATGTCGCGGTCGATGGTCAGCTCGATGTCCGAACCGGGCACGGCGGGCTTCTCGCGCGAGCCGGCGGTGGGCACGCGGCGGCCGCCGGACTGGGCGTAGCGCAGCTCGCCGTCCTTGCCCGCGAGCTTCTCGTCGAGGGAGGACTCCAGGCCTCCGGCTCCCTTGCCCTCGGCGTTGACGTAGCCGATTATCCCGGCGGCCAGGTTCCCGTTGGGGTACACGCGCTTGCTGCTCGGCTCCTGGAAGACGCCGGCCAGGACGTTGGCGCCGGGGCCGTTGCGGCGCTTGTCGGCCTGGGCCTTCTCGGCGAAGACGCGCTTGAGGTCCTTGATCTGGTTCCAGACCTGCGGGGTCTGCCGGCGGGCGAGGACCACGTACCGGGTGTTGGGGGTCTTCAGACGGGCCGTGAGGTCCTCGGCGTCCTTGCCGAGGATGGGCGCGAGGAGCGCGGCGGCCTGCTGGGGCGCGTCGGGGGCCTTGCTCTCCCCGGGCGTGAACATCTTGGGGTCGGCCGTGATGTCGTACGCGTCGACGCTGGTGGCCAGGGCGATGCCCTTGCGGTCGGTGATCCGGCCGCGCTCGGCGGCGAGGGTGTAGCTGGCGTACCGGTTCTTCTGCGCCTGCGCGGAGTACTCGGCGGCGTCGACGGCCTGGACCTGGAGGAGCCGGACCACGAAGGCGACCATGACCAGGGTGAGGCCGAGGCTCACCAGGCGCAGCCGGGGCCGCGGGCTGCCGAGCCGGATGGTGTGCGGGGCGCGGGAGGCGGCGGGGCGGGGGCGGCGGGCGGACGGGCGGGCCGACGGGCGTCCCGGGCCGCGCTCCCCCGGCCTGGGCCGGCCGGGTCCCGGTACGCGGCGGCGCGGAGGCTCCTTGGGGCTCATCGGCGCGCTCCTCGGGCCGCGGACGGGCGGGGGCTGGCATGAGCGGTCACGACGTCACCTAACGGGGGTCAGTGAGGGCTTCGCGGACGGGGCGCCCTGGCCGGGCGCGGCGGACGTGACGGCGGGGGCGGGCGAGCCGGCGGGCGCGCCCGGGCTCGCGGCGGGCGCCTGCGGGGCGGGCGCGGCCGCGGTGGGGCTGGGCGCGGGCGGCGCGGAGGCGGTGCTGGGCACGCCGTTGACCTTGCCGTCGGCGCCGAGGAAGACGGGGCTGCCGCCGGGAACCATGCCGAGGCGGCGGGCGCGGCGCTCCAGGGCGTCGGGCGCGGAGTAGGCGTCCACGTCGCGCTGGAGGGCCTGCTGTTCGTCGGTGAGCGCGGTGGTGTCCCGCTTGAGCTTGCTGAGCTGGAACGAGCCCTGGTTGAGGGCCGAGTTGAGCAGCAGCAGCGTGATCAGGCCGCCGCCGAGCAGGGCGACGACCAGCAGCACGAACGGGGTGCGCGCGGCCCCCGTGCCGGGGGACCCCTTGAGCCTCCCGAGCCTGCCGGTCCGGCCGGCCTGCCCGCCCCGCGCGGTCACGCGCTCCTCCGCTCCCCGGTCCGGGCCGCGGAGGGCGCGGACGCGGCGGTCCGGGTGCGGCCCGCAGGTGCTGCGACGGTCACAGATCCTCCTCGCGGATGCGCTGGGCGCCGCGGAGCCTGGCCGGGGCGGCGCGCCGGTTCTCGGCGACCTCCTCCTCGGTCGGCAGCTCCGCGCCGCGCGTCAGCAGCTTCAGCTTGGGCTGGTACTTCTCCGGTACGACGGGCAGACCGGGCGGGGCCGTGCTGGCGGCCCCGGCCGCGAAGACCGTCTTGACCAGGCGGTCCTCCAGCGAGTGGTACGACAGGACGGCGATCCGGCCGCCCACGGCGAGGGCCTTGACCGCGGCGGGGACGGCCCGCTCCAGCACGGTCAGCTCGCCGTTCACCTCGATGCGCAGGGCCTGGAAGGTGCGCTTGGCGGGGTTGCCGCCGGTGCGCTTGGCGGCCTGCGGGAGCGCGTCGCGGATCAGCTCGACCAGGCGGGCGCTGTTGCTGAAGGGCTCCTTCTCGCGCTCGCGGACGATGGCCGAGACGATGCGCTTCGCCTGCTTCTCCTCGCCGTACGCCCGCAGGATCCGGACCAGCTCGCCGGGCGGGTAGGTGTTGAGGACCTCGGCGGCGCTGATGCCGGTCGTCTGGTCCATGCGCATGTCGAGCGGGGCGTCCTGCGCGTACGCGAAGCCGCGGTCGGCCTCGTCGAGCTGCATGGAGGAGACGCCGAGGTCGAAGAGGACGCCGTCGACCTTGGGGATGCCGAGCCGGGCCAGTACGTCGGGCAGCTCGTCGTAGACGGCGTGGACCAGGGTGGCGCGCTCGCCGTAGGGGGCCAGCCGCTCGCCGGAGAGCCGCAGGGCCTCCTTGTCCCGGTCGAGGGCGACCAGCCGCGCCTCGGGGAACCGCTTCAGGAGGGCCTCGCTGTGGCCGCCGAGGCCGAGGGTGCAGTCGACGACCACGGCCCCGGGCCTCTCCAGTGCGGGGGCCAACATGTCCAGGCACCGCTGGAGCATCACCGGGACGTGTCGGGTCTCGCTCATGCGCCCTCTCAGGTAACGGCGCGACCTGCGGGTACATGGACGTACGCGCCGCGCACGCGGGGGGATCATCGGGGCCGGGGCGGCGGAATCACACCGGGGCCCGGCCGGTTCGCGTCACTTTAGTCCACGGGTCGCCCCGGTCAACGAACCGGCCCGCGTGCCGTGCGGCGGGCTCCGGACAACCCGGCGAAACCGGCGGATCACCCGGTCGGGCGCATGCACCGGCCCCCTGTGGGTTAGCTCACAACAAGGATCAATGGCGCCCTTTGTCCACCCTCACACCTGCTGCGCTCGAGCGTGAGCATTAACGTCGTACCCATGACGACTTCCGCATCGCTGCCCACAGAGTCCGCACCCTCGGAGGCCGGCACCGTCATCGACCGCCTCGTCGAGGCGAACCAGCGGTACGCCGAGAGCTTCACCGACCCGGGTATGGACGCCAGGCCCGTCCTGCAGGTCGCCGTCGTGGCGTGCATGGACGCGCGAATAGACCTCCACGCCGCCCTGGGCCTCCAGCTCGGCGACTGCCACACGATCCGCAACGCCGGCGGCGTGGTCACGGACGACACGATCCGGTCGCTCACGATCAGCCAGCGCGCGCTGGGCACCCGATCCGTGATCCTGATCCACCACACCGGCTGTGGTCTGGAGAGCCTCACCGAGGACTTCCGCCACGAGCTGGAGGACGAGGTCGGGCAGCGTCCCTCCTGGGCCGTCGAGGCCTTCCGGGACGTGGACCAGGACGTCCGGCAGTCGATGCAGCGGGTGCGGACCTCCCCGTTCCTCCGCCACACCGACGACGTCCGCGGCTTCGTCTTCGACGTCACCACGGGCCTCCTGCGCGAGATCGACCCGGCTTCGTGAGTGACATAACGGCGTGAGGCCGTCAAGAATGCTCGGGTGACGCCCGCCCGGGAACCGCTTCCGGTCGACGTCCGTGTGTTTGGGGTGGGCCGGGATTACGCAATGGGCGTCGGCCCGTGAAAGGGCCGAGGAGGGCCGGGTGACGACCTATGACGATCGAGCGAGCCTCGCTGATCTGACCACCACCGCGGATCGTGTGCGGCGGTCGGTCGAGAGCGTGATCGAGGGCAAGCCCGAGGTCGTACGGCTTTCGCTGGTGGTGCTGCTCGCCGAGGGACATCTTCTGATCGAGGATGTCCCCGGCGTCGGCAAGACGATGCTGGCCAAGACGCTGGCGAAGTCCATCGCCTGCTCCGTGCAGCGCATCCAGTTCACGCCCGACCTGCTGCCGTCGGACATCACCGGCGTGAGCATCTACGACCAGCAGCGCCGGGAGTTCGAGTTCAAGCCGGGCGCGATCTTCGCGCAGATCGTCATCGGCGACGAGATCAACCGCGCCTCGCCGAAGACCCAGTCGGCGCTGCTGGAGTCGATGGAGGAGCGCCAGGTCACCATCGACGGCACCCGGCACGAGCTGCCGACCCCCTTCATGGTGGTCGCCACGCAGAACCCGGTGGAGATGGAGGGCACGTACCCGCTCCCCGAGGCGCAGCGCGACCGCTTCATGGCCCGGGTGTCCGTCGGGTACCCGAGCCCCGAGGCCGAGCTCCAGATGCTCGACGTGCACGGCGGCGTCTCCCCGCTGGACGACTTCCAGCCGGTCGCGCACGCGCACGAGATCGTCAAGCTCATAGAGGCCGTGCGCGAGGTGTACGTCGCCGAGCCGGTCCGCCGGTACGTCGTCGACCTCGTCGCCGCCACGCGCAACCACCCCGACCTGCGGCTGGGCGCCTCCCCGCGGGCGACCCTGCACCTGCTGCGCGCCGTGAAGGCCTCCGCGGCCCTGTCCGGCCGCGACTACGTGCTCCCGGACGACGTGCAGGCCCTGGCCGCGCCGGTGCTCGCGCACCGCCTGCTGCCGACCGCGCAGGCCCAGCTGAACCGCCGGACCGCCGAGCAGGTGGTCGCGGACATCCTCCAGCGCACCCCCGTGCCCACCGCCTCCGTACGCGGCGGCGCCCCGCACGGGTACGGGGAGCAGCCCCCGGGCCCGCGGAGCTTCTGATGGCCGCCGCGACGCGCCCGTCCGCCGAGTCCGGGCGGGACGGGCTGCGCGCCGCGTTCTCCGGGCTGACCACGCGCGGCCGCTCGTTCCTGGCGGCCGGCATCGCCGCGGCCGTCTGCGCCTACGTGCTGGGCCAGGGCGACCTGCTGCGCGTCGGGCTGCTGCTCGCGGTGCTGCCGCTGATCTGCGCCGTGGCCCTGCACCGCACCCAGGACCGGGTCACCGGCAGCCGCCGGCTCAGCCCGGTGCGGGTGCCGGCGGGGGCCGAGGCCCGGGTGCAGCTGCGCATGAACAACGTGTCCCGGCTGCCCACGGGGCTCCTGATGCTGCAGGACCGGGTGCCGTACGTGCTCGGGCCCCGGCCGCGGTTCGTGCTGGACCGGGTCGAGGCCGGCGGCCGACGCGAGGTCTCGTACCGGGTGCGGTCGGACCTGCGCGGCCGCTACCCGCTGGGCCCGCTCCAGCTGCGGCTGACCGACCCGTTCGGGCTGGTGGAGCTGACCCGGTCGTTCCGGGACTTCGACACCCTGACCGTGATCCCGCGTACCGAGCCGCTGCCGCCGGTCCGGCTGACCGGCGAGTCCTCCGGGTACGGCGACGGGCGGCAGCGCTCGCTGGCGCTGGCCGGCGACGACGACGTGATCCCGCGCGGCTACCGGCACGGCGACGACCTGCGCCGGGTGCACTGGCGCTCCACCGCCCGTTACGGCGAGCTGATGGTGCGGCGCGAGGAGCAGCCGCAGCGCTCCCGGGCCACGGTGCTGCTGGACACGCGGCGGGTGGCCTTCCGCGGGGCGGGGCCGGACTCCGCCTTCGAGTGGGCCGTCTCGGCGGCCGCCTCGACCCTGGTGCACCTGCTGGAACGCGGCTTCTCGGTCCGGCTGCTGACGGACACCGGCGACACGGTGGGCGGCGAGGGGTCGGGCGGCTACTCGTCCGGCGGCTCGGAGTCCGCCGAGGCGGCCGGTCTGATGATGGACACGCTCGCCGTGGTCGGGCACTCCGACGGCGCCGGGCTCTCCCGGGCCTGCGACGCGGTCCGCGGGGGCAACGAGGGGCTGCTGATCGCCTT
Source organism: Streptomyces sp. NPDC101118 (assembly GCF_044759445.1). Taxonomy (NCBI): domain Bacteria; kingdom Bacillati; phylum Actinomycetota; class Actinomycetes; order Kitasatosporales; family Streptomycetaceae; genus Streptomyces; species Streptomyces sp. NPDC101118. The sequence goes on along the minus strand of NZ_JBIVZG010000003.1, from coordinate 341,607 downwards.
CTTCGGTGATCTGGACGACGCCCAGGCGGACCTGGCGGCGAAGATGCGGCAGCGCTCCGGCGCGGCCGTGGCCTTCGTCCTGGACTCCGCGCAGTGGTCCGGCGAGGGCAGGGCCCCGTCCGGCGGCCCGGACGAGGAGCGGCTGCGCAGGCTGCGCGAGACGGGCTGGACGGCGGTGGCCGCGTCCCCGGGCGTGTCCTTCGCCGAGCTGTGGCGGCACGCGGGGAACGCTCCCGCGGACCGGGGTACTTCGGGGGGTTGGGGATGAGCGGCCGGGCGAGACTGACGCTGTGCGCGCTGCTGGCCACGCTGCTGACGGCGTGCGCGATGCTGCCGCTGGTGCACCCGGCGACCTGGCTGCCGCAGGCCGCGGTGCTGCTCGCGCTCCAGAGCGCGACGGGCGCGGGTGCGCGGCGGGTGCCGCTGGCGCGCTGGCTGACCGTACTGGCCCAGCTGGTCGTGTCCGTCGTGCTGCTGACCCTGCTGTTCGTCGGGGAGCGGGCGCTGGGCGGAGTGCTGCCCGGCCCGGGTGCCCTCCGGGACTTCGGGGCGCTGTTCTCGCAGGGCGTCCAGGACGTGGGGCACTACGCGATGCCCGCGCCGCTGACGGACGGGATCCGGCTGCTGCTGCTCAGCGGGGTGCTGCTGATCGGGCTGATGGTGGACGCGCTCGCGGTGACCTTCCGTACCGCCGCGGCCGCCGGGCTGCCGCTGCTGGCCCTGTACTCGGTGGCGGCGGGGCTGTCCCAGGGCGGCTCCGACTGGCTGTGGTTCCTGCTGGCCGGCTGCGGCTACCTCCTGCTGCTGCTCGCCGAGGGCCGGGACCGGCTGTCCCAGTGGGGCCGGGTCTTCGGCGGCGCGCCGCGCAAGGACCGGGGTACGGCCGCCGGGCTCACCGGCGGGGGCGCGGTGGCGCCCGTACGGACCGGCCGCCGGCTGGGCGCGCTGGCGCTCGGCATCGCGCTGGTGGTGCCGCTGGGGCTGCCGGCCCTGGAGGGCGGGCTGCTCGGCGGTACGGGCAGCGGCGACGGCGAGGGCCTGGGCGGCACCATCTCGGCGGTCAACCCGCTGGTGTCGCTGCAGAACAGCCTGAACGTCACCGAGGACCGGGAGGTGCTGCGCTACCGCACCGACCACCGCAACCCCTCGGACCAGTACCTGCGGATCGTGGCGCTCGACGAGTTCGACGGCCAGTCCTGGAAGACGGCGGAGCGCCACATCACCGACGTCCCCGAGCGGCTGCCGGACCCGCCGGGCCTGAGCCCCGCCGTGCGCACCACGGAGGTGCGCACCAGCGTCTCGGCGGCCGGCTGGTACGCCCAGACCTACCTGCCGATGCCGTACCCGGCCACGCAGGTGGACATCGGCGGCAAGTGGCGGTTCGAGCCCGTCGGGCGCACCCTCGTGGGCGACCGGGGGCAGAACACCCGGGGCGTCCAGTACACGGTGCGCGGCCTGCGGCTGCAGCCCACGGCGGAGCAGCTGACGAAGGCACCGCAGCCGGCGCCGGCGCTGGTGGCCGAGTACACGCGCGTGCCGGCGGGTCTGCCGCCCGCCGTGGAGGAGACGGCGCTGCGGGTCACCCGGAAGGCGAAGAGCGACTACGAGCGGGCGGTGCTGCTCCAGGACTGGTTCGCCAGCGCGGGCGGCTTCACGTACGACACGCACGTCAACTCGGGCACGGGCACGGCGGGCATCGCCAAGTTCCTGGAGGACAAGCGGGGCTTCTGCGTCCACTTCTCCTTCACGATGGCGGCCATGGCGCGCACGCTGCGGATCCCGGCGCGGGTGGCGGTGGGCTTCACCGCCGGTTCCGCGAAGTCGGACGGCAGCTGGTCGGTGACCCTGCGGGATGCACACGCGTGGCCCGAGCTGTACTTCGAGGGCGTCGGCTGGACGCGCTTCGAGCCCACGCCCTCGCGGGGCAGCACGCCGGACTACACCCGGCCGGAGACGCCCACGGGCCGGCCGTCGAACCCGGCGCCCGAGGTGCCGGGCCGCACGGCCGCGCCCGCTCCCGCCCCGTCGTCCTCGGCCTCGGACGCCTGCCCGCCGGAGATGCGGCGGCTGGGCGAGTGCGGGCAGGCGCAGGCGGGTGCCGGTGCGGACGACGACGGTCCGACCTGGGGCCAGGTGGCCCTGCTGTCCGGGGCGGCGCTGCTGATGCTGGCGATTCCGGTGCTGCCGGTGCTGTGGCGGTCCCGGGTGCGCAGGCGCCGGCTGGCCTCGGGCGACCCGCTGGAGGCCTGGCGCGAGCTGGGCGACGCGGCGTGGGACGTGGGGGTCGAGCCCGACGGGGCGCTCTCCCCGCGGGGGGCCGCGCGGCGGATCGTCGCACTGGGCCGGCTGGACGGGGAGGCCGAGCAGGGGGTGCTCCGGCTCGCCGGAGCGGTGGAGCGCTCGCTCTACGCTCCCCCGGCCGCCGGGCCCGGGGATGCCGGGGCGGCGGGTGCCGCCGAGGACGTGCTGCGGGCGCGTGCCGCGCTGCTGGCCGGGGTCGGCCGGTGGTCCCGGCTGCGGGCGCTGGTCGCGCCGCGGTCGGCCGTACGCGTGCGGTGGGCGGTGTCGGACCGCTGGGTGCGGGTGCGCGGGGCGGTGGCCGGGCGGCTGCGGACGGTCCGGATCCCGCTGCGCGGGCGCGGCTAGGGCCTCGTGGGGGGCCCGTCCTCGGGGGCGGGCCGTCCTGCGGCCGGGTTCCCGTGACGCGGGCCGTCCCCGTGACCCGGGCCGTCCTCGTGGGGCGGCCGGGTCCTCGTGGAACAGGAAAACCCGTGCGGCGGGGCTCGTTCCTCCAGAGCCCCGCCGCACGGGTTTCGTGTACGGGTCCCCCCGGACCCGTTCCCCCGTTCCCACGCGCCGGTCCCCCCGGACCGGCCACGCCGTCGGACGGGGGCCCGTCCCGCTCCGCCGCCCCGTGTCGGCGGTGCGGGACGGGCTCCCCTTCCGTCGGGTCCACTCTCCCGTCTGTGCAGGTGAGGGCCCATCCGCGTACCTACTCATCTCTGTGTCTAGGTACGGATACTCAGTTCTACGTGGGACCGCCCACCCGGTGCGACCGCCGACCGGGTCTGTCCCACGTCCCCCGAAGGGGTGGTGGCCGGGTGTCAGCCGGCGTGGCCGGAGACCCGCCCGCGCAGCAGCAGTGACAGGGCCGAGTGGACGTCGTCGATGGACCGCTCGCTCTGGAAGGACTGCCAGTCCAGCGCCGCCACGAGCACCATGCCGACCAGCGCGGCGGCCGTGAGCGGCACGTCGATCTCGCCGCTCAGCTCGCCGCGTTCGACGCCCTCCCGGAGCACCGACTCGACGACGGCCACCGCCTCGCCCCTGACCACCATGAGGGTGGACTGCCAGGCCCGGTTGGTGCGCCACAGCTCGGCGACGTACAGCTGGGTGAAGGCGGGGTAGGCGTCGATGAAGACGAGACCCGCGCGGATCATCGCGTCGAGCGCCTCGACGCTCGTGCCCCCGCGGCTCCTGACCCCGTCCGCCGCATCGCGGAGCGAGGCGGTCAGCAGGCCGACGCCGTGCCGGAGCAACTCCTCGAAGAGGACCGTCTTGCTCGCGAAGTTGTAGTAGACGGTGCCCTTGGCCACTCCGGCGCGTTCGGCGATCTCGTCCACCGTGGTGGCGGAGAAGCCCTGTTCTGCGATCAGGGTGACGGCCGCCTCGTAGAGCTTCTGCCGGGTGGCCTGCCGTCTGGTGCTGCTGCTGTCCATGGCGCTGATTGTCACAGGCTGAGCTCCGGGTGCAGACGGTCCATGGTCCACACCTGCTTGCGGCGGGCGGCCACGGCGGTGAGCGCGAGGGCTCCCGCGGTGAAGGCCGCCAGGACCGCGCAGCCCTGCCACACGGGGTCGAGCGGGCCGCCGGTGATGAGGCGGCGCAGGCTCTCGACGACGTACGACATCGGCAGGTACGGGTGGATCGCGTTGAAGAACCCGGGGCTGGTCTGTACGGGGTACGTGCCGCCGGCCGAGGTCAGCTGGAGCATCAGGACCGCGAGGACGAGGATGCGTCCGGCGGCGCCGAAGCGGGCGTTGAGCCACTGGACGATGGCCGCGAAGCAGCCGGTGACCAGGACCAGGAAGCCGATCGTGCCGGCCGCGCGCTCCATCTCCAGGCCGAGGCCCCAGTGCAGTACGGACATCAGCGCGGCCACCTGGAGGACGCCGAGGGCGGCGACCGGGAGCCAGCCGGCGAAGGCGACGCGCCAGGCGGAGGCGCCCGCGGCGAGGGCCCGCCGGTTCATCGGCTGGATCAGCATGTAGGCGACCATCGCGCCGACCCAGAGGGAGAGCGGGATGAAGTACGGGGCGAAGCCGGTGCCGTAATTGGGCGCCTTGTGCAGGGACTTGGCGGCGAGCTGGACCGGGTCGGCCATGACCTCGGTGCGCTGGTCGCGCTGCTGCTCGTCGTAGTCCGGGATCTGGTCGGCGCCCTCGTGGAGGCCGCCGGCGAGCTGGCCGGAGCCGTCGACGAGCTTGTACATGCCGCCGTCGAGGCTGTGGGCGCCCTTCTTGAGCTTGCCGACGCCCGCGTCGAGGTCGTCGGAGCCGGTGTGGGCGGCGGTGATGCCGGTGTGCAGCTTGTCCATGCCGGTGGCGACCTTGTGGGCGCCGTCGTTCAGGGCGTTGATGCGGCCGACGGCGGCGTCCAGGTCGGTGGCGAGGGTCGGGGCGGCGTCGACGACCTTGCGGGCCTTCTGCTCCAGGTCCTTGAGCTGGGCACGCAGCTTGTCCAGGTCGCCGCCGGAGTTCCTGACCAGGTTGTTGACGTCACCGGCGAGTTCGGCCGCCTCGGCGGCGTCGTCCTTCGCCCGCTTCAGCTTGGGGCACTTGGGGCTGGGGGTCTCGGCACCGGTGCACAGCTCGCCGTACACGTCGTCGAGGGCGTCCGAGGCGGCGTTGGCGGCGCGGGCGGCGCCGGGAGCGGCCTTGGCGAAGGTGTCGAGGTGGTTGCGGACCACCTTGGCGCTGTCGGCGGCCAGTTCTGCGGCGTCGGCGATGGTCCTGACGTTGTTCTTCAGGAACGGGCGGGCCTTGTCGGCCGCCGTGTTGACCTTGTCGGCCAGGGTCTGGGTGCCGTTGGCGACCTGGCGGCTGCCGGTCTCCAGCTGACCCGCGGCCGTGTCGAGCTTGCCGAGGCCGCCGGCGAGGTCGCTGCTGCCGTTCTTGGCGCTGGTCAGGCCGTTGGCGAGGTCGTTGGCGCCCTTCTTGGCGCGGCCGATGCCGTCCTTGAGGTCGTCGGCGCCCTCGGCCGCCTCCAGGGTCTTGTCGTGGAGGTCCGAGAAGGAGATGAAGATCTTGTCGAGGAAGCCGCGGGAGGTGCTGCTGGACGCGGAGGCGCGGACCTCGGAGAACACCGTCTTGGAGATGGAGCCGACGATGTAGTTGTTGGCGTCGTTCGTACGGACCTGGAGCGCGCCGGTCTCGGGGGCGTCGCCGGAGCTGGAGGCGAGCCGGGTGCTGAAGTCCTTCGGCATGGTGAGGGAGAGGTAGTACGTGCCGTCCTCGACGCCCTCGGCCGCCTCGTCGGCGCTCACGTCACGCCAGTCGAAGATCCTGCTGTCGTGCAGCTTTCGGGCGATCTCGTCGCCCGCGGCGATCTCCTTGCCGTCGACCGTGGCGCCCTTGTCCTCGTTGACCAGGGCCACCGGGAGCTTGTCGAGGCGGCTGTACGGGTCCCAGAAGGAGCACAGGTACAGGGCTCCGTAGAGCAGCGGGAGGAGGAGCAGCGCGACGAGCGCGGCGCGCGGGAGCTTCCCCCTGCCGAAGCGCTTGAGCTCAAGCGCGGCCAGCTTCGGCGAGCGCATCGGCCGCCCCCTTCTGTGCGGTGGTCTTGGTGGTCTTGGTGGTCTTGGTGGTGTCGGTGGCCTCGGTGACCTCGGTGGTGTCGGTGGCCTCGGCGCCGGTGCCGGCTCCGGTGCCCGCGGCGTCCGCGTCCGGTCCGGTGGTGCCGGTGCCGGTGCCGGTGCCGGCCGGCTCGGCGTCCTGGCCGGCGTCCGCCGAGTGGGTCTCCTGCGACTCGTCACCGGCTTCCGCCGCCCCGGCGCCGGGCTGGGCCTCGGTTGCGGCGTCCTGGGCTGTGGCCCCGGCGTCCGCCGCCGCGGCCTCCTGCGGCACACCGGCCGCGGGGGTGGTCCCGGCGGTCGCGGTCTCCTGGGCCGTGGTCGTCCCGGCCTGCCCGGCCTGGGCCTGGTCCGCCCCGGCGGACTCCTCGGCTGCGGCCGGGGCTGCGGGACGGGCGGCCGTACCGGTGGCCGTGCGGCGCTTGCGCTTCGGGCGCTTGCCCGGGGTGGCCGCGGGGGCGGCACCGGGCCGGCCGGCCGTGCCCTGCGGGGCCGGGTCGCCCTCTCCGGGCGTGCCCGTGGCGGTCGTGCGGATGACCAGCGCGTCCTCGGGGGCCTCGCTGCAGACCGCGAGGACCGTGGTGCCGCGGGCGGCGAGGGAGCGGAGCAGCGCCCAGGCCTCGACCCGTTCGGCGTCCGAGAGCTTGAGGTCGGTGTCGTCCACCGCGAGCAGGCCCGGGCCGGAGATCAGGGCCAGCGCCAGGGAGAGCCGCAGCTCCTCCAGCCGTTCCAGCTCCCGCACCGAGGTGCGGGCGCCCTTCGGCAGGGCCGCCACGTCCAGGCCCACGGCGTCCAGGGCCGCGTCGATCCGGCCGGCAGTGAGCGCGGCGCGCTCGGACCGGGGCCGGAACAGGGCCCGTACGGGTCCGTCGTAGCGGCGCTGGAGCAGCGCGCGCTCGCGCAGCTGCTCGGCCACGGTCAGCGCCGGGTCGAGGTCGGTGACCCCCGGGACCGGGCCCAGGGCGCTGATCCGGCGGACGGCCGCCATCTTCTTCGGCAGCCGCAGTCCGCCGACCTCCGCGTGGCCCGCGGTCGGCTTCATCCGGCCGGTCAGGGCGAGGAGCAGGCAGGTGCGGCCCGTGCCGGACGGTCCCTCGACGGCGATCAGGGAGCCGGGCGCCGCGTCGACGTCCACTCCCTGGAAGACCCACCCGCGCGGGCCCTGCAGTCCGAAGCCCTGGGCCTTGACGGCCGCGCCTGTCGGGCTGTCCACCCCGTCCCCCCTCTTTTGAACTGACTGGTCAGTTCAAAAACTAGCACGCCTTCCGAACCCCCGTGCCGCCTCCCCCGATTCGCCCGGAATCCGACGGAAAACCGCAGGTCAGGCTGATTGTCAGTGGGTGGCTTCACCATGGGTCCATGCGGAGCGCCCCGCGTGGGGCCTCCCCGTCCGTGAAGACAGGAGGTTCGTCATGGCGACCCGAGTCACCGCACCAGCCGCCGATGTCCACCCCGTCCTCCGCCGCGCCCCGGCACCGCCCGCGGCCCTCGACCTGCTCGCCAAGGCGCGCAGCGGCCTCGAAGAGGCCGCCGGGCTCGCCGTGCCGAACGAGCGGTATGCCACCGCCCACCTCGCCGCGCTGCGCACCGCGGCCGCCGTCCTGGCGGCCCGGGCCCGGCCCGAACCCCCCAGCCCACGCCGTCGGCAGCGCATCCGCAGCGCGTGGGAGCTGCTCCCCGAGATCGCTCCGGAACTGACCGAGTGGAGCGCCCTGTTCGCCTCGGGGGCGGCCAGGCGCGCCCGTGCCGAGGCGGGCATACGCGACGCGGCGACCGGCCGCGACGCGGACGACCTCCTCCGCGAGGCGTCCATGTTCCTGCGCATCGTCGAGCGGCTGCTCGCCCTGTCGCCGACCCTGCCCGAGCCACGGCGGGAGCGCGCGGACGCGGTATGACCGGCGGGGCTCCCGGAGGCAATAGGGTGGATCACGCACTTCACCGATCCCAGCCCGCCGCACGCGGCGGTACCGCGCCGAGGAGTCATCAGCCGTGTCGGACACATCCCGCCCCCGCGCCTCCCTTCGTACCGCTGTGGTGTGGGAGCTCCTCAAGGAGGTCCTGGACCACCGCGCCAAGGCCACCGGGCGGGATGTCCTGGACGTGCTCGACACCGGCGGCGGCACCGGCAAGTTCGCGGTGCCGGTCGCCCGGCTCGGCCACCGCGTCACGGTCGTCGACCCCAGCCCGAACGCACTGTTCGGACTGGAGCGCCGGGTGGCGGAGGAGGGCGTCGCCGACCTGGTGACCGGTGTGCAGGGTGACGCCCAGGGCCTGCTGGACGTGGTGGAGCGCGGCACCTACGACGTCGTGCTCTGCCACGGAGTACTGGAGTACGTGGACGACGCCGCGGAGGGCGTGGCCAACGCGGTCGCCGCGCTGCGCCCCGGCGGCACCCTCAGCCTGCTCGCCGCCGGCCTGGGCGGTGCCGTGCTGGCCCGTGCCCTGGCCGGGCACTTCACCGAGGCCCGCACCGCCCTGACCGACCCGGCCGGGCGCTGGGGCGCGGGCGACCCGGTGCCGCGGCGCTTCACGGCCGAGCAGCTGTCCGAGCTGGTCGGCGGCGCGGGCCTGGAGGTGGGCGCGGTGCACGGCGTACGCGTCTTCGCGGACCTGGTCCCGGGCGTCCTCGTCGACACCGAGCCCGGCGCGGTGGAGGCCCTCCTCAGGCTGGAGGAGGCCGCCGCCGAGCTGCCCGCCTTCCACGCCGTGGCCACCCAGCTGCACGTACTGGGCACCAAGCCCGAGGCCGCCGCCTGAAGACGCCCTGATCTGCGGTGCAGGAGCGGATGGAGTACGCCACAGACCCTCCGCTCCGGCGCCCTTGACCGTATGATCGGGAGACACGGTCCCGTGTGGCAGGGCAGCCGTTGGGGAATAAGCGCCTCAGCGACCGCCCGGGCGACGGTACGGTCTGTGCACAGGTGCAGTATTCGAAGTGCTTGAAAAGGTGGCGTAGAGGGCGGGTTTCACGGGGGCGATTCCCTGCCTATCCTGAAGGGGACCCCCGGTCGCTACCCCCCGCGACCGACGGATGAGGAGGACTCCCGTGCCGCTCTCGGAGCACGAGCAGCGCATGCTCGAGCAGATGGAGCGAGCGCTGTACGCCGAAGATCCCAAGTTCGCGACAGCGCTTGAGGGAAGCGGGCTGCGTACGTACACCCGACGACGGGTCTACCAGGCAGTCGCAGGCTTTCTGGTGGGTATCGCGCTCCTCATGACCGGAATGGTCGCGCCGAACCTGCTCTGGGTCAGCGTGGTGGGATTCCTCGTCATGCTGGGTTGCGCGGTCCTCGCGGTCACCGGTTGGCGCAAGGCCCCCAAACCCGGAGAGCAGCCCATCCCCGGCGCGTCCGGGTCCCATGGGCGCGGCCACAACCGGCAGCGGCGGTCGATGATGGACCGCATCGAGCAGCGGTGGCAGAAGCGCCGCGACGAGCAGGGGCACTGAGCCCCGCGACGGACAACACGTGCGCGTGAGGGCGCCCGCCCGAATGGCGGGCGCCCTCACGCGCGTCACGGCATGATGTCCGGATGAGTGTGCTCCCCCTGGTCTTCACCAGCGGCTGGGCCAGCGGGATCAACGCGTACGCCGTGGTCCTCCTGCTCGGCCTCTTCGGCGCGACCGGACTCACCGACGAGGTGCCCGAGTCCCTCCAGCGGACGGACGTCCTCGTGGTGGCGGGGGTGCTGTTCCTGTGTGAGGCCGTGGCCGACAAGATCCCCTACGTGGACTCGGCCTGGGACGCCGTCCACACGGTGATCCGCCCCGTCGCCGGTGCCGTGGTCGGCGCCCTGCTGGCCGGGCAGAGCGGTTCCCTGCCCGACCTGGCGGCGGGCGCGCTGGGCGGCTCGACGGCCCTGGCCAGCCATTTCGTCAAGGCCGGCACCCGGATGGCGATCAACACCTCGCCCGAGCCCTTCAGCAACGTCATCGCCAGCACCGCCGAGGACCTCGGCGTGGCCGGCGTCGTCACCTTCGCGATGTTCCAGCCGGTGGCCGCCGCGGTGATCGCGGGGGTGCTGCTGCTCGCCGGCCTGGTCGTCCTGGTCTTCGTCTGGAGCCGGATCCGCAGGTTCCTGCGCCGACGGGCCCAGCGTCGTGAGGAGAAGCGGCTGGCCGCGCTGGAACGGGCCGGGCTCCCACCCTCCTGACCAGGCTCGATAAGGTCGGCCGCATGGCACGAATTGCGGTGATCGGCGCCGGGATGGGCGCGATGGCGGCGGCCGCCCGGCTGGCCGTGGCGGGGCACCGGGTGACGGTGTACGAGCGGGCGGCGACGTACGGCGGCTCCGTGGGCCGGTACGAGCGCGACGGTTTCGGCTTCGACACCGGGCCGGGGCTGCTGCACCTGCCCGCCGTCTACCGCGACCTGTTCGTGAAGACCGGCAAGCGGCCCCTGGAGGACTGCGTCGAGATGGTCCGGGTGGACCCGGCCGTCCGTCACCTGCTGCCGGACGGGCGGGAGGTCACGCTGCCGGCCGTGTCCCGCGGCGGGGTGGCCGCCGCCCTCGACGAGACCTTCGGCGCGGGCACCGGCGAGCGCTGGGCCGCCCTGCTGAACCGGGCACGCGACGCCTGGGACGCCACCCGGCGGCCGCTGCTTGAGGAGCCGCTGCGGGCCGACTGGCAGGTCCTGGGCCGCGACCCCTACCCCGCGCTGCGCAGGAGCGGCCTCCTGCGCCGCCGCCCGCCGACGCTGGCCGAGGTGGCCGAACGGGAGCTGGGCGGCGGGGCCGCGGGGCTGCTGCGGGGCCTGGTGGGCACGTACGGCCTGGACCCCGGCACCGCGCCCGCGGCCGCGGCGGTGCTGCCGTACATGGAGCAGACGTTCGGCAGCTGGTACGTGGGCGGCGGCATGCGGGCCCTGGCCACGGCCGTGTACGAGCGCTGCCTGGAGCGGAAGGCCGAGTTCGTGTTCGGCGCCGAGGTCACCGCCGTGCGCGAGCGGGACGGCCGCGCCGCCGGCCTGACGCTGGCCGACGGGACCGCGGTCGAGGCGGACACGGTGGTCTGCGGGATCGACCCGCGCCGCCTGGGCGGCCTGCTGCCGGGCACCGACCTGTGGCCCGGCGGCGCCAGGACCCCGCACGGGCCCGCACCGAGCCGGGCCACCCTGTTCCTCGCCCTGCGCGGCCCGCGCCCCGAGGGCACCGTGCACCGCACCCTGGTCCACTCCCCCGGCGGCTCCGCCGCGGTGACGGTCCTGCGGCCGGACGACGGCCGGAACCGGCCCGACGCCGGGCACGAGGCGGTGACCGTCACGGCCGTCACCGGCGCCGGGGAGGGCGGCGGGCCCGAATGGGCCGCCCGTACCGCGGAGGGGCTGCTCGACGCGGCCGCGCGGGCCGTCCCGGAGCTGCGCGAGCGGCTGATCTGGCAGGAGCTGCGCACCCCGGAGCACGTGGCGGAGGACACCGGCGCCCTGGGGGGCGCGGTGCCCGCGCCCGCCCTCGCCGGCGCCACCGAGCTGCTGTACCCGGCCAACACGACCGCGCTGCCCGGCCTGTACCTCGCGGGCGGCTGGGCGCACCCGGGCGGCGGGCTGGCCCACGCCGGGATGACGGGCGCCCTGGTGTCCGGGCTGATCGTGGAGGGCGCGGACTTCCGCGGCTCGCAGTGAGCGGGGGCGGCGCGCGGTGAGCTGGCGCAGCTCGCAGTGAGCGGGGGCGGCGCGCGGTGAGCGGCCGCGGTCCGGGGCGGCTCCCGGCGGGCCGCCGCCCCGCGGCTCAGTAGCGGTACTGCTCGTACTCGCCGGGCGCGCCCTGATAGGGGTAGGTCGGGGGCTGGTCGGCCGGGTACGGCTGCTCGACGTCGCGCTGCTGCGGGACCCAGACGCCCCCGGGCGGGGTGTCCGTCGCGTACTGGTGCTGGCCGGTGTACGGGTCCGGGTAGGCGGGGTACATCTGCTCGCCCGTCCCGTACCCGTAGTCGTAGGCCGCGTAGGCGCTCGGGTCGGGCTGGGGCGTGACGCCCCCGGTGCCGATGTACGGGTCGGAGTACGCGGCGTACGTCTGCTGCTCGCCGGCGCCGTAGTCGTAGCCGCCGCCGTAGCCGTCCTGGCCCGGGAAGGATGCGGCGTAGCCCGTCCCGGCGCCCGCGTACGGGTCCTGGGCGGCCTGCTGCGGGTCGTAGTAGCCGGAGTAGTCCGCGCCGGCCGCCGCGTATCCGCCGGCGCCCGCGTAGTCGGTACCGGCGCCGTCGGTGCCCGTGCCCGCGTACGGGTAGCCCGAGTCGGCCGGCACCGGCTCGTAGACGGCCGTCGCGTCCTGGGGGGCGTCGTAGGAGCCGTCGTACGCGCCCTCGTCGGACGCCCCGGTGAAGCCGGGCGCGTCGGGGGCCCCGTGCGGGTGCTCCGAGGGGTCGGCGTCGCCCTCGGGCCCGTACTCCAGGTCCGAGACCCGCAGCGCGGGCTCCTCGCGGCGGCCCGCGTCGCTGCCGCCGCGCCGTCTGCCGCGGCGGCCGGGCTCGGGCTCGGCCGCCTCGCGTTTGGCGTTCAGGGCCCAGCCGGCCACGAAGCCGCGCCGGAAGGAGAGGGTGACCAGGGTCTGGCCGACGGCGAACGCCGTCGCGCCCACGCCGATGACCAGCACGGAGTTGATCAGTACACCCGCGACGACGCCGAGGAACCCGGCGAAGGCGAGCACGCGCCAGCGCAGCCGAGCCTTGTACTGCAGCAGCACCTCGGCCAGCAGCCACAACGCGACGACGCCGAACGCGATGTAGAGGACCGTCCAGCCCATGCATGGCCCCTCTCGGTACGGCCGCGCGGGTACGGCCGGTCAGGGCCGCTGGTGCAGGCCCAGATTCTCGTAGATCTCGAGAGTCGCCGTGGAGTTGTTGAGCGTGATGAAGTGCAGTCCGGGGATTCCCTCGGACAGCAGCCGCGCGCAGAACTCCGTGGCGAACTCGATGCCAATGGAGCGTACAGCGGCCGGATCGTCCTTGACGGCGAGCATGCGCTCTTTCACGTCCTCCGGGAAGAGTGCGTTGCTCAGTTGGGGCAGCCGGTCGAGCTGCCTGATGCCGACAACTGGCATGACCTCGGGGATGATCGGGGTCTCGCAGCCGGCCGCCTCGACGCGGTCGCGCAGCCTCAGGTAGTTCTCCGGATCGAAGAACATCTGGGTGATCGCGTAATCCGCACCCGCGCGGCACTTGTCCACGAAGTGCCGGATGTCTGAATCCCAGTCGGAGGACCGGGGGTGCATGTCGGGGAAGGCCGCGACGCCGACGCAGAAGTCGCCGGACTCCTTGAGCAGCCGGACCAGGTCCGCCGCGTAGTGCACGCCCTCCGGGTGCGGCACCCACTCGCCCATCGGGTCGCCCGGCGGGTCGCCGCGCAGCGCCAGCATGTTGCGGATTCCCGCGTCCGCGAACTGGCCGATGACGTTCCGGAGCTCGGCCACCGAGTGGTCGACCGCGGTGAGGTGCGCGACCGGGGTCAGGGTGGTGTCGGCGGCGATCTCCTGGGTGGCCTTGACCGTGCCGCCCCGGGTGGAGCCGCCCGCGCCGTAGGTCACGGACACGAAGCTGGGGGCCACCGCCTCGACCCGGCGGAGGGCGTTCCAGAGGTTCCGGTTGCCCTTCTCCGTCTTGGGCGCCCAGAACTCGAACGAGTACGACGTACCGGACGCGAGCATGTCGCGGACCGTGCGTGCACGGTCGGTTCTGGTGGAAGCGGTGCCAAGGGCCATACGGGCAGGCTAGACAAACTCCATGATCACCCCAAGGCGCGTCCACCCCTCGGACACGTTTTTGGACACTTTGATGGACCAGAGGCCCTTGAGCACCGTCCGAACCGGAGGAACCGACGGTTCCGGTCGCTCAGAGGAGTCGGGCCCGCACCCGCTTGGCCAGGTCGGCGGCGGCCGCACCCGGGTCGTCGGCCTCGGTGATCGCACGGACCACGACCACCCGGGAGGCGCCGGCGTCCAGCACCTCGTCCAGGTTCCCGGCGTCGATGCCGCCGATGGCGAACCACGGCCGGTCCTGGCCGAGCGAGGCCGCGTACCGGACCAGGTCGAGGCCCGGGGCGTGGCGGCCGGGCTTCGTGGGGGTGGGCCAGCAGGGGCCCGTGCAGAAGTAGTCGACGCCCGGCTCGGCGGCGGCCGCGGCGACCTCGGACTCCGCGTGGCACGAGCGGCCGATCAGCACCCCTTCGCCCAGGATCGCGCGGGCGGCCGGGACGGGGATGTCCCCCTGGCCGAGGTGCAGCACGTCGGAGCCGATGGCGTGGGCGACGTCGGCGCGGTCGTTGACCGCGAGCAGCCGGCCGTGGCGGCGGGCGGCCTCGGCGAAGACCTGGAGGTGCTCCAGTTCCTCGGCGGCCTCCATGCCCTTGTCGCGCAGCTGCACGATGTCGACCCCGCCCGCGAGGACGGCGTCGAGGAACTCGGGGAGGTCCCCCTGGCGCTTGCGCGCGTCCGTGCACAGGTAGAGCCGGGCGTCGGACAGGGCGGCGCGGGCGTCGACGGACATGGAGGTACCCCCCGGGTGGGGCGGTGCACGGGCCGCTCGGGCCCGCACACCGCGTGGTGGTTCGGTTCGGATCAGACGGCGAGCGCCTGGGCGCGGCGCTTCACTTCCGTGCCGCGATTCTCACTCAGGGCCTGGGCCGGGGTGCCGGGCAGGGTCGGGTCCGCCGTGAAGAGCCACTCCAGCATCTCCTCGTCGGTGAAGCCGTCGTCCCGCAGCAGCGTGAGGGTTCCGGAGAGGCCCTTGACCACCTTGTCGCCGTCGATGAAGGCGGCCGGCACCTGGAGGGCGCGGTTCTCACCGCGGCGCACCGCGATCAGCTGGCCCTCCTTCACCAGCTGGCGGATGCGCGTCACCTCAACGTCCAGCATTTCGGCGATGTCGGGGAGGTAGAGCCACTCGGGGACGAGAGCATCGATCTTTGCGTCAATCTCGGTCACGGGACAAGCCTGCCATCCCGGACCGACAGCCGGTACCCGGGCGGTGCCGGAGGGGGTACGGCGAGCCGCACCCCCACCCGTCAGCGGGCGGCGGACTTCAGCGGGGCCGCGGCGTCGGCCACCCGGGCCGGGTCCACCGGGACCCCGCTCTCGATGAGCTTGCGGCCCTGCGCCAGGTCACGGGGCCGGCCCACGGCCAGCACCGCCACCAGGGCCTCGCCGCGCAGCCAGCAGGCGGACCAGGCGGCCTCGGCCGGGTCCCCGCGCCAGACCAGCGTGTCGCCCTCGGCGTGGTGGCCCGCGTACTGCACGAAGCGCCCGAACTGCTCCGACCAGAAGTACGGGACCGGATCGTAGGCCTGCGCCTCGCCGCCGGGCCCGGCCAGGATGTTCGCGGCCACCACCCGGGGGCCCTGGAGGGCGTTGTCCCAGTGGTGGACGACGAGCCGCTCGCCGTAGCGCGCCGACGGGAAGGAGGCGCAGTCGCCGACCGCGTACACGTCGGCCAACGAGGTGGCCAGGCGGTCGTCGGCGGTGACGGAGCCGTCCGCGCCGCGCTCGATGCCGGAGCCGTCGAGCCAGCCGGTGGCGGGCCGGGCGCCGATGCCCACGACCACGGCGCCCGCGGGCAGCTCGGTGCCGTCGGCGAGCACCACGGCGCCGGGGGCCACCTTGGCCACCCGGGCACCGGTCACCAGGCGGGCGCCGGCCTCGGCGTACCAGCCGGACATCGCTTCGGCGACCTCGGCCGGCAGCGCGCCGGCCAGCGGGCGGGGGGCCGCCTCGACCACGGTGACGGCGCAGCCGGCCTCGCGGGCGGCGGTGGCGAACTCGGCGCCGATCCAGCCGGCGCCGACCACGACGATGTCGTGCCGCTCGGTGATCACGGGCTTCAGCCGCTCGGCGTCGTCGAGGGTGCGCAGCAGGTGTACGCCGGGCACGCCCTCGGTGCCGGGGAGGGTGAGGGGCTCCGCCCCGGTGGCGAGGACCAGGGTGGCGTACGGGACCGGGCCCGCGGAGGTGTCCACCTCGTGGTCGGCGGCGCGCAGCCCGGTGACCTCGACGCCGAGGCGCAGCTCGATGCCGAGCCCCTGGAAGTCGACGTCGAAGGCGGAGTCCTCGGCCTTGCCGAGCAGCACCGCCTTCGAGAGCGGCGGCCGGTCGTACGGCTGGTGGGGTTCGGCGCCGAGCAGGGTCACCGGTCCCGTCCAGCCCTGTTCGCGCAGGGCCACGGCGGTCTGCACGCCCGCCATGCCCGCGCCGACGATGACGACGCCGTGCGCCGTGTCCTGGGTCTGACTCAGCTGATCGCTCACGCCGCACACCCTAACCACCTGACGGACCGTCAGGAAAGTCGGTGTCCTTCCGGGGCGGAGCGGCGCTCGCGGCGTGCTCGCGGGCGGCCTTACCCGCGCTCGCGGCCGGGGGATAGTCTGGCCACCGTACCTATCGCGGGAGCCCGGGCGGACCGGGCTGAGAGGGAGGCTGGCCGGCCTCCGACCG
Source organism: Streptomyces sp. NPDC101118 (assembly GCF_044759445.1). NCBI lineage: Bacteria > Bacillati > Actinomycetota > Actinomycetes > Kitasatosporales > Streptomycetaceae > Streptomyces > Streptomyces sp. NPDC101118. The sequence goes on along the minus strand of NZ_JBIVZG010000003.1, from coordinate 325,337 downwards.
TACGAACCTGATCCGGGTCATGCCGGCGAAGGGAGGGGCTGGACGCCCATGCACTCATCTCGTAAGGGATCCGACGTCCTCGTCATCGGGGGCGGGATCATCGGCCTGGTCACGGCCTGGCGGGCCGCACGGCGCGGGCTGCGCACCGCGCTCGCCGACCCGCGGCCGGGCGGCGGCGCCGCCCAGGTGGCGGCCGGCATGCTCGCCGCCGTCACCGAACTCCACTACGGCGAGGAGACCCTGCTCGGGCTCAACCTCGCCTCCGCCGCCCGCTACCCCGAGTTCGAGGCGGAGTTGACCGAGGCGAGCGGCGGCCTGGACATCGGCTACCGCGCCTGCGGCACGCTGGCCGTGGCGCTGGACGCGGACGACCGTACGCACCTGCGCGAGCTGCACGCGCTGCAGCGGCGCTGCGGGCTGGAGTCGGAGTGGCTGACCGGCCGCGAGTGCCGCCGTCTGGAGCCGATGCTGGCACCCGGGGTGCGCGGCGGGCTGCGCGTCGACGGCGACCACCAGGTGGACCCGCGGCGGCTGGCCGCCGCCCTGGTCGCGGCCTGCGAGCGGGCCGGCGTGCTCTTCCACCAGACCTCCGTGGAGCGGCTGACCGTCACCGGCGACCGCGCCACGGGCGCCGTGCTCGACACCGGCGAGGAACTCTCCGCCGACCAGGTGGTACTGGCCGCGGGCAGCCACAGCGGACGGCTGGCAGGCCTGCCGCCGGAGGTCGTGCCGCCGGTCCGGCCCGTCAAGGGACAGGTGCTGCGGCTGACGGTGCCGGGGGCGTACGCGCCGTTCCTGACCCGCACGGTCCGCGCGGTGGTCCGCGGCAGCCACGTCTACCTCGTGCCCCGGGAGAACGGCGAGCTGGTCGTCGGGGCCACCAGCGAGGAACTGGGCTGGGACACCACCGTCACCGCGGGCGGGGTGTACGAACTCCTCCGCGACGCCCACGAGCTGGTGCCCGGCCTGACCGAACTCCCGCTCACCGAGACCCGGGCCGGCCTGCGCCCCGCCTCCCCCGACAACGCCCCGCTGCTGGGCCCCACGGAGCTGCCCGGCCTGCACCTGGCCACCGGGCACTACCGCAACGGCGTGCTGCTGACCCCCCTCACCGGCGAGGTGATGGCGGAGCTGCTGGCCACCGGTGAACTCCCGGAGGTGGCCCGCGCGTTCACGCCCCGCCGCTTCTCCCCCGCAGCAGTACGTGAGGAGTCCCTCGTTTGACGTCCTCCCCGCCCTGAAGGACGGGGATTCCCGCCTGGCTGCCGGTGGTCACCGGCTGGGCCTTCGGGTGGGTTCCCCGCTCGTCGGGCCGTGCCTGGCGTGGGATTTCCACTCCAGGTCTTACCGGCCCTCCAGGGGCGTTTAGCCTCTCCGCCTGCCCGGCGGCGAGGATCACACGCGACGCATTGAGGTCACGATCATGCTCGGTACCGCAGCCTTCGCACCGCCAGGTGCGCACGTGCAGCGGCTTCCTCCCGTCCACCACCCAGCACACCGAACACGTCTGGGAGGAGGGCAGCCAGCGCGCCACCGCACCCACGTGCCGGCCGCAGCGGGCGGCTTTCTCCTCCAGCACGCGCCGGAACATGCCCCACGCGGCGTCGTGGACGGACTTGGCGAGGCGGGTGCGTGCCAGGGCGGAGACCGCCAGGTCTTCGAGGTAGACCGCTTGGTTGTCGCGGAGCAGCCTCGAAGCGGTCTGGTGGCACCAGTCCCTGCGCGCATCGGCCACCCTCGCGTGAGCGCGGGCGACCTTGATCCGGGCCTTGGCCCGGTTCTTCGAACCCTTCGCCTTGCGGCTCAGGGTCTGCTGGGCCTTGCGCAGGCGCCGTTCGGCGCGGCGCAGGAAGCGCGGGTTGTCGATCACGTGCCCGTCGGAGAGCACGGCGTAGTGGGTCAGTCCCAGGTCGATGCCGACCTCGGCGTCGACCGGCGGCAGCTCCTGCGGGTCGACGTCCACGACGAAGCTGGCGTAGTACCGGCCCGCCCCGTCCTTGACCACCGTCACCGACGACGGGGAGGAAGGCAGGGGCCGGGACCAGCGGACCCGAACGTCACCGATCTTCGCGAGGTTCAGCCGACCGTTCTCCCACAGCCGGAACCCGTTCTCCGAGAACCGGACCGACTGCCGCGTCTCCTTCTTCGCCTTGAACACCGGCAGACCCACACGACGCCCGCGGCGCTTCCCCGACACCGACGCGAAGAAGTTCGCGTACGCCGCATCCAGGTCACGGAGGGCGGACTGGAGCGCGTCCACGGACACCTCCGCCAGCCATGCCCGCTCGGGCGTGCGCTTCGCCTCGGTGATCACCCGACGCGCCAGAACCCCGGTCGGGATCTTCGACCGGTCCGCCTGCCAGGCGGCCTTTCGGGCGGCGAGCGCATCGTTGAAGACCACCCGGGCGCAGCCGAACGTACGGGCCAGCGCAAGACGCTGAACCGCGGTCGGCTCGATCCGGAAGGAGTACCGCAGATGCACGCGCGCAACCTACCGGCCGCCACTGACAACTCCGCTCCGCCCAAGGGGCGAACCGGCTTTCCCTGCCCCGCTCCGCGGGAGCTTCACTTCCTCCCCGGCCTGACGGCCGGGGTATCCACGAAGGAGTCCCGATGACCGTGTCCGTGAACGGCGAACCCCGCGAGGTCGCCGCCGGGACCACGCTGGACGCGCTGGTCGCCACCCTGACCTCGGCCCCCTCCGGTGTGGCCGCCGCCGTCAACGAGACCGTGGTGCCGCGCGGCCAGTGGCCGGCGACGGCCCTGGGCGACGGCGACCGGGTCGAGGTGCTGACCGCGGTGCAGGGAGGCTGAGCATGTCGGACCTCTTCACCCTCGGCGGCCGGACCTTCTCCTCCCGCCTGATCATGGGCACCGGCGGGGCACCCAGCCTGGACGTACTGGAGCGGGCCCTGGTCGCCTCCGGCACCGAGCTGACCACGGTGGCGATGCGCCGCCTGGACCCCACGGTGCAGGGCTCGGTGCTCTCCGTGCTGTCCAAGCTGGGCATCCGGGTGCTGCCGAACACCGCCGGGTGCTTCACGGCCGGCGAGGCGGTGCTGACCGCGCGGCTGGCCCGGGAGGCGCTGGGCACCGACTGGATCAAGCTGGAGGTGGTCGCCGACGAGCGGACCCTGCTGCCGGATCCGGTCGAGCTGCTGGACGCCGCCGAGGTGCTGGTGGACGACGGGTTCACCGTCCTGCCGTACACGAACGACGACCCGGTGCTCGCGCGGAAGCTGGAGGACGCGGGGTGCGCGGCGATCATGCCGCTGGGCTCGCCGATCGGCTCCGGGCTCGGCATCCGCAACCCGCACAACTTCCAGCTGATCACCGAGCGGGCCGGCGTGCCCGTGATCCTCGACGCGGGGGCGGGCACGGCGTCGGACGCGGCGCTGGCGATGGAGCTGGGGTGCTCCGCGGTGATGCTGGCCTCGGCCGTGACGCGGGCCCAGGAGCCGGTGCTGATGGCCGGGGCGATGCGGGACGCCGTGTCCGCCGGGCGGCTGGCGTACCGGGCGGGGCGGATCCCTCGCCGGCACTTCGCCGAGGCGTCGTCCCCCGTGGAGGGCCGCGCCGCCCTCGACCCGGAACGCCCGGCCTTCTGACCGCCCCCGCCCCGGTGCGGGTCCCGTGCCGGGTGCGGGTCCCGTGCCGGTCCCGTGCCGGGTGCGGGTCCCGTGCCGGGTGCGGTGCGGGCCGTGTGCGGGTGCGGGTCGTTGCCCTGCGGGGCTTTCTCCCCGCCCCGCCCTTTCTCCGTTTCCCGGGGCTCCGCCCCGGACCCCGCTCCTCAAACGCCGGAGGGGCTGGAAATCAGCCTCGCCGGCGTTTGAGGCGCGGGGGTCTGGGGGCAGCGCCCCCAGTTTCGGGAAGGGGCGGGGTGGGGGAACGGCTCCGCGCAGCGGCAACGGAGCGCAGCCGCACCGCGCCCGGCACGGGACCGGCACCGCGCCCCCGGCAGGCAACGGCACGGGACCGGTACCGCGCCCCCGGCAGGCAACGGCACGTCACAGGTGTGCCGCAAGCCACGGGGACCCGGGCCGGGAGGCGAGGGGCCACTCGTAGAATTCCCTGGTGGATACGACCCTGGAAGACCCGCTCGTCGGGCGCGTGATCGACGGCCGCTACCGCGTCGATGCCCGCATCGCCGTCGGCGGCATGGCCACCGTCTACCGGGCCGTCGACACCCGGCTCGACCGCGTCCTCGCGCTCAAGGTGATGCACCCGGCGCTCGCCGCCGACGGCGCCTTCGTCGAGCGGTTCATCCGCGAGGCGAAGTCCGTGGCCCGGCTGGCGCACCCGAACGTGGTGGCCGTGTTCGACCAGGGCACCGACGGGCCCTACGTCTACCTCGCCATGGAGTACGTCAGCGGCTGCACCCTGCGCGACCTGCTGCGCGAGCGCGGCGCCCTCCAGCCGCGCGCCGCGCTGGACGTCCTGGAGCCGGTGCTCGCCGCGCTCGGCGCCGCCCACCGGGCCGGGTTCGTCCACCGGGACATGAAGCCGGAGAACGTCCTCATCGGCGACGACGGGCGGGTCAAGGTCGCCGACTTCGGCCTGGTCAGGGCCGTGGACTCGGTCACCAGCACCACCGGCGCGGTGCTCGGCACCGTCTCCTACCTCGCGCCCGAGCAGATCGAGAACGGCACCACCGACACCCGCGTGGACGTCTACGCCTGCGGCGTCGTGCTGTACGAGATGCTCACCGGCGGCAAGCCGCACTCCGGCGACACCCCGGCCCAGGTCCTGTACCGCCACCTGAACGAGGACGTGCCGCCGCCCTCGGCCGCGGTGGCCGGCATGCCGGTGGAACTGGACGAGCTGGTCGCCACCGCCACCGCGCGCAACCCCGACCTGCGCCCGTACGACGCCGTGATGCTCCTCTCGCAGGTGCGCGAGGCCCGCGCCGCCCTCAGCGACGCGCAGCTCGACGCGGTGCCGCCGCAGTCGCGCGCCGAGGCCCACAGCACCTCCGAGGACCGCACTGGCGTCGTCCCCCGGCCGGTCGCCGCGTCCGCACCCGCGGACGACGTGAGCCACACCACCCGCTTCGAACACCCGCCGGTGCCGCCCCTGCCGCCGGGGGCGCCGTCCCGCCCGTCCCCGCGGCGGCCCGCACGCGGCACGCTGATCGCCCTGGTGGGGGCGCTGTTGGTGCTCGCACTCGGCGCCGGCGTCTGGTACATCGGCGCCGGGCAGTTCACCCGCGTACCCAGCCTGCTCGGCAAGACCGAGGCGGAGGCCCGGGACCGGCTCGCCGAGGCGGGGCTCGACGTGGGCGACGTACGCCAGCAGTTCAGCGAGACCGTCGAGCGCGGCAAGGTGATCGGCACCGACCCCGCGCCCGGCGCGCAGATCCGGGGGAACGGCTCGGTGGCACTCGTGCTGTCCCGCGGCCCGGAGATCGTCACCGTGCCCAAGGTGAAGGGCCTCCCGCTGGAGCGGGCCAAGGCCGAGCTGGCCAAGGTGGGACTGGCCCCCGGCATGGTCAGCCAGGCGTTCAGCGGGGCGATCCCGCGCGGTTCGGTCATCGGCACCGACCCCGAGGCCGGCGAGAAGCGGGCCCCGGACACGGCCGTCGCGATCGTCGTCAGCAAGGGCGCCCCGGTGGACGTGCCCGGTGTGGTCGGCTCCCCGCTGGACGACGCCCGCTCCGCGCTGGAGGACCTGGGCCTCAAGGTGCAGGTCGCCACGGAGCAGATCAACTCCCCGCAGCCGCAGGGCACGGTGGCCAACCAGTCGGTGGCCGCGGGCGCCAAGGCCGCCACCGGCGACACCGTGGTGCTGACCGTCTCGAAGGGGCCGCGGATGGTCCCGGTGCCGGACGTCACGGGCCGGAACGTGGAGGACGCCAAGCGGGCCCTGAAGGAGGCCGGCTTCGAGGTGAAGGTGGAGAAGCCGTTCATCTCCTTCAGCGACGACGTGGCGAGCCAGTCGGTCAAGGGCGGCACGACGGCACCCGAGGGCAGCACGATCACCATCAGGATCAAGGGACTGTGACGACAGCACTGCGCAACCCAGTGGGCGGGCACGTGCCCGTCGCCGGCGGGCTCGACCGCGTCGGGCTGACCTACGCGCGGGAGATGGGGGCCGAGACCGTACAGGTCTTCGTCGCCAACCCGCGCGGCTGGGCCACCCCCACGGGCAACCCGGCCCAGGACGAGGCGTTCCGCGCCGCCTGCGCCGACGAGGGGATCCCGGCGTACGTGCACGCCCCGTACCTGATCAACTTCGGCTCGCACACCCCCGCGACGGTCGAGCGGTCCGTGGAGTCGCTGCGCCACTCGCTCCGGCGCGGCCGGGAGATCGGCGCGCTCGGCGTGGTGGTGCACACCGGCTCGGCGACCGGCGGACGGCCTCGGGAGGAGGCGTTCGCACAGGTCAGGGAGCACATGCTGCCGCTGCTCGACGAGCTGACCCACGACGACGACCCGTTCCTGCTGCTGGAGTCCACGGCCGGGCAGGGCTTCTCGCTGTGCTCGCGGACCTGGGACTTCGGCCCGTACTTCGAGGCGCTGGACGCCCATCCGAAGCTGGGCGTCTGCCTGGACACCTGCCACATCTTCGCGGCCGGGCACGACCTGGCCGCGCCGGGCGGGACGAAGGAGACCCTGGACCTGCTGGTGGACACGGTCGGCGAGGGCCGCCTGAAGCTGATCCACGCCAACGACTCCAAGGAGGGCGTGGGCGCGCACCGGGACCGGCACGCGAACATCGGCGCGGGCCACATCGGGGAGGACGCGTTCCGCGAGCTGTTCTCGCACCCCGCGACGGAGGGCGTGCCGCTCGTCATCGAGACGCCGGGCGGCAAGGAGGGGCACGCGGCGGACGTCGCCCGGCTGAAGGAGCTCCGCGAGATCCACTGACCGGTTGAGGAATACCCCCGGGGGGTATACGGTTCTGCACATCGGCAGGACCGTATACCTGGCTTTGGGGGTTTCCGATGGAGCACGCGCACCACGACACCGAGCACATGGGTCACGCTGGACACATGGACCACACCGGACACGCGGAGCATGCCGGCCACGGCCACATGGACCACGCCGGTCACGGCAAGGTCAGCTGGGCCATGGCAGCGAAGGCCACCCTGCACTGCCTCACCGGCTGCGCCATCGGCGAGGTCCTCGGCATGGTGATCGGCACCGCACTGGGCTGGGGAAACGTTTCGACGATGATCCTGGCGATCATCCTGGCCTTCTTCTTCGGGTACGCGCTCACCCTGCGCGGCATCCTCAAGGCCGGCGTCGGCTTCCGCGCCGCGGTCCGGGTGGCCCTGGCCGCCGACACCCTCTCGATCGCCGTGATGGAGCTGATCGACAACAGCGTGATCGCCCTGTGGCCCGGCGCGATGGACGCGCACCTGGCCGACCCGCTGTTCTGGTTCGTCCTGGCGATCTCGCTGCTGATCGCCTTCGTCGTCACCACTCCGGTCAACAAGTGGATGATCGGCCGCGGCAAGGGCCACGCGGTGGTGCACCAGTACCACCACTGACGCACCGCCACACCGGAGGGCGGCACGCACCGCCCGGGGAACGGCCGGCCCGGAGCTACAGCTCCGGGCCGTCCCCTGGTTCCTCCTGGTACGAGTACCGCTGCTCGCGCCAGGGATCGCCGATGTTGTGGTAGCCGCGCTCCTCCCAGAAGCCGCGGCGGTCCGCCGTCATGTACTCCACGCCGCGCACCCACTTGGGGCCCTTCCAGGCGTACAGGTGCGGGACGACGAGCCGCAGCGGGAAGCCGTGCTCGGCGGTGAGGGGCTCACCGCCCTGGTGCGTGGCGAAGACCGTGCGCTCCGAAGCGAAGTCCGAGAGGCGCATGTTGGAGCTGAAGCCGTACTCGGCCCACACCATCACGTGCGTGACGTTGGGCGCGGGCGGGGCGAGTTCCAGGACGGTGCGCGCGAGCACCCCACCCCATTCGGCCCCCTGCATGCTGAACTTCGTGACGCAGTGCAGGTCCGCGACGACCGAGGCGAACGGCAGGGCCGAGAACTCCTCGTGGTTCCAGCAGTGCTTCTCGCCGTCCGCGGTGGCCCCGAAGACCCTGAATTCCCAGCGGTCCGGCTTGAACTTGGGCACGGGACCGTAGTGGGTGACCGGCCAGCCACGCTGCAAGCGCTGCCCCGGAGGAAGCTCCAGGTGCTCTGCTCCCGGAGATTCCCGGCGTTCCGGCTGACCCATAACTCCATGGTGACAGACGGGACGGGGTGGTCATGACCAGCGAAGGCCTATTCGGGCAACTCCTACTAAGGAGGCACTTACTGGACGGCCCCCGGTGGCGGTGCAAGGATGCGCCCAACTCCCCCAGGCAAGCCTGGGCGGGGCCCGAGCCCAGCCACACGCGTTGGAAGGAGCCTCTGCGATGCAGGGCGACCCCGAGGTCCTCGAATTTCTCAACGAGCAGCTGACCGGCGAGCTGACCGCCATCAACCAGTACTGGCTGCACTATCGCATCCAGGACAACAAGGGCTGGACGAAACTCGCCAAGTACACGCGTGAAGAGTCCATCGATGAGATGAAGCACGCGGACAAGCTGACCGAGCGCATCCTGATGCTGGACGGCCTGCCGAACTACCAGAGGCTCTTCCACGTGCGCGTCGGCCAGACGGTCACGGAGATGTTCCAGGCCGACCGCCAGGTCGAGGTCGAGGCGATCGACCGGCTCAAGCGGGGCATCGAGGTCATGCGCGGGAAGGGGGACATCACCTCGGCGCGGCTCTTCGAGGACATCCTGGCGGACGAGGAGCACCACATCGACTACCTCGACACCCAGCTGGAGCTGATCGAGTCCCTCGGCGAGCCGCTGTACATCGCACAGCTGATCGAGCAGCCGGAGAGCTGACCATCCCGGACGGGCCGCGAGGCCGGTGGGACCCTCTGCCCCGTCGGACCCGTCGGGCCGGTCAGGCCGCCTCGGCCAGCTCGGCCTCGGGCACACCCTCGGCCAGCGGGGCCACGGAGGGCGCCGGGCGGGACTCGGTGAGGGCCGGGCGGGACTCGGCGAGGGCGGGGCGGGACTCGGCGAGCACCGGGTCGGCCGCCAGCACGGCCTTCTTCTCGCCCTTCTCCACGAGCTCGCGGCGCGGGCAGGCGCCACGGCCGAGGAGGCCCTGGATGGTGCGGACGCAGGAGCCGCAGTCGGTGCCGGCCTTGGTCACCGAGGCGATCTGGCGGGGGGTGCAGGCGCCGTTCGCCGCGTGGTCCTTGACCTGCTTGTCGGTGATGCCGAAGCAAGAGCAGACGTACACGCGGTTCACCTCCCGGAAGGATGTTCGGTGCGCCTTCCCGATCTTCGTTTCGGTGAGGCTAACCTAACTTTACCCGGGGGCCCCGAGGCGTAAAAGCCCTGCCGACGAGAGTGGGGGGGGGGGGGGCGGGGGGCGGCCCCCCCCCCCCCCCGCGCGGGGGGGGGGGGGGGGGGCGGGGGGGGGGGGGGGGGGGGGGGGCCCCCGAGGCCCCCGGCCCCCCCCGC